>JBBATA010000007.1:0-49841 GCA_040399005.1 Solirubrobacteraceae bacterium
CGGCGCTCTCAGGCCGGAGCGCACGGGAGTGGGCCGCCGCCATGATCGCGGCCGGCGTCCCCGCCGGCCCGGTCAACGACGTGCAGACCGCCTACGAGTTCGCCTCCGGGCTCGGCCTCGACCCGGTCGTCGAGCTGGACGGCGTGCGATCCACGCGCTCACCAATCTCAATGGAAAGGACGCCGGTAGCACCGAGCCGCCGACCTCCGCGACTGGGCGAGCACGGCGACGAGATCCGGGCCTGGCTCAGCTCGTAGCGACCGGCCCGGCGCCCTCGGCGGCCGCCATCGCCTGGCGGATCGTCTTGGGCATCATGAAGCGCACGTCCTCCTCGACGACGGTGAACTCTTCGACCTCGGTCTCGCCGTCGGCGCACAGGAGCTCGACGAGGCGCTGGACCAGCTCCTCCGGTGCGCTGGCCCCCGACGTGATTCCGAGCGTCTCCACGCCCTCAAGCCACTCGGGGCGAACCTGCTGCTCGTTGTCGATCAGGAAGGACTCCGCGCCGTGCTCGCGTGCGACCTCGACGAGCCGGTTGGAGTTCGAGGAGTTTCGCGAGCCGATTACCAGAACCAGTTCGCAGAGGGGTGCGAGCTCCTTGACCGCGGCCTGCCGGTTGGTCGTCGCGTAACAGATGTCGTCGGTGCGGGGCCCGACGATCTCGGGGAAGCGCTCGCGCAGGCGCTCGATGATCGCGCGCGTCTCGTCCACCGAAAGGGTGGTCTGCGAGATGAAGGCCAGGCGGGTGGGATCGTCGACCTCGAGGCGGTCCACGTCGTCGACGGTCTCGACCAGGACGATCGAGTCCGGGGCCTCCCCCATGGTCCCCTCGACCTCCTCGTGGCCGTCATGGCCGATCAGGACGATCGTGTAGCCGTCCTCGGCGAACTTGACGGCCTCCCGATGGACCTTGGTGACGAGGGGGCAGGTGGCGTCGATCGTCTTCAGGCCGCGCCGCTCGGCGTCGGCGTGGACCGCAGGCGACACGCCGTGCGCCGAGAAGACGGTCGTTGCCCCCTCGGGGATCGAGTCGTCGAGCTCGTCGACGAAGATCGCCCCTCTCTCACGGAGCTGCTCGACCACGTGCTTGTTGTGGACGATCTCCTTGCGCACGTAGACCGGGGCGCCGTAGAGCTCGAGCGCGCGCTCGACGGTCTGGACGGCGCGGTCGACCCCGGCGCAGTAGCCGCGAGGGGCGGCCAGGAGGATCTTCTTCGGCGCGTTCACGAGGCTTCCAGTGTACGTCGCTCAACGCCGCCTGAGCTCATCGACCAGCTCGACCACGGCCTCCCCGGAAACGTCCAGGGACCGGGCCGAGACCCTCGACATGTCATCGGCCAGGGTGTCCCGCCAGGGATAGCCCCAGTCGATCAGGTTGATTGCCGGGATGCCGGCCAGCAGGAAGGGGGTGTGGTCGTCGTAGACGGTGGCGCCGGTCTCGTCGGGAAAGGCTTCTGACACCCCGACCCTGCCGGCCGCGGCGCGCAGCCGGGCCCAGAGCTTCCGGTTCGAGCTTCCCTCGCGGGGCAGCCTCAGCCCCCTCGCGCCGACGTAGTCGAGCAGGACCAGCTCCCCCACCTCGCCCGGATGGCGCCGGAGGTAGGCCCGCGAGCCCCTGAGCCCGTCCCGGTAATGGTCGGTCGAACCGGCCGGCTCCTCCTCGCCGTCGAAGAGGGCGAAGCGAACCTCCCTGCCCCCGGGGACCGGAGAGGCCGCCAGGGCGCGGGCTATCCCCACGACGGCCGCGGTTCCCGCCGCCCCGTCGTTGGCGCCGACGAAGCCGCGTGGGCGGGCCTCCACGTCGTAGTGGGCGGCCACCAGGATCGCCGGCCTGCGGCCGGGAATGACCCCGGTCACGTTGCGCAGACCCGGGTGGCGAGGGCCCAGCGCCTCGAGCCGCCCGCCGGGGAGCCGCCCCTTCAGGTCGGTGGCGAGCCGGCGCAGGGCCGGCGAGCCAGCCGGTCTCCAGCCGTAGCGCTCGACCTGGCGGCGCAGGAGCGAGAACGCATAGGCCGAGTCGAACCGGTCGGCGGTCGGTGTGGGAACCGAGTCGCCCGGAACTCCTGGAAGGAAGCGCTCGGGCACGGCCGCCGCGCGTGCCGGGCTGGCAGGGGCCCGGTCGACCCACGGCCAGCCGGCGATCACGAAGATGATCAGCGCCGCCGCCACGACGAGCTGGACGACCAGGACGACTACCAGCAGCCTCACGCGGCCGCCAGAGCCACCGCCGCCGGGATCACCATTGCCTGCCATCGCCAGCGAGCGTAGCCCGGAGCGCACCCCGGTGGGCCAGTTGCGCAATTTCCGCGAAAACGCCCTGTGCGGTTAGTCTGTCCCGATGGCCCAGGAGCACTTCGACCGGCTTTCCGCCATCGACGTTTCCTTCCTCGCCCAGGAGGACGAGTCGGCGCACATGCACGTCGGCGGGGTCGCCGTATTCGAGGGGCCGCCGCCGCCGTTCGACGACGTCCTGGACCTGATCCGCAGCCGCCTCCACCTGGTCCCCCGCTACCGCCAGCGCCTGGGCTTCCCGCCGCTCAACTCGGCGCGTCCGGTCTGGGTCGACGACCCCGACTTCAACATCCTCTACCACGTCCGCCAGACCGCGCTCCCGAGCCCCGGTGACCAGCGCCAGCTGCTGCGCCTGGTCTCCCGGGTCTTCTCCCAGCAGCTCGACCGGGACCGGCCACTGTGGGAGCTGTGGATGGTCGAGGGACTCGAGGATGGCCGCTGGGCGCTCCTCTCCAAGACCCACCACGCGCTGATCGACGGGGTTTCGGGCGTCGACCTCGCGACCGTGCTCTTCGACCTGAGTCCCGAGGGAACGGAGATCAAGCACCCGGACGAGGCGTGGGAGCCGGCCCGCTCACCCGGCGCGAGCACGATGGTCGCCTCAAGCATGCTGAGCGCCACCAAGGCCCTGGTGAAGAGCACCCGGAGCGTCGTCTCCACGGTCACCAACCCCCAGTACGCCTTCGACGGAATCCGCGACGGGGTCCAGGGGCTCGCCGAGTTCGCCTGGGCCGGGGCCAACCCGGCGCCGGACAACCCGCTCAACGTCCCGATCGGCCCCCACCGCCACTTCCGGGTCGTCAAGGCCAGCCTCGCAGACTTCAAGGCGATCAAGAACTCCCTGGGCGGAACGGTCAACGACGCAGTGCTGGCCGTCGTCAGCGGTGCGCTGCGCACCTGGCTTGTCTCGCGCGGGGTGCGCACCGAGGGCATGGAGCTGAAGGCCGAGGTGCCGGTCTCGGTGCGCTCCGAGCACGAGCACCACCAGCTCGGCAACAGGATCACGGCGATGAGCGCCCCACTGCCGATCTACATCGAGGACCCGGAGGCGCGCCTTGCCGTGGTGCGCAAGTCGATGGACGACCTGAAGAGCTCCAAGCAGGCCCTCGGGGCCGAGGTGATCGCCGGCGCGATGAACTTCACGGCGCCGACGATCCTCGCCCAGGCCTCGCGGCTGAACTTCTCAACCCGGCTCTTCAACCTGATCGTCACCAACGTCCCGGGTCCCCAGTTCCCGCTCTACGTGGAGGGTCGGCGCCTGCTCGAGATCTTCCCGGTCGCCTTCCTCCCCAATAACCACGCCCTGGCGATCGCGATCATGAGCTACGACGGCGAGCTCAACTTCGGACTACTGGGCGACTACGACGCCCTCCACGACATCGACGTGCTCACCGACGGGCTGCGCGACTCGATCGAGGAGCTCCTCGCGATCTCGAAGGCCGCCGCGGCGGCCGAAACCGAAACCGTCTGAGCCGAAGCCGGTCCGCGACCGGGTGAGCTGGGGGATTCCGGCCGGCTAGTAGCCGAGAGCGAACTTCGCGTCTTCGCTCATCATCTCCGGTGACCACGGAGGAGTGAAGATCATCGAGGACTCGACCGACTCGACTCCGTCCAGCTCGCCGACGAACTCCTCGATCTGCTGGGCAACCATCGGCCCGATCGGGCAGGCCGGTGTGGTGAGGGTGTAGGTAACCGAGACGCTGCCCCCGTCCACCTCGATGCCGTAGATCAGCCCCAGCTCGACGAAATCGAGCCCGAGCTCGGGGTCGATCACGTTGGTGAGGGCCTTTTCGACATCGTCGACAGTTGCCATGGCGGCGATCTTAGCCACCAGCGGATGCCGAACATCAAGCGACAGCCGGACGCGGCCCACCGAGACCCGGCTCGCGGAATCTACGGATCGATTACCCTCGGGCCATGAATAGAAAAACAGCAGTTTCTCGTTTCGTCGTCGCCCTTTCGGCGTCGGCCCTGATGGTTGCCGCAGTTCCGGCAATGGCCCCGGCCAAGTCGGTCAAGGTCAAGAGCGGCACCTACAAGGGGTCGGTCCTTGCCAACAGCGGTGACGAGGGTGGCGACTTCCGCACCCCGATCTCGATCTCCGTCAGCAAGGGCAGCGTCACCAAGCTCGTGCTGACCAAGTACACGCTCTGGGCCGCCGACCAGCCCTCGGACGTCACCAGCGGCGGCCAGCCGCAGGGCTGCCAGCAGGCCGGCACCGCCCCGGGGAGCACGTTCACTCCCACGATCACGTACCGGTTCCTGAGCAACGCCGACGGCTCCGCTTCGCGTGGTCCGGTGAAGATCGGCCGGAGCGGCTCGTTCTCGGTCAACGCGAACTATGGCGAGGGTGAGGTCGGTAGCCCGATCTCCAGCGTCACCTACGCGACGACCGGCAACTCGGCGGTTCCGTCCACCTCGGGACAGCTCTCGTTCAAGGGCAAGTTCTCCAGCTCGAAGAAGGCCAAGGGCACCCTGACCAGCCTGTCCATCAACCTGGGCGCAGGTATCGAGCAGTTCACCTGCAACAGCTACTGGGCCGACGGCCAGACCTGGCCGTGGGGCATCCCCAGCGCGCCGAAGTAGCGGCTACGGGCGCTGGTGCGCCCGCAGGTTCGAACCATCCAGCGGGCGCCTTCGGGCGCCCGCTCTCGTTCCGGGTCGGGCAGGGCCTGCCTTCGCAGGCAACGTCAGGCGCCCCTACCATCTGGGTGCATGCCACTGCTGGTAGCCGCCCTGATCATCGTCCCGCTGATCGAGATCTTCGTGATCATCCAGGTCGGCCAGCTGGTGGGTCCGTGGTGGACGGTCGGCCTGCTGGTCCTGAGTTCCGTCATCGGCGCCGTACTGATGAAGCACGAGGGCTCGAAGGCCTGGGGGCGCTTTACCTCGGCCCTGAACCGCGGCAAGGTCCCCGCGAAGGAGACCGCCGACGGTGGCCTGGTCATCTTCGGTGGAGCGCTGCTTCTCACCCCCGGCTTCGTGACCGACCTGGTCGGCCTGCTGATGCTCATTCCCGGCACGCGCGACATCGTGCGCCGCTTCATGGTCGCCCGGGCGATCGACATCGGCGTGGGCGGAATGGGACGCCCCGTTGTCTGGGGGGTTCGCGGGGCCCGGTGGGGCTCGCGCGGATACCGCTACGCGGGCCGGCGCCGCCCTTCGCCCGACTACGACGTCGATGGGACGGCCACCGAGGTGACCGAGCCCGCCGCGAGCATCCCGCCGCGCTCCGGCAGCTGAGCCGGCGCGGGAGTCCTTCCTAGTTGTCGGACCCCATGCGATCCCAGAGGTAGAGCTCCAGGCACTCCTCCGCCAGGTCCGCGCAGCGCTCGCGGTCGAGGTGCGGCAGGACGGTCTCGAGCGCCTGCTCCTCCGATACGCCGGCCTCGAAGGCCTCCTCCCCGCGGAATCCCGCGGCGATCTTCAGGGCCTCGCGACGATGCTCACCCAGGGAGCCGAATACACCGACCAGGAAGTCGCGGTTGGCCACCGGGTGGCCAACCTCAAGCGAAGCGTGCCAGGCGGCGAGCATCGAGAGGTCGTGCTCGTCGAGATCGGCGATGGCCCGGCAGTAATGGGCCTCGAGCTCGTGCTCGGGAATCTCGTCCACCCAGGCGCGCACCAGCTCGCCGAGGATCTGGCGGCGCGCGTCACGCCCGACCGACTCGGCGATGACCCGAATCGCGTCCTGGGGTTCTATGAAGCAGAGAGACAACTGGACCTCCGGGAGGGAGAGGTTGGGTGGTCCGGCAGGACGCTACGCGCCGCCGCGGACGGCACCGGCCTGCGGCGCCGGGGGCTACTCGAGCCCGAACTCGGCGCCCGAGGCCTCCTGCGCAGGAGCCTCTCCCGAGGCCGGCTCAGGGGCGGGCGCGGACTGCACCGGTACCGCCGGCGCGGCGGGCGGGCCTTCGGCCGTGGGGACGCCAGGCGCCTGGGCGGCGGCGCGGACCCGGTCGGCGGCCTCGCGGCGCTTCTCGCGCCGTTCGACCCGGCGGGCAACGTCGACCGCGTCGGCCGCAGCGGCAACCAGACCCGGCCGGGCCTCCCTCCCCGGGGCCGGACCGGAGCCACGGCCGGCCTGGTCGATGGCCACGGTGCCGCCGCTGGCCACCGCAGCGCCCGCCGCGACGACCGCCGTTCCCTTGCCGGCGGAGGCGACGATCGCCTCGAATAGGACCTGGACGCGGGTGACCGCCAGCACGGCACGCTCGAAGAGCCAGGCCGTGAGCGCCTCCCAAGCCCGCAGGGCCGCCTGGCCGGTGGCCTCGGCCTGCCCGGTGGCCACGACAAGGCCGCCGGCCGGGAAGACCGCCGCCACCGGGCGGGCCGAGCGGTGGATCTCGCGGACCGTCGCCCGACAGCCGGCGCAGCTGCGCAGGTGCGTCCTCAGTGCGACGAGCTCGGACTGTCCGGCCTCACCGTCGGCCAGCGCCGAGAGCGCCGGCTCCCAGCGGCGGCACTCCTCACCGGACTCGATGCCGGCGTAACGGGCCAGGAAGGCGCGGCGCCCTTCGTAGAGGCAGCGGTTGACCTTGGTCCTGGTCCAGCCGGTCTCCTCCTGGATCTCGTCGTAGCTGTTCCCCTGCGCCCGCAGCCAGAGGGCCTTGACCTCCTGGGGCTTGAGGGTGGCCAGCGCCTCGGCGGAGCGTGCGACGCGCTCGAATCCGGCGACCTGCTCGTCGGGCGAGGGCGAAGCCGAGGCCTCCACCGCGTCGAAGTCGTACTGAGCCGGGGCCAGGTCACGCTGGCGGGATCGCCTCACCGCCATCGCCTCGTGCTTGACAACCGTCCTCAGCCAGGCCGGTGCGCGTTCGGGATCGAGCCTGGGGGCGTGCTTCAGGAAGATCTCGAGCCCGCGCTGGTAGGCGTCCTCGGCGTCGGAGGAGCAGAGGCTGTGGCGCCGGGCCAGCCTCAGCAGGCCCTCGGCATGGCGGGAGACGACCGCGAGGACGAGCTCCTCGGTGTCGGCACGCGGGCCAATGCGGCCACTGCGGGAAGGCGGGGTGAGCGTGGTCTCGTCGGACACGTCCTTCGTAAGAGCACGCACGAACGCCGCTCTGCCCCCTCCTGCGGCGGCCAATTAGCGCTATTTGCGCGATATTCGTTCGCTCAGGATGACGCGAGGCGCTCATAAGCGCCCAGGTAGACCTCGCGCAGGAACGCGACGGCCTCGTCGGCCCCGATTGCCGGGTCGTCGAGGATCCGGAAGCCGATCTCCAGCCCGGCGCCGATCATCATCGGCGCCATGAGGCGCGTCTGGTGGGCCGGCAGGACCCCCGCGCGCACGGCCGCATCGAGGTCCTCCTGGAGCTCGGCCACCCCCGCCCCCACGGCGGGATCGTCGAAGTAGGCGCGGATCGTGCCGACATTTCGCCGGAGAAAAGCCGCCGTGCCCGGCTCATCAGCCACGTAGGAGAAGTAGGCGTGGAAGGCGTCCGCGATGAAGGAGACCGGGTCCGAGGCCTCCTGGCGGGCGGCACGCACCCGTTCGCGGGCCTCGGTGACGATCTCCTCGACGAGCTCCCGGAAGACCGACTCCTTGTCCGGGAAGTAGTTGTAGAAGGTGCCGGTGGCCAGGCCGGTGGGCCGGACGATGTCCCTGACCGAGGCGGCGCCGTAGCCCATCTCGGTGAAGACCTCCCGCGCCGAACCGAGGATCGCCGCCCGGTTGGCCGCCTTGTTCGCCTCCCTGCGCCCCGGTGCCCCTTCCGCGGGCGCGGGGCTGGCGGCCGCCGTCCCCGCGCTCACGCGGCGACGGGCTCGCCGGCGGCCAGCGGCGCGACCGGGAGGCGGTGGCCCTGGCTGTCGGCCCTCTGGCGTCCCTTCTTGAGCTCCCGGTCGAGGTCGAAGAGGTAATCGTCGAAGTCGACCTGGATCGTGTGGCGCTTGGAGGCGACATAGCGCTTCTGCATCGCGGCCATGTCCTCGGCCATGAAGCGCCGCATCTCGGCCTCGGACGGCAGCGCATAGTCGCCGGCCAGGTACTCGGCGACCCAGCTCCCCTGGGCCTCGGAGAGCGGCATCACCGCGCCGAGCGGCTGGAGGAGCCCGATGAAGAAGACGTTGTCGATCTCCGGGTGGAAGACGCGCCGGAAGAGGTCGATCCGGTTGTCGGGCGCAGAGATCAGGTCCTCGTCGAAGAACGGGAAGGTGATCTTGTAGCCGGTGCAGTAGATCACCACGTCGGCGTGAACCCGGGTGCCGTCCTCGAACTCGACCTCGTCACCATCCAGGCACTTGATGTTCGGCTTGACGGTGATCGCGCCGTGGGTGATGCGGTCGAGGATCCGGCTGGAGATCGTCGGGTGGGCCTCGCCGAACTCGTGGTCGGGCTTGGGCAGCCCGAACTGCTCGAGGTTGCCGACGTAGGTGTTGACCAGCGCCGCGACCGACTTCTGGCGGATCTTGAACGGGATCCTCGGATTGACCCAGCCCCCTAGCTGGTCGGTCGGCTTGCCGAAGATGTACTTCGGGACGATGTAGGCGCCGCGGCGTGCCGCCAGGTAGACGTTCCTGGCGACGTAGGACGCCTCCACCGAGATGTCCATCGCGCTGTTGCCCATCCCCAGGACCACCACGTCCTTGTCGGCCAGGAAGTCCGGGTTCATGTACGAGTGGGCGTGCATCTGGATCCCGTCGAAGCTCTCGGAGCCCGGGAAGGCAGGCTCGGGCCAGCGGGGATTCCAGTGATGGCCGTTGGCCACCAGCAGCGCGTCGAAGCGCTCGGTGCCGTCTTTGGTGGTGATCTGCCAGGTCCCGTCGTCGAGTCGCTCGGCGCTCTCGACCGGTGTCTCGAAGCGGATCAGGTCACGCAGGCCGAAGTGGTCGACGTAGCCCTCGAAGTAGGCGGCTATCTGGGCGTGGTTGGGGTAGTCGGGGTAGTCCTCGGGCATCGGGTAGTCCGAATACGCCATGCGCAGGCGCGAGGTGTTGATGTGGAGGTCCCGGTAGCAGGCCGACATCCCGTTCTTGTTCTCGTAGACCCAGTTGCCGCCGATCCGGTCGGAGGCCTCAAAGCAGGTTGCGTCGAAGCCCCGGTCGACCAGCCCCTTGAGGGCGGTGATCCCCGATGATCCGGCGCCGATGACGGCGACCTTCGGCAGCTGCTGGCTCATGCTTCCTCCGTTCGGTGGCTGGCTGGAACCAGACTACCCAAAAAGTGACGCTGGCGTCAACTTTGTGCGAGTGCGGTCTCGCGCTCCTCGCCCGAGCCCAGCTCGCCGAGGAAGCGGTCGACCATGCGGGCGCACTGGCGTCCCTCGTTGATCGCCCAGACGATCAGCGACTGGCCGCGGCGCGCGTCACCGGCGGCGAAGACCCCGGGGACCGAGGTCTCGTAGGTCGGAGCCTTGACGTTGCCGCGGGGGTCCAGCTCGCAGCCCAGGCCGGCGACCAGGCCCTCCTGCTCGGGGTGGATGAACCCCATGGCCAGCAGCACCAGGTCGGCCTTCAGCTCGCGCTCGGTCCCCTCGACCGGGCCGAACGGCGGCTCGGCGGCGGCTGAGGCGATGTGCTGCGTCGTGACCTTCCCGTCCTCGCCGCTGAAGTGCGTGGTGACCACCGAAAAGTCCTGCTCCCCGCGGCCGATGTCCTTCGCCTCCTCCATGGCGTAGGAGAGGCGGTACTTCTGGGGCCAGAGCGGCCACGGCGTGCGGTCGTCGGGCCGGTGGTCCGGGGGCTCGGGAAGGAGTTCGAGCTGGACGACCGACAGGGCGCCCTCGCGGATCGAGTTGCCGACGCAGTCGGCCCCGGTGTCGCCTCCCCCAACGACAACGACGTGCTTGTCCTTCGCCGAGATCGGCTCACCATCGACCTGCGGCTCCACGGCAGGCTCGGGCCCCATCTGCCCGGCAACCCACCGGTTGCGCCCATAGAGGTAGTCCATCGCGAAGTGGATCCCGTCGAGCTCGCGGCCGGGGACCTCCAGGTCCCGGGGCACGCGCGAGCCGATCGCCAGCACCACCGCGTCGAACTCCTCGCGCAGCTGCTCGACGGTCACGTCACGTCCGACATCGACGCCGTAGCGGAACTCAACCCCCTCCTCGACGAGCTGGCCGACCCGCCGCTCGACGACGATCTTCTCGATCTTGAAGTCCGGCACGCCGTAGCGGATCAGCCCGCCGGCGGACTCGTCGCGCTCGAAGCAGGTGACTGAATGGCCGGCGCGGCGCAGCTGCTGGGCGGCCGCCAGGCCCGCCGGGCCCGAGCCGACCACGGCGACCGAGCGTCCGGTCTCGAAGGAGGGGGGCTCCGGCACGACCCAGCCCTCGTCCCATGCCCGGTCGATGATCGAGAGCTCGATCTGCTTGATCGTGACCGCGTCGCCCTCCCGGATCTCCAGGACGCACGCCGCCTCGCAGGGGGCCGGGCAGAGGCGGCCGGTGAACTCGGGGAAGTTGTTGGTGGCGTGGAGCTGGGCGATCGCCTCGCGCCACTCGCCCCGGTAGACGAGGTCGTTCCAGTCGGGGATCAGGTTGCCGAGCGGGCAACCGTTGTGGCAGAACGGGACCCCGCACTCCATGCAGCGGGCACCCTGGGCTGAGAGCTCCTCGTCGGAGCGCTTCTCCACGAACTCCAGGTAGGGCTCCACCTCGACCCGCTCGACCGGGTCCTTGTAGGGGAGGCCGACCCTCTCGATCTTCAGGAACCCGCCGGTCTCGCCCATCAGCTCCCCACCTCCGCGGCCTCTCCGGCCTCTTCGGCGGCCAGCTCGGCCAGCACGCGCTTGTAGTCGGCCGGGAAGCATTTGACGAAGCTGCCCCGCAGGCTCTCCCACTCGTCCAGGACGCGCCGGCCCACTGTCGAGCCGGTCCGGGCCACGTGCTCGGAGACCAGCTCGCGGACCTCGATCTCGTCGGCCTCGTCGAGCGGCTCGAGCTGGTCGACCATCTCCGGGTTGGTGCGCGCGGCGAGCGTCCCGTCCTCGTCGAGCACGAAGGCGAGCCCGCCGCTCATGCCGGCGGCGAAGTTTCGTCCGGTCGATCCGAGGATCACCACGCGGCCGCCGGTCATGTATTCGCATGCGTGGTCCCCCACCCCCTCGACGACGGCGCTGGCGCCGGAGTTGCGCACGGCGAAGCGCTCGCCGGCCAGGCCGCGGAAGAAGGCGCGGCCTCCGGTGGCCCCGTAGAGGACGGTGTTCCCGACGATGACGTTCTCCTCCGGAACGAAGGCCGCACCGTCACGCGGCGTCACCGAGATGACCCCTCCGGAAAGCCCCTTGCCGGCGTAGTCGTTGGCGTCGCCGCGCAGCGAAATAGTCACACCGGAGGCCAGCCACCCGCCGAAGCTCTGGCCGGCCGAGCCCTCCATGGCGATCTCGATCGTCCCCTCGGGCAGGCCGTCGGCCCCGTGGATCTCGGAGATCCGGCTCGAGAGCAGCCCGCCGACACAGCGGTTGATGTTCCTCACCGGCACCTCGATCTCCACCTTCTCGCCGCGCTCGATCGCCGGCTCGCTGAGCTCGATCAGCTCCCAGTCCAGCGCGCCCTCGAGAACGTCCGGAGGCGCCGCCACGCGGTGCAGGGGCGCTCCCTCGGGAAGCTCGGGACGTGTCAGGAGCTGGGTGAGGTCGATCCCCTCGGCCTTCCAGTGGTCGATCGCCTCCTGGGTGGCGAGCAGGTCGCTGCGGCCGATCAGCTCGTCAACGGTGCGGATGCCCAGCGAAGCCATGATCGCCCGGAGCTCCTCGGCGACGAAGAAGAAGAAGTTGACGACGTGCTCCGGGGTTCCCTCGAAGCGCTTGCGCAGCTCCGGGTCCTGGGTGGCGATCCCCACCGGGCAGGTGTTCAGGTGGCAGGCGCGCATCATGATGCAGCCGGTGGCGATCAGCGGGGCGGTGGAGAAGCCGTACTCGTCGGCCCCGAGCATCGCGGCGATCGCCACGTCGCGGCCGGTCTTGAGCTGGCCGTCGGTCTGGACGACGATCCGCCCACGGAGGTCGTTGAGGCAGAGCGTCTGCTGCGTCTCGGCCAGGCCGATCTCCCACGGCACCCCGGCCGACTGGATCGAGCTGAGCGGCGAGGCGCCGGTGCCCCCGTCGTGGCCGGCGATCAGGACGTGGTCGGCGTTGGCCTTGGCCACGCCGGCGGCGACCGTCCCGACGCCAACCTCGGCGACCAGCTTGACCGAGACCTGGGCGCGCGGGTTGGAGCAGCGCAGGTCGTAGATCAGCTGCTTGAGGTCTTCGATCGAGTAGATGTCGTGGTGCGGGGGTGGCGAGATGAGGCCGACACCCGGGGTCGTGTGGCGCACCCAGCCGATGTACTTGTCGACCTTGTGGCCCGGCAGCTGCCCGCCCTCGCCGGGCTTGGCGCCCTGGGCCATCTTGATCTGGAGCTGGTCGGCGTTGACCAGGTAGTGCGAGGTGACGCCGAAGCGCCCGGAAGCGACCTGCTTGATCGCCGAGCGGCGCAGGTCGCCGTTGATGTCGGGCACGAAACGCCGGGGGTCCTCCCCGCCCTCACCGGTGTTCGACTTGCCGCCCAGCCGGTTCATGGCGATGGCGAGAGTCTCGTGGGACTCGGTGGAGATCGACCCGAGCGACATCGCGCCGGTGGCGAAGCGCGAGACGATCTCCGATGCCGGCTCGACCTCCTCGAGCGGGATCGGCTCGAGGTCGTCCCGGAAGCGCAGCAGCCCGCGCAGGGTTGCCTGGCGGGTCGCCTCGTCGTTGGCGGCGGTGGCGTACGAGAGGTAGGTCTCCCAGGCCTCGCCCCACTCCTGCGGGCCGCCGCCGTTGGGAGTCACCTCGCTGGGTCCTCCGGGCTTGCGGACGGCGTGCTGGAGGGAGGCGATCGTCTCCGGGTTCCACATGTGCTTCTCGCCGTCGCGCCGCCAGGCGTAGATGCCCCCGACGGGAAGGAGCTCGTCGGCGACCGGGCCGTGAGGCCCCCAGGCGCGCGAGTGCCGGTCCAGCGCCTCCTGGGCCAGGACGTCGAGCCCCACGCCGCCGACGCGCGAGGCGGTTCCGGTGAAGTGGCGGTCGATCACATCGCGGTCGATGCCCACCGCCTCGAAGATCTGCGCCCCGCAGTAGGACTCGATCGTCGAGATACCCATCTTGGAGATCGTCTTGAGCAGGCCCTTGCCGATCGCCTTGACCGTGTTGCGCTCTGCCTCGTCGATCCCGTCGACGCCCTCGATCTCCCCGGCCGCGACCATCTCGTCGACGGTGTCGAAGAGCAGGTAGGGGTTGACCGCGCTGGCGCCGTAGCCGATCAGCGTCGCGAAGTGGTGGACCTCGCGCGCCTCCCCGGTCTCGATCACCAGGCCGGCCTGCAGGCGGTTTCCGAGGCGAACCAGGTGGTGATGGACCGCGGAGACGGCGAGCAGCGCGGGGATCGGCGCACGGCCGGGCCCGACACGGCGGTCGGAAAGAATCACTACCTGCGCGCCGGCCACGATCGCGTCGTGAGCCTCGTCGCAGAGGTTGGCCAGCCGGGCGCTCATGCCCTCCGGTCCCTCGTCGACCGGCCAGGTGATGTCCAGGGTGTGGGCCTGGAAGATGTCGCGCTCGACGTTGCGGAGGGTCTCCAGCTCCTGATTGCGCAGGATTGGCTGGTCCATACGCAGCTGGTGGGCGTGATCCGGCGTCTCCTCGAGGAGGTTCTTCTCGGTCCCCACCGAGGTGGCCAGCGACATGACGATCGCCTCGCGGATCGGGTCGATCGGCGGGTTGGTGACCTGGGCGAAGAGCTGCTTGAAGTAGGAGGAGAGCGAAGGCGAGCGGTCGGAGAGCACGGCGAGGGCGCCGTCGTTGCCCATCGAGCCGATCGGCTCGGCGCCGGTCTGGGCCATCGGCGCGATCAGCACCCTTAGGTCTTCCTGCGAGTAGCCGAAGGCCAGGCGGCGCAGGTGGCTGGGCAGCACCCCCGTCATCGTCACGTGGGCCGGCTCGAGGTCGTCGAAGTGGACGCTGTTCTCGCGGAACCACTCGGCATAGGGCTGCTGCGTGGATACCTCGCGCTTGACCTCCTCGTCCTCGATGATCCGCCCCTGCTCGAGGTCGACCAGGAAGATCTTCCCGGGCTGCAGGCGGCCGAGCCGCTTAACGTCGGCCGGGTCGACCGCCAGCATGCCGGCCTCCGAGCCCAGTACGACGAGGCCGTCGTTGGTCTCCACCCAGCGTCCCGGGCGCAGGCCGTTGCGGTCGAGGGTGGCGCCCACCACCCGGCCGTTGGTGAAGCAGACCGCCGCCGGGCCGTCCCACGGCTCGAGCAGGCACGAATGGAAGGCGTAGAAGCCCTTCAGCTCGTCGGAGAGGTCGTCGCGATCGCGGTAGGCCTCGGGAATCATCATCATCGCCGCGTGCGGCAGCGAGCGGCCGCCGAGCATCAGCAGCTCGAGGACGTTGTCGAAGGTGGCGGAGTCCGAACCGCCGGGACGGACGATCGGCATGATCTTCTGGAGGTCGTCGCCGAAGAGCTCGCTGGCCAGCTGGCTCTCGCGGGCCCGCATCCAGTTGATGTTCCCCATCAGGGTGTTGATCTCGCCGTTGTGGGCGATTACCCGGAACGGGTGGGCCAGCTCCCAGCTCGGGAAGGTGTTGGTCGAGAACCGGGAGTGGACCAGCGCGAGCGCGGAGGCGAACCGCTCGTCCTGCAGGTCGGGATAGAAGCCGCTGACCTGGTGGGAGATCAGCATCCCCTTGTAGACGCAGGTACGCGACGAGAAGCTCGGGGAGTAGAAGTCCGGGCCGGCGGCGAGCTCGACGATGCGCCGGATCACGTAGCACTTGCGCTCGAAGGCCTCCTGGTCGTCGGCAAAGCCGGGGCCGGCAGCGATGAAGCACTGGCGGATCTCGGGCCGGGAGGCGTCGGCGGTGCTCCCGACGAACTCGGTGTCCACGGGGACATCGCGCCACCCCAGGAAGATCTGGCCCTCGGTGGCGACGGTGTGCTCGACCAGCTCCTCGACCTTGCGCCTGAGGCCGGGCTCGCGGGGCAGGAAGCAGACACCTACCGCATAGCCGCCCGGCTCGGGCAGCTCGAAGTCGACCACCTGGCGGAAGAAGAGGTCGGGAACCTGGACCAGGATTCCGGCCCCGTCGCCGGTCTTGACGTCGGCTCCCTCGGCGCCGCGGTGCTCCAGGTTGTCGAGCGCTTCCAGCGCCCGGACGATCACCTCGTGCGAGGGCTCGTTGTCGAGCCGTGCCACCATCGCCACGCCACAGGCGTCGTGCTCGAAGCGTGGGTCGTAGAGGCCCTGGGCTTGTGGTCTTGTCGTCCGGTTCATCGCAGCGTCGCGTCGCGCAGCGCCCCCTGCCACCGCCGCGAAGCGAACCCCGGATTCTATCCGTAATCGACCGCTGCCAACGTGCCCGGAGGCAGGCGGCGGGCCCGTGATCAGGAGCCGCGGGAGGTCTCTTCGACGCCGTGGGAGCAGAGCCCGGGCACGCCCTTGAGCGGGCGCCCCGGGCAGCCGGTGCAGAGCCCGGCCCGCGGACGGTCGGAGACCGGGTACTCGCCGCCGGTGAGCTGCCGTGCCGCAGCGGCCAGGCGGTCGGCCAGCTGCTCCTCGTGGGCCGCGGTGTAAACCGCCGAGACCTGCTCGTCGGGGCGCTCGAGGAAGCAGTAGGAGACCTCCACCTCGCTCGCGCCCCGCCGGAGCGCAACCAGGGCGTAGGCATCACGCTGAAGCCCGTACCTCTCCTCGACCTTCGCGCCGAGGTCGTCGCCTCCGCCGGGGTCGAGGCGGTCGGTCTTGTAGTCGACGACGAGCGCCCTTCCGTCGGGCCTTTCGCCAATCAGGTCGATCGCACCGGTCAGGACCGGCAGCGTGGCGTCACCGGGCACCAGCTCGATGGCGAAGCTGCTCTCCCGCTCAACCGCGGTGCAGGCCTCGATCTCCTTCCAGGCGCGGCTCGAGGCAAACCGCTCGAGCATCTCCACCTGGTCGAGGACCGCGTCGCGGCCGGTTGGCGCACCCTCGACGGTGGCGGCGACCGCCTCGACCCGGGCAGCGTCGGGAATCTCCTCGGGCTCCTGGAAACTGAGCAGCTCGAGGAGCCTGTGGGCAAGCGTTCCCCGGGCGCGGGCCTCTCCCGGGGTTTCCTCCCAGCCGTCGTCGGAGCGTGGCGGGAGCCCGACCACCCTCTCCAGGTACCAGCGGTAGCCGCACTCCGAGTAGCGGGAGAGCTCGGAGTAGCTGACCGTCGCGGGCACCTCACGCGCGCCCTGCCCGGCGTGGTCGGCAAGCCTGACCGGCTCGGGCTCCCCCACCACCTCCTCGGCGGCGGACTCCGGGGCACCGAGCAGCTCACCGGCCCGCGCCGGCACGCTGACGACGAGGCGTATCGGCGGCGCACCCTCGATGCCGCCGACCGGGTAGTCGCCGTCCCTGCCGGCTTCGAGGATCTCTTTCGCCTCGGGCCCGAGGAGCGCGGGCACGACCCACTTGAGCGCGGATGCCTGGGCCGAGTCCTCGTCGAGCTTCCAGGGGCCCGACGCCTTGCCCGCGCCGGAGAGGATCAGCCGCCGCTCGGCCCGGGTGACGGCGACGTGGATGCCGCGCCGCCTCTCGTGGTGGACCCTGAGGTCGGCCTCTTCCTTGAGCTCGGCGTGGGGACCGACCGTGCCCTTCTTGTTGTCGTCCCCGGCCACGTAGAGGGAGCAGCCGACGCGATCGCCGTCGACCCGGATCGCCGAGTAGTCGCCGCGAACGCCGCTGCCCAGGCGCGGTATTACGACGACCGGGAACTCGAGTCCCTTGGCCGCGTGGATCGTCATCAGGCGAACCGGGCCCGACGGATCGTCCCGGCCGTCGGCGTCGATAGCCCCGCCGACCGGGGCGTCGGTCTCGGTCGAGACCGGTGCGGCGGTGTCGACCCAGTCGAGGAAGGCCCGGGTGTCGCCTCCGTTCCTGCCGTCCCAGGCGTGGGCGAGGGCGATGAGCTTGCGGACGTTGGCCAGCGCCAGCTGGCCACCCTGGCCCTGGAGCAGCAGGCTCTGGTAGCCGGTGTCGCGGGCGATCCGGTCGAGGAGGTCGCCGGCGCCGAGGCTCGCGGAGGCCTGGACCCAGGCGCCGAAGAGTTCGAGGTACGAGCGAAGGCGCTCCCTCTCTCCCTCCCCGATCGCCGCGGCCGGGGTGCCCGGCTCGGGTTCGTCGGCGCAGGCGTTCTCGACGGCCTCGAAGAGCGATGCGGCGTTGCGCTGGAGCCTTTCGGCGCCCAGGAGGGCCAGGGTGTCGAGACTCACCCCGCACATCGGCGACCTGAGCGCCCCGAGCAGCTGCTCCTCGTCGCGCCGGTTGGCCAGGAGCCGAACGTGGACAAGGAGGTCTCGCAGCTCCCCGCGCGACCACCAGCTCTCGCCGCCGTCGGAGACCGCTTCGATCCCGATCCGGCGCAGCTCCTCCCGGTAGGTGGCCATCGCCGTGCGGGTCTCAAGGAGGATGACCACCTCGCCGGTTCCGGCCTCCCCCTCATCGACCAGCCGGGCGATGCGATTGGCCACCAGGCGTGCCTCGGCCACTTCGGGCCCGGGCTCGCTGTCGTCCCAGAGCGAGCGGTCGGTGAAGAGCATCTCGACGAACGGGCCGTCCCCGGCGCCGCCGCTCCACGGGGCGCCCGACGGATCCTCGTGGCCGCTGGCGATGTCGACCCAGTCGAAGCCGCTGCGGGCGTGGGCCTCCCTGAACCCGGCGTTGACGACGTCGAGGATCTCCGGCCGGGAGCGGTAGTTGCGCACCAGCTGGAGACGCCGGCCGTCCTTCTCGTGGTCTTCGGCCACCTCACGGAAGAGCTCGACGTCGGCGTGCCGGAATCCGTAGATCGACTGGAGCGGATCACCAACCTGGAAGCGCGCCGGTACCCCGAGCGCCTCGAAGAGCTGCAGCTGGAGGCCGTTCGTGTCCTGGAACTCGTCGACGAGCACGCGACGGAAACGCCCGCGGTACTCCTCGGCGATCGCCGGGTGGTCGGTGAGAAGGCCGAGGGTCGCGAAGACGACGTCGGAGAAGTCGCAGCCTCCCCGCCGCCGCTTCTCGCGGGCGAAGGCGGCCCCGTACTCGGCCAGGAGCTGGTCCAGCAGGGCTATCCAGCCGTCGGGGTCCTCTCCCGGGCCGGCCTGCGGCAACCGCGGCTCGGCCTGTCCCGCGCTGCGCAGCCGGTCGTAGGTGCGGGCGATCTCCGTCGCGAGCCCGTCGTACCGGTCGGCGGCCAGGAGGTCGAGCAGCCGGTCCTGGTCCGGGCCTGAGAGCAGCCGCTCGACGGCGGCGGCAAATGCCCGGCGGCGGTACCCGGCGAGGTCGGCCTCGTCGACGACGGTGAAGGCAGGGTCGACCCCGGCGACCAGGGCATGGCGGCGCAGCACCCGGGCGCAGAATGCATCGATCGTCGAGATCCAGGCACCGTCGAGGGCGGCGACCGCGGCCCGTGCGCGCGCCGATTCCGGCAGCTCCGAGGCGGCGATCGCGGCGAAGCGGCGCCTGATCCTCCCGCGGAGCTCGGCGGCCGCCTTCCGCGTGAAGGTGATCGTCAGGATCTCGTCGCACTCGAGCAGGTCGCCGTCGCTGTCGCCCTCGAGGACGTCGCGGACGAACCGCTCGACCAGCACGAGGGTCTTGCCCGCTCCGGCGCTGGCCTCCAGGAGGAGGGGCCTGTCGCGGTCGCTGACCGCTGCCACCTGTTCGGCGTTGAGGGGCCCGTAGGGGCCAACCATCGCCTCGCCGTCCCAGAGACGGGCGTCGCCGGCGCTCACCGGTACCTCCGGCAGATCTCCGGGTGGGCACATCCACCGTCGCGGGTGAAGGCGCAGCGCTCGGGGGTGTCCGTGGGAGAGAGGTCGCCCTCGCCGATCCGCGCCACCGCCCCGGCGGCCAGTTCGCGTGCCTCTTCGAGCAGCTCGCGGAACTCGTCGAAGGACTTGCGATCGGTGCCGGTGATGTCGGTCCGCTCCATGTCGGCTTCGGCCTCGATCGCCCCGCGGGGACCCTTGCTGTCGGCGCGCAGCGAGGCGTACATCGAGCCGACGACTCTCTCGCCCGGCTTCTCCTGCTCGTAGACCAGCGCGTACAGGGCGGCCTGGAGCACGCCGCGCTCCAGCCACTTGGCGGCCGGCCAGTCCTGGGAGGTCGAGCCCGACTTGTAGTCCAGGACGATCGCGTCCCCGCCATCACGGTCGACACGGTCGATCTGGCCCCTGAGCACCAGGCCGTCGCCGAGGTCGGCCGGCGGGCTGCCGCCGGAACCGAACTCCATCTCGAACTCCGCGGGTACGAACTGCGAGCCCGAGGCCGCTTCCTGGCGCAGGAACCCGGAGAGCATCCGGCCCATCCGGCGCCGCATGATCCGCTCCTGCACCGGGTCCGGCGAGAGCAGCTCGATCGTCTCGACCGTCTCCTCGAGCACGGCAAGCGCCCCTTCTACGTTCTCCTCCGTCAGCCGGCGCTCGCCCTCGGGCAGCGTCTCGAATACCGCCTTGAGCGCCCGGTGGGCGGCGTCGCCGAAGCGCAGGCTCTCCGAATCCGGCTCGAGGTTCTCGGGCCGGATGAACCGCTCGACGAACCAGGCGACCGGGCAGCGCAGGTAAAGCTCGAGCGCGGTCGCCGACCAGACGCCCCGGCCGGAGAGGCTCTCGACGGCGGCGGGGGTGGCCAGCCGGTATGGCTCTTCGCGGCCCTCACGGGCGGAGAGCCCGGCGAGCGCGAGCTGGAATTCGCTTGGCGCGAGCCGGGGGTCTTCCTCCCAGCCGGTCTCCCCCAGCCTCCTGACCAGCAGCTCCGGCGCCGGGTCGAAGAGGTCCTCGATGTCGTCCAGGAAGAGCGAGGGGTTGGCCGGCTCTCCCGCGTCGGTCATCCGGTAGTGGCTCCAGGCCAGCATCCGCTCGGCGCGCGAAAGGAGTGCGTGGAGCAGGTGGCGCTCGGCCGCCACCCGGTCGGGCTGGCCGTCCGGCCAAAGCGGGTCGAGACCGGCCTTCGCGGCAGCCCCATCCACCCGGGCCCGGGTGAGGTCGCCCAGGAAGGCGCTCTCCCTGCCCCGGCTCGGGTACTGGCTCTCCTGCATCCGAGCCACCACCAGGGTGTCCACGCGGCGTGCCCGCAGCGCCAGCGGCCGGGCGACCGAGACGGCCCCGGGAACCAGGCTCTCTCCCACCTCAATCTCCCGGGCGCCGAGCTCGCTTACCGCCTGGGCCGCCGTGGGAGCCAGGTCCGGCGAGCGCGCCAGGAGCCAGTCGAGGTCCTCGAACCCGACCAGGAGGTCGGCGAGGGCCTCGGCATTTCGCAGCTGCGTCGAAGAGAGCACGGGGGCCTCGCCCTGGCCCGCGGCCACGGCGAGGATCCGGCGGGCCTGGGCGGCGCACCTCCTGAAGCCCTCGGCCTGACTCTCTCCGAACCCCTCCCTGAGTACCTCGAGCGCGGTGATCGAGTCGAGCCCGCTTATCCGGGACCACTGCTCCTCCCCCTGGCTGAGGCTCTCCACCGAGCCCTGGCGCAGGGCGCGCTCGAGGGCGTCGGCCTGCCAGAGGAACTCGGGGCCGCTGACGCCCGGTGTCCGCAGCCAGGCCACGAGGTCGCCGACCAGCTCCCTGGACTGCGGCGAGGACGGGGCCGGCTCCAGGGCGCACCTCATCAGGGCGAGGATCCCGCGCACCAGTGCCGTGCGACCGATTACCACCCGCTGGCGCAGGGCGATCGGCACGCCGGCCTCGGCGAAGACGGCCTCGATGAGGGGGACGGTGTCCTCGTCGATGTCCCGGATCGCCACGGCGACGTCCTCGGGCGCGACCCCACCGGCTCCGGTCAGGGCGGCCACGCGAGCGGCAACCAGCTCGAGCTCGGCCCGCTCGCTTCCTCCCACGTAACGCTCCACCGCCGTCCCCGGCTCGACCGGGGCCGCGTCGAGCTCGAAAAGCTGCTCCTCCAGGCCGCCCAGCGGCCCGGCGCTGCCGGGGGCATAGTGGGCGGAACCCCTGTCGCAGCGGCGCACCTGACCGTCCGCGAGCTCCTCGAGCCTGCGGTAGACCGGCGCGCGGGCCTCGAAGGCCGCCCGCTCCTCGAAGGGGAAGGAGACGGTGACCGCGGCTCCCGCCGGGCCGGAGAGCGCCTCGATGGTGGTCAGCTGGCGCCCGGCGAAGTCGTCGAAGCCGTAGAGGAAGACCGGGGCCTGACCCCACTCCTGCGGTGCTGCGGCCAGGGCCTCCATCAGCTCGCCGACGAAGCTCGACTCGTCCCGGGCCCCGAGCTGCTCGAGCCGCTCCCGGTATGAGCGGTAGAGGGTCGCCAGGTCGGTGGCGTAGCGCTCAAGGCTCGGCTCGGCCTCCGCCCACGCCTCCATCACCGCGTCGAACCGGTCGGGGCCGGCCCCGGCCTCCCCCAGCTCGTCGGCGAAGAGCACTAGTGCCGGGGCAAATCCCTCTTCGGTCGCCGAGAGCCGCAGCGACGAGCCCAGGCGCCCCTCGGCCAGCGCCTCGTCGGTGACCACGCGGGCTATCCGCTCGAGACGGAAGCGCGCCAGCGGCCGAGGGTCAAACCCCAGCCGGCGGGCCATCTGCTCCCAGAGCCCGCGGAACCCCACGACCCTCACGGCGGCGGTAACGCCGCGACCGGCCAGCTCCCGGCGCAGGAGGTCGGAGTCGGCAGCGGTGGGAACGACGAGGGTCGGATCGAGGCCGCCGGCGGCAGCCTCCTCCACCGCCTCGAGGACGAGGCCGGCCTTGCCGGAGTTAACCGGCCCGGTGATCAGCTCAAGCGGCACCTGCGCCTAGGGTCGCGCAGCGACCGGCGGATCTGACGGGCGTCGGGTGCGGTTGCGGAAGTCGCTCAGGCGGCGTCGACGGTCTCTTCGCCGGTGGTGGTGACGACCTTCTCCTCGAGCTCTTCGGCGTCGGCGGTGCGCTTGCTCTCCCGCGCCCACTCCTCGTCGAACTCGACGCGCCACTTGCCTTCCTCGTTCTGCTGCATGGCGAGCTTGGCGCGGAAGGGACGCCCGCTGCGGCCGCGGAAGCCCGTGACCTGCTTGGCCGTCACCCCGGTGGTGATGAGCTCGCGGGCGATGCTCTCGTTGAGGGTCTTGCCGGCCTTCTTCTTCCAGATCACGAAGCCGCAGCCCGGGTCCTCGCGAGACCAGCAGGAGAAGCCCTTGCGGTTCTCGATGATGTCCTGGCCACAGACCGGGCATGGACCGAGGTTGGCGCGCGGGATCTTGACGTCCTTGAGCTTGGTGTCGAGCTCGGTGATCGTCGCGTCGGCGAAGCCGGCGATGTCGGACATGAACTTCTTGCGCTCCTCCTTGCCCTCTTCGATCTCGTTGAGGCGCTTCTCCCATTCGCCGGTCAGCGCCGGCTCGGTCAGCGGGTGGCCGTCGAGCAGGCGGATGACGTTCATCCCCTTCTCGGTCGGCACCAGGGCTCGGCCCTCGCGCTCCACGTAGCCGACGTCGATAAGCCTCTCGATGATCGCCGCCCGGGTGGCCGGGGTTCCGATCCCCGACTCGGTCATCGCCTCGCGCAGCTCCTCGTCCTCGACGAATTTTCCGGCCCCCTCCATGGCGCCGAGCAGCGACGCGTCGGAGTAGCGGCCGGGCGGCTTGGTCTCCTTCTCGAGCGACTCGACGTCCTTGACCTGCGCCTCCTCGCCCTTCTCGAGCTTGGGGAGCTGCTGGTCTGAGCCCGAGTCCTCGTCGCCCTTCTTCTCGCCCTCGGCGAGCTCGCCCCACACTCCGCGCCAGCCGGGAACGATCAGCACCTTCCCCCGGGTGCGGAATACGTGGCCGGCGACCGTGGTCTCGACCCTGGTGTTCTCGAACTCGGCGTCGGGGTGGAAGATGGCCAGGAAGCGACGGGTGACCATGTCGTAGATCTTCCGGTCGTCGTCGTTCATCTTGTCGAGCCGGTGTTCGGCGTTGGTCGGGATGATCGCGTGGTGGTCGCCGACCTTCTCGTCGTTGACCACGCGGGCGATCGGCAGGAGGTCGAGCCCGCAGACGTAGGCGGCGGCCTCGCGGTAGGCCTCGTCGTGGCCGACCTTCTCGGCCGTCGGCTTGATCTCGGGGACCATGTCGGAGGTCAGGAACTTGGAGTTGGTGCGCGGGTAGGTGAGCGCCTTGTGCTCCTCGTAACAGCGCTGGGCGGCGGCCAGCGTCCTGCGTGCCGAGAATCCGAAGCGCGAGTTGGCCTCCCTCTGGAGCGAGGTGAGGTCGTAGAGGAGCGGCGGCTGCTCCGTGCGCTTCTTCTTCTCGAGCTTGGTGATCTCCCCCCTGCCGCCCTTGACGTCGGCGACGATCGCGGCCGCATCCTTCTCGGCGGGAAGCCTCGGCTTGGCCCCGGCATGGAAGCGGCCCTCGTAGGCGCGACCGTCGTCGGTCGCGAACTTCGCGTCCACCAGCCAGTACTTCTCGGGGACGAAGGCGCGGATCTCCTCCTCGCGGCGGGTGAGGATGGCGAGCGTCGGCGTCTGGACGCGGCCGAGCGAGACGGCCCCGTCGAAGGATGAGCGCAGCCGGATGGTGGCGGCGCGGGTCGCGTTCATCCCGACGATCCAGTCGGCCTCCGAGCGGGACCGGGCCGCCTCCTCGAGCCGGTGGAACTCGTCGGCGGGACGAAGGTGGTCGAGACCCTCCCTGAGGGCGGTGTCGGTCATCGACGAGAGCCAGAGGCGCTCGACCGGCTTCTTGGAGCCCGACTTCTCGTACAGGTAGGCGAAGATCAGCTCGCCCTCGCGCCCGGCATCACAGGCGTTCACCACCTGGTCGACCTCGTCGCTGCGCAGGAACCTCCTGACGACCTTCATCTGCTTCTGCGAGCGCTCGTCGCGGACGTCGAGCTTGAACTTGTCCGGCACGATCGGCAGGTCGGCCATCCGCCAGCGCTTGAACTTCTCGTTGTACTCCTCGGGCTCGGCCAGCTGGACCAGGTGGCCCACCGCCCAGCTGATGATGTGCTCGGGGCCCTCCAGCCAGCGCTCGGTCTTGTCGCCCGGGCTCTTGCCCTTGGCGAACGGCCCGGGAAGGACCCGGGCGAGGTCTTTCCCTACGGAAGGCTTCTCGGCGATGACGAGGGTCTTGCCCATGGGCGGGCAGGTTAGCGGCCGCCTCCCCGGCGTCCCGTCCCTCGGCAGGAATACCCTTTTCCAGTAACGGTGGCTGACGACAGGGGCTGGACAGAGTCCGGAAGTGAGTCTCGCCGGCGCCGGCAGGATCCGAGCCATCCGGGCGAAGGCGCCCATGACGACTGGGATTTCGACTCGCCACCTGCCTCTGGAGGCGGTGCCGGAGGGGGAGCCGGAAGCGCCGTCCGGCCGCCGGCAGGGCGGGAGCCCAACCACCGGGCCCGCCAGGCGATAGCGATCGCGGCCGGGGCCGCCGTCCTGATACTTGCCGTGATCCTCCTGCTCGGGTCCTGCGGCAGCCCGGGCGAGGATGCGGTCCGCAAGTACTCGCAGGCCTGGTCCAAGGGCGACTGGGCCGCCATGTACGAGCAGCTCACCCCGGAGAGCCAGAAGAAGGTGTCGCTGATCGAGTTCGCTCAGGCCGGAAGGGAGGCGCTCGCCACCGCGACCGCCCCGGAAAACGGGGTGAGCACCGGCGAGCCCGAGGCCGGCGACGACGGCCAGTGGCGCGTGCCCACCACGGTGCGCACCCGAATCTTCGGCACCGTCAGCGCCGACACGCTGCTTCGCGTCGACACCGAGGGAGACGAGAAGAAGATCGCCTGGTCACCGTCTCAGGTCTTCCCCGGGCTGCGCAGCGGTGAACAGCTGACCCGGGAGACGGTGATGCCGGCCCGCGGCACGCTGCTGGCCCGCGACGGGACCGTCCTCGCCAAGGGCCCCGATCGCAGCTCGCCGATCCCCGAGGTCGCCTCGCAGGTCGTCGGCCAGGTCGGGCCGGTGCCGCCCGAGATGGCGCTCGAGACCAGCTCCCTGGGCTACCCACCCGACGCCCAGGTCGGGACCAGCGGGCTCGAACGCATCTTCAACCCCCAGCTCGGCGGCCTTCCCTCCGGCTCCCTCAAGGCCGGCCCGCGGACCATCGGGCGCAGCGCCGGCTCCCCCGGCCGTACCGTTCGCACCACCATCTCGCCCTCCCTGGTGAGGGCGGCCACGACCGCAGTGGCCGGGCGCGACGGCGGCGCGGTCGCTATGGACCCGGTAAGCGGAGCGGTACTCGCCTTCGCCGGCCAGGCCTTCTCGCTGCTCCAGCCCCCCGGCTCGACCTTCAAGGTCATCACCACGGCAGGCGCGCTCGAGGCGGGCGTGGCCAGCCTGAAGTCCACCTACCCGTTCGCCACGCGGGCGCTCCTCTCCGGCGTGCCGCTGGCAAACGCCGGCGGGGAGAACTGCGGCGGCACGCTCGCCGCCTCGTTCGCCGAGTCGTGCAACTCGGTCTTCGCCCCGATGGGCGCGCAGCTCGGCAGCGAGCGCCTGGTGAAGACCGCGGAGCGGTTCGGGTTCAACGGCCCGCCGCCGCTGCCCGGGGCCGCCCAGAGCACCATTCCCCAGGACCTCGGGGACGAGCTGGGCATCGGCTCCTCGGCGATCGGCCAGGGGAAGGTCCAGTCCTCGGTGCTGCAGATGACCGACACCGCCGCGACGATCGCCCGAGGGGGGCGCCGGCCGCCGGTCACCCTCGACTTCAACCAGGCCCGCAGGAACACAGCCCGCTCCGGCGAGCCGGCGATAACGCCCAAGACGGCCCGCACCCTGCGCCGCCTGATGACCGGGGTGGTCTCCGGGGGTACGGGAACCTCGGCGGCGATCGACGGGGTCGCCGTGGCCGGCAAGACCGGCACCGCCGAGCTCAGGTCACGTGAGCCCGGCGACACCAGCACCAACCCCGAGGACACCACCGCCTGGTTCATCGCCTTTGCGCCGGCCGGGCCCGGTCAGACCCCCCGGATCGCGGTCGGGGTGATGTTCGTCAGCGCCGGTGCCGGCGGCGAGACCGCAGCGCCGGCCGCGCGCGAGATCCTGGTCGAAGGCCTTAAGAAGCGCTGATCAGACGTCGAGCTGGACGCTCGACTCGTTTTCCGGGTTGCCAGCCTCGTGGAAGACCAGCTCCAGCGGCCGGAAGTCGAGCGCCTGGCGGGGAAGCTTGAAGACCAGCACCCCGCCGGTGGTGGGCAGGTTCTCGGGAACGCTGTCCGGCACCGGGTACTGGGAGTTGGCCTCCACGATTCCTGCGCGGTAGGCCAGGATGTTCACCGGCGCCAGCTCGATCGGCTCGAACTTCTCGCCCTTCGTGTCGACGATCTCAAAGTCCTTGGCCGCCCTCTGGGGCTCGTCGGTTCCGTTCCAGGCCCTCACCCACACGCCGAACCAGAGGTCGTCGGGCCCGAGCTTGCGCTCGTCGACCGGAAGCCCGACCAGCAGGGCGCGGTCGCCGGGGTCGGCCGGGTTGAGCTGGCGGGAGATCTGGACCTGGTACTGGAGCTCGCCATTGGTGACGTACACCGCCTCGGACTCACCCTCGGTGACGGCCTGGTGCCCGCCGCAGGCGGGAAGCAGCGCCACGGAGGCGATTACAGCGGGAACGAGGAGGAGACGTCTGGCCATCGGAGCGCGGAAGTCTAATCGAAGAACCCGCGGACCGGCCTAGACGCGAAGCCCGGTAGCGGGCTTGCGCGCCCCTCCGGCGATCGTCGCCCGGGCTCCCCGCCCGCGGTCCTCTTCGAGGATCGTCGCGAGCCTGCGCATCGCCTTGCGCCATCCGCGGCGCATCGGACGAGCCTCCCAGACGGCCTCCATCACCTTGTCGGTGGGAAGCGGGGGTCGTGTCTCAACCGTCACGGTCACCTGCGTCGAGCCGTCGCCGTTGTCGGCGAGCTCGAACACCCAGAGCGTCTTGATGCGGTTGTACTTGCCGCTGCGCCCGGCCATCACGATCAGGCGGGGCGGCTCCAGCTCCATGATCGCGCTGTCTCCCCAGGCAAACCGGCCGAAGAAGACCTTGAGCCGGAAGCGTCCGCCGGCGCCAATGCCGTGGGTCTCCTCCTGCACCATCCGCCAGTCCCCGAGGAAGTGGTCGGTGAACTCGGGCAGATTGGCCGCGTCCGAGAGGTAGTCGTAGACCTCCGCGCGCGGGCGGGCGATCGTCTGGCTGACCGTGAACGGGCCCATCGGGCCGGGAGTCTATCCCGCAGCCCAGCGCCGGCGGCGTGCCGCTCAGGCCACCCGGGGAAGGCCGCGCCGGACGCTCACGCCGTGCTCCACGTGGCGGACCGTCTCCTGCGAGCTGGGCTCGCCGGCATGGCCGGCGCGACAGAGAGCGCAGACCGGGCGCTCGCCAAAGTGGCTGATCACCTCTCCGGCCAGCGGCGTGCGGCCGCAGTCCGAGCAGTGCGGGTCAAGCGCCTGGCGGCGCTCTGTCCCCTTGCGCAGCAACCGCTGCTCGAGGTCGGCTTCGTCGAAAATCGCGGTGATGCGGGCCATGGCCAGTAGTTCGCCGTACCCGCATTGCGTTCCTCCCGCCGACCGGTTGGACGGGAGAGCGACGAGGCCTTACGCTCGGTGCAGGAGTCGAGAAAGGTCGGAGTGGATGGACCGGATTGACGACATCGGCGAGAACACCGCGGCACACCGCATCGAGCCGTCCGTTGCGCCCCCGCCCGGCACCGGTGACGAGCTGGCCGCACTTCTCCTCGAGCCGGGCGACCACCTCGTCTTCAGCGACGGGGGCTCGCTGAGGGTGCACGCGATCGTCGGCGAGTGGACCCACATCGGGCGCAGCATGGCATGCGAGATCCGCTTCGAGGACCCGACCGTCTCCCGCCGGCACGCGCTCGTCGTCAGGCGTCCCGACGGCATGAAGATCGTCGACGACCGCAGCCTGAACGGCGTCTGCGTCAACGGCGAACGCGTCGAGATCCACTCGCTGCGCCACGGCGACACGATCCAGGTCGGCCGCCATGCGCTCCACTTCGTGCGGGTAGCCGTGGCCACGCCGCTTGGCGACGCCCTCCCCGCGGAGGCGCTGCAGGTCTAGACTCGCGCCGATGGCGCTGACTATCTCGGTACTGAGCCAGAAAGGCGGCACCGGAAAGACCACCGCGGTGCGCCACATCGTCGAGGCCTTCCGGCTCTCGGGGCTTCGCGTGCTCGCCATCGACCTCGACCCGCAGGGCAACCTCTCCGACTACTTCGACATCGACCCGGAGGCCGACCCGACGATCGGCGACGTGCTCACCGGGCGCTGCCCGGCGGCCGAGGCGGTCCACGACTCGGTCATTCCCGCCAACCTCAGCCTCGCCGAGGCCGAGATCACGCTGGCCGGGCGGATCGGCCGCGAGCTCACGCTCCGCAAGGCGATCGAGGAGGTCCGCAACGACTACGACGTGGTGGTCATCGATTGCCCGCCAGCGCTCGGCCTCCTCACCGTCAACGCCCTAGTCGCCGCCGACCAGGCGCTCCTGAGCAGCGAGGCCCAGTACTTCGCCCTGCAGGGGGTCGAGCAGGCCCTCGAGGTAATCGAGCTGGCGCGCGACACGCTCAACCCCGAACTCCAGTGGCTCGGAGTCCTCTTCAACATCTCCGACATGCGAACCGTCCACTCGCGCGAGGCCTACGAGGCCCTGGGCGAGCACGTTGGCGACCGGCTGCTCACGCACACCGTCCGCCAGTCGATCGCCTACGCCGAGTCGGCCGAGCGCGCCGTACCGATCTTCGATTACCGGCCCGACCTGGGGGTTGACTACCTGCTGGTCGCCGAAGAGCTTCTCTCGCGCCTCGGGATGCCCGAGCAGGCCGCCCGGATCGCGGAGATGATCCCCGCCGGGACCCGGGAGGAACCGGCGAAGGCAGAGGCAGAGCAGGACGAGCCGGAGACGGCACCGGCTGCGCAGACTCCGGCCCGCACGGAGCCGGCACCTGAGCCGGAGCCCGGCCGCGCGCAGGAAGAGCCTCCCTTCGCGCCGCCCCCATCTCCCGAACCTGCCGCTCCGTCCGTCAACGGCGTCAACGGCCACCGCGCCGACGAGCCCGGGGCGGACGAGCCCGCCTCCGGCGATTACCGGTTCAGAGCTCGCTGACGTCGGCCCCGGCAGGGTCGAAGCCGACCCGCTGGACCGTCGCCCAGCCGTCGGCCAGCTCCGAGAGCCGGTCAACCACCGCGCCGGTCGTCTCGTAGCTGGTCCACGCCAGCACCGTCGGTCCGGCACCCGAGATCGTCGCCCCCAGGGCGCCGGCCTCGCGCGCGGCGCCGAGAACCTCCATCGACTTCGGGTAGAGGTGGGAGCGGGCCTGCTGGTGGAGCCGGTCTTCCAGCCCGCGGGAAACAAGCTCGAGGTCGCCGGTGGCCAGGCCCAGCGTGAGGATCGAGGCGTGCGCGAGGTTGAAGACGGCGTCCTCGCGCGCGACCTCCGGCGCCAGCGCGGCACGGGCCCTCGCGGTCTCCACCCGCTCCCCCGGGACGACCAGCACGCCCTCGAGGCCGTCGGGCGGCTCGAACCTGACCGCCTCCCCGTCGACGGCGATCACGAAGCCCCCCATCAGCGAGGCCGCCGAGTTGTCGGGGGCGTTGTCGAGCTCGGTGGCCAGCTCGAGGAGCGGCGCGTCGAGCTCGAAGATGTGGTCGGCGGCCATCAGCCCGGCGACGAAAGAGGCGGCGCTCGTCCCGAGGCCACCACTGAGCGGGATCGACGACGAGATCCGGAAGCTGAAGTCGTCGGCGGGGTGCAGCCGCTCGAAGCCCTGGACCACGAAGTTCCCCCGGTCGAGCGGCAGGTCGAGGTCGCTCTGCACCGAGAACTGGCCGGTCTCGGTCACCTCGACCTCGAGCGAGAGGGAGAGCGCGACGGCAAACGAGTCGAACCCCGGCCCCAGGTTGGCCGAGGAGGCGGGGACCCTGACCAGGCGCCGCCGTTCCATCAGCCCTCGCTGCCCCAGATCGCTTCCACGACCGCGTCCAGCTCCGGCTCGCAGGGGATCACCGGGTCGGCGCTCTCCAGTGCCGTGGCGGGGTCTTTCAGGCCGTGCCCGGTCAGCACGCAGACCACGCGCTCCACGCCGTCTGGAACTCCGTGGACGAGCAGCCCGGCGACCGAGGAGGCGCTCGAGGGCTCGCAGAAGACGCCCTCGCGGGAGGCCAGGAACCGGTAGGCGTCGACGATCTGCTCGTCGGTGACCGCCGCAATCGCCCCGCCAGACTCCTCGACCGCGGCCAGGGCCTCGTCGCCGCGCGCCGGGTTTCCGATCCGGATCGCACTGGCGAGCGTCTCGGGCTGGCTCACCGGGGCTCCCTCGACCAGCGGCGCGGCTCCGGCGGCCTGGAAGCCGAGCATCCTCGGCAGCTGCGGCAGGCTTTCCTCCTCCTCGCGAAAGCCCTTCCAGTAGGCGGTGATGTTCCCGGCGTTGCCGACAGGGATGGCCAGTGCGTCCAGCGGCCGGTCGGGACCCATCTCCTCGACGATCTCGAACGCCGCGGTCTTCTGGCCCTCGAGCCTCAGCGGGTTGACGCTGTTGACCAGGGCTATCGGCTGGCTCTCCACCAGCTCGCGGACGATCTCCAGCGCCTGGTCGAAGTTCCCGTTGAGGGAGATCACCTTCGCGCCGTGCATCACGGCCTGGGCCAGCTTCCCGGCGGCGATCTTGCCCTCGGGGACGATCACCGCGCAGGTCATCCTTGCCCGGGCCGCGTAGGCAGCGGCGCTCGCGGCGGTGTTGCCGGTCGAGGCGCAGATGACCGCGTTCGACCCGTCCCGCAGCGCCCCGGAGACCGCGCAGGTCATGCCCCGGTCCTTGAACGAGCCGGTCGGGTTGACTCCCTCGATCTTCAGCCAGACCTGGGCTCCGGTGGCCTCGCTTACCTCGCAGGCGTAGAGAAGCGGCGTTCCGCCCTCGTCGAGGGTTACCACCGGGTCGCCCGGAGCGAAGGGCAGCCGATCGCGGTAGCGCTCGATGATTCCGGCCATCAGCCCTCGAAATGCTCGTCGATGACCCGGATCACCCGCGGGGGCGCCACGACAAAATCGAGCCCGGCAATGGCGTCCTTGGCCGCCATGAAGTCCTGCTCGCGTATCGGGTGGGTGACCATCGCCAGGCGGGCACCCTCCCCCACGCCCTTCTGGACCACAGACTTGACCGAGACGCCGTGCTCCCCCAGCACGCCGGCGACCTGCGCCAGCACTCCGGGCCGGTCGGCGACCTCGAGGTGCAGGTAGAAGGAGGAGACCACCTCGGCGGCGGCCGAGAGGTTCTTGCCGGGTGCCGGGATGGCGGGCACGCCGGTGATGATGCTCATGAGGTCGCCGAGGATGGCGCTCGCCGTCTGGGGTCCACCCGCGCCCGGACCCGACAGCGTCACCTCGGTGATGTCCGGGCCCTCGATGGTCACGGCGTTGAATGAGCCGTTGACCGAGGCGAGCGGGTGCTCGGAGTAGAGGAAGGCAGGGTTGACCCTCACCGACACCTGGTCGCCGACGCGCTCGGCGGTGCCCAGGAGCTTCAGGGCGAGGTCGAACTCGCGCGCGTAGGCAAGATCTTCGGCGGTCAGCTCCTCGATTCCCTCGAAGACGACGTCGTCGATGTCCACCCAGCCATCGAACGCCAGCTGGGCGAGGATCGCCATCTTCGCCGCCGCGTCGCCACCGCCTACGTCGTCGCTCGGGTCGGCCTCGGCGTAGCCCAGGCGCTGCGCCTCGGCCAGCGCCTCGGCGTAGCCGGCGCCGGTGGCGGCCATCTCGGAGAGGATGAAGTTGGTCGTGCCGTTGACGATGCCGTGAACACGCTCGATGTCGGCGCCGGCCAGCGACTCGGTTAGGACCCGAATCACCGGAACCACGGCGGCGACCGCGGCCTCGAAGCGCAGCTGCGAGCCGCCCTCCTGCGCCGCCTCCCACAGCTCGGGGCCGCAGCGGCTGACCAGCTGCTTGTTGGCGGTGATCACCGGGACACCGGCCTTGAGGGCCGCGACCACGTGATCGCGCGCCGGATCCAGGCCGCCCATGACCTCGACGATCACGTCCGAGCCGGCGAGGATCTCCTCGAAGCTCCCCTGCGAACGGGTCAAAACGCCGGAGATCTCCGGCCGACGGCCGCTCAGGCGGGCGATCTCTTCGGCCCGGCTCTCCAGCAGCTCGGCGAACGCTCCACCCACCGTCCCCCGGCCCAGGAGGCCGACCCTGAGGGGCGCCTCACTCATTTCGGGCGAGCAGGTCGGCGACGCTTTCGCGCCTGAGAACGCAGCGGGCATCGCCGTCGCGGACGAAGACGACGGGCGGCCGCAGGGCGCCGTTGTAGTTGTTGGCCATCGCATGACCGTACGCCCCGGTGGCCGGCGTGACGAGAAGATCCCCTGCAGCAGGGTCGGCGAGGTCGGCGTCGCGGACGATGATGTCCCCCGACTCGCAGTGCTGGCCGACCACGTGGCAGCGGGTGCCGCCGCCGAAGCGGTCGGCGACCTGGGCTTCGTAGAGGGCCCCGTAGAGCATCGGCCTGAGGTTGTCGGACATTCCGCCGTCGACCGCGACGTAGGTGTCGACGTTGCGCTTGACCGACTCCACCCGGTAGAGCGTCACGCAGCCGTTGGCGACCAGCGCGCGGCCGGGCTCGTCCAGGACCCGCTTGCCGGGGCCGAAGACCGCCTCGACGGCTCCGACCTTGGCCGCCGCGTAGTCGGCGATGGTGGGAACGGCGTCCGGCGCCGTGTAGGCGGCGGCCAGCCCGCCGCCGAGGTTGTAGGCCGGGAAGTCGCCCAGTGGTGCGAGCCGTTCGAGCGCCCGCTCGAAGGAGTCCAGGTCGGTCACCTGGGAGCCGACGTGGAAGTGCAGCCCGGCCAGCTCGGGCCCCGGGATCGCCGCGGCACGCTCGATCGCCGCCGGGGCGTGCTCGAGGTCGAAACCGAACTTGGTGTTCGGCCCGCCGGTAGAGATCGCCGGGTGGGTGTCGGGGCTGACTCCGGGGGCGATTCGCAGGTAGAGCTTCAGTCCGTCGACACCGGCGGCGAGCCGCTCGAGGCGTTCGAGGTCCTCCGCGTTGTCGACGACGATCGCCCCGATCCCGCGCTCGAGCGCCATCGCGATCTCGGCCTCGGTCTTGGCGTTGCCGTGAAGCTGGAGATCTCCCGCGGGCACGCCGCCGGCGAGGGCGATCTCCATCTCACCCGCGGAGGCCACGTCGCAGCCGTAGCCCTCCTCGAAGAAGAGCGCGTCGACCGCCGAACACGGGAACGCCTTCGAGGCGAAGAGAAGCCCGAAGTCGTCGGTCGCGGCGGCAAATGCGCCCTGGAGCTCACGCGCGCGCCGGCGCAGGTCCTCCTCGTCGACCACGAAGACCGGGGTCCCGAACTCGCGGGCCAGCTCGACCATGTCGCAGCCGCCGATCTCCAGCCGGCCCTGGTCGTTGATCCGGCTCGTAGCCGGGTAGACGTTCTCGGGCAGTTGCGCGCCGGCCATCGACGCCGCATCATGCCACGCCATGCGCACCGTTCACGTCGAGCCGCCGGAGGAAACCGGGCACCACGACGGCCTCGCCTACGCGCTCTTCCTGCCCGAGGGCGAGCCCGCCGGCTCCCTCGTGGTCCTCCACGGCGCAGGCTCCTCGAAGGAGTCCCACTTCGACTTCGCCCGCAGGGCGCGTTCGACGGGAATCGCGACCGCCTGCTTCGACCAGCGCGGCCACGGCGAGAGCGAGGGGCGCCTCGACGCCCGCTTCATCGACGACGTCGGCGAGATCGCCTCGCTCCTTCCCCCGGGCCCGCTTGGCCTGCGCGGCTCGAGCATGGGCGGTTACGTCGCCCTGGTGGCCGCCCGGCCCGTCGGAGCCAGCGCCGTGGTGGCGATCTGTCCCGCCCCGGGCCGCGGCCTGGCCGCCGGCGTGCGCACCGGCCTGTTCGACTTCGCCGCCGACCCGGGCGTGGTTGAGCGGCTGGAGGAGGCCGACGAGCTCGAGGCGGTCCGGTCGCTGCGCTGCCCGCTCCTCCTCCTCCACGCCGAGGAGGACGAGGTGGTGCCGTTCGGCCTCTCCGAGCGCCTGGTCGAGGTCGCCCCGGACGGCCTCTGCCGCTTCGTCGCCGTGCCGGGAGGCCACCATCGCTCGATCCAGCACGACGCCGAGTTCCAGGAGCTCAGCGTCCGCTTCCTGCTCGAGAGCTTCGGGCGCTAGGCGCCGGCGGGCTGCGCGGCGGGCCTGACCATGACCGAGCCGTGGCGGTGACGAACCACCGCCAGCACGGCCAGGCCACCGATGATCATCGCCAGGCTCTGGAGCTGTGGCACCGTCAGCCCGATGGCGACCACGTCGTTGATGCGCACGAACTCGACGAGGAACCGGGCCACGCCGGCCAGCACCAGCCAGAGGGCGAAGAGGCAGCCGGGCCTCACGCGGTCACGAAGCTGCCACAGGAGCCAGGCGATTAGGCCCATGGACAGGGTCTCGTAGATCGGGGTCGGGTGGACGGTCACGCCCGGGGCGGTCGGGACCGTCCCGTTCGGGTAGCCCATCGCCCAGGGCCCGTCCCACTCCTCGCCGTAGTCGCCGTCGCCGGCCAGCTGGCAGCCGATCCGCCCGATGGCGTTGCCCAGGGCGAGCGGCACCGCGGCCATGTCGAAGGTCGAGGGGCAGAGCCAGCCGCGCCACTTGGCCCAGCCGAGAACGACGAGCGTCCCGCCGATGACCCCGCCGTACCAGACCAGCCCCGACCCGGAGAAGAGGCTGCCGGGGAGCCCGTCGCTGACCTGGCTCCAGTTCTCGAACACCCACGCGAGGCGGGAGCCGATGAGCCCGCCCACGAAGGCCGAGAAGATGATCTCGAAGGCCCAGTCGGACGGCTTGCCGATCTCGATGAGCCGCCGGCGGATCACCGCCCAGCAGGCGATGAACCCGAGGGCGAACATGAGGCCGAAGGTCTTGACCGGAAGCCCGAAGAGGTCGATCTCCGGCTGCATGAGGGAGAGGCTAGAGCTAGAGGTAGCTCATGGGGTTCGTGACCGCCCCGTTGACGCGCACCTCAAAATGGAGGTGAGGGCCGGTGGAGAAGCCGGTAGAGCCCACATAGCCGATGACCTGGCCCTTGCTCACGTTCTGGCCGACGCTGGCTCCGAACCGCGACTGGTGGGCGTAACAGGTCGAAATGGATGCGGAGTGCTGGACGCAGGTGAAGTTCCCGTAGCCGCCCGTCGGCGCCGCCAGTGCGACACGACCGCTGTCGGCGGCGCGGATCGGAGTGCCGGAGGGAGCGCCGATGTCGATGCCCGGGTGACATGACTCCCAGGACCGCCTCTCGCAGAAGGGCGAAGTGATCGGCCCGTTCACCGGCCAGATCATGGAACCGCTCCCGCGACGGATCGGGCCGGTCGGGACGCCATTGAGAACGCCGCTGATCCGCTGCTGCTCCTTCTGGACCTTGGCGAGGTAGGTCTCGGCTTCCTGCCGGTCTTCCTTGACTCCCGCGAGCGCGGCAGCCCTCTGGTCGCGGACGTCGTCGTAGCCGTTCTGGACACGGACGATCCGGGCCTTGACCGAGGCAACGGCGTCGCGACGCTTCTGGATCCTCTGGGCGACCTTCTGCTGGCGCTTCTCGAGCACGTCCAGCCGGTTGGCGGCCATGGTCGCCTCGACGCGGGCCGAGCGAACGAGCGTGAGCACGCGCCTGTCCTGCTCGCTGATGCGGCGCAGGAACTCGCCGCGCTCGAGCAGCTCGGCGAAGCCCTTGGAGTCGAGGATGACGGTGACCAGGTCGGGGTCGTCGGCCCGGTAGAGCTCGACGAGGCGGGCGGCGAGCACGCGCCGGCCCTCGGCCAGGCGGGCCTGGAGCTGGACCTGGCGGCGACGCTGCTGGCGCAGCTCGGACTGGGTCTTGTTCAGGACCCGGGTGGCGGAGTCGAGGTCGGCCTGGATCACGTCCTCACGCGCCTGGAGGCTGTCGATCGACCCCTGGAGGCGCTTGATCTTTCGGTTCCAGGCCGAGACCTGCGTGGTGAGGACGCGCTCCTTTCCCCTCTTGGACGCAATGCGGGCCTCGGTGCGGTCGATCTTCTGCTGGAGCTGCTCTTCGCGGGTAGCGCCGAGCGTGCCCACCGGAAGGAGGGCCCAGAGGGCGGCAGGTATTACCGCCACGGCGACCAGGAGCGATAGGCGCGCGCGCATCGGAATCGAAAAGGTAGGTCAGGGACGGCCGATATCTGCAATCAGGGGTGCGGACAGCGTCCAGGCCCCGAAACGGCGGGCCCGATGACTCAGGAGAGGGCTAGAAGCCGACGGGGCTGCGGGCCGCGAAACCGCGGTCCGACTTGCGCAGCGGGCGCCAGCGCGGGCCCTTGCCGCCGCGCGGGTCGTCTGCTGCGCTCGTATCGAGGCGCAGCCCGGCGATCACTACGTAGGCGTGGCCGGGGTTGGTGTAGACGGTGATCCACTGCCCCTTGCCGCGCTTGCCCCACCGCATGAACCCCGAGGAGTTGAGCGGGCTCTTGACGAGCCCGGCGCCCCGCAGGGCGTAGGAGACGGTGCCCGAGCAGTCGTAGCCGCTGTCCTCGAACTTCGCGTGGCCGCCGCCGTACCGGTACGGCTTGCCGATGATGCGGTTGGCGGCCCAGATCGCTTCCTTGACCTCTTCCGGCGCGCCTTCCGGAGCGGCGGCCTTGCCGCTGGAGAGCAGGCGGGCCTTAGAGCCGCCGGCGACGGGGACGTCTGCGACGTTGGGCTCGCCGAACTCCTGGCCGCCGGTCGCCGGGCTGGCGCTGGCGGGCGGGGTCGCGGGCGCCGGGGCCTTCTTCTTGGCCGCAGACGCGCTTCCGGCCATGGCCAGGCAGAGCCCGGTGGCGAGTAGGACTGTGAGCTTGGAGTTCTTGATCACTGTCGGTTTCGTTCGATGGCCTTCGGGGTTAGCTGACGGGCTAGCGCGGAACGAACCGGCGCCTCTGGAGGAAAACCTCCGGATTAGCCCCCACTACTGGGTCCCCCGATCACCTGTATGGGTGATTCGGCGTGTCGGGAACGTATACGAGTTTCGGGACGGAAGCGGTTCACCCCTTCGTCGATGGGCCCAAAACCCCTGCTCCTTGCGGAAATTTTCGGTGCAGCGCCGGCTGGTGCGATCGGCGCTACGCTCGCCCGGATGGCCGGCCGTCGCAGAGGTCCAGTAACCGTTGCCACGCTGGCTGCCGGCGTGATCGCGCTCGCCGGCTGCGGACGGGGAAGCGAGGAGGACGCCGGCAACGGAAGCGCCCGCGCGGTGCCCGACGCTCCGGCGATCCCGGTCTCGGCCACCAAGAACACCAGCCGCGTGCCGGGTGACAGCCCCGTCGACCTGGCGGCCGGCTCGGCCCGCGCCGTCTATCCCGGCGGCGGGCAGCGGCCCCCGGCGATCGCCCTCGCCGACGCCGGCTCCTGGCCGGCCACCCTGGCCGCCGCCTCGCTCATGGCGGCGCCGCTCAAGGCACCGCTCCTGCTCACCGACGGAAGCGAGGTTCCCGACGCAACGTTCCAGGCGATCGAGGAGCTCTCCCCCACCACCGGCAAGGTCCTGCGGCTCGGAGCGGCCGGCTCTCCCGACGGGGTCGAGACGGTCGCCATAGGCGGCGATGACCCTTACACGCTTGCGGCCAACGTCGACGCCTACCGCGCCCGCCTGACCGGCCGGTGGAGCCGCTCGGTCGTGGTGGCACCGGTCGACTCGCCCGCCTACGCGATGCCGGCCGCCGCCTGGGCAGCCAAGTCCGGAGACCCGGTCCTCTTCACCGGGAAGGATGAGCTGCCCGCCGCGACCGCCAGGGCGATCCGCTCCCACGGCAAGCCGAAGATCTACCTGCTCGGCCCGGCCTCGGTCGTCTCCTCCGGGGTCGCCTCGCAGCTCAAGGAGCTCGGGAGCCTGACGCGGATCGGCGGACCCAACGCCGCCGCAAGCGCCGTCGCCTTCGCCCGCTTCTCCGGCTCGGGCTTTGGCTGGGGCGTCACCGACCCGGGCCACGGCTTCCAGTTCGCCGACCCCGGGCAGCCCGCGGCCGCCGGCGCCGCCGCCCCGCTGGCCGCCAGCGGCAGCTACGGCCCGCTGCTGGTCATCAACCGCGACGGCTCCCTCCCGGGGGTCGTTCGCGAGTACCTGCGCGACGTCAGGCCCGGCTACTCGAGCGACCCGGTTCGCGGCGTCTACAACCGCGGCTGGATGATCGGAAACACCGATGCGGTACCCGCCGCGACCCAGGCGGAGATCGACGGGCTGCTTGAGATCAAGCCGGTGCGGTAGAACAGGTACCGATGAGCGAGGCCCTCGACCCCCGGCAGGCAGCAGCGGCGGAAGTGACCGTCGAGGACATCCGCGCGCTCTGCGGGGCCTCAACCCCCCACTTCGCCCTCCAGCTGCGCAACCGCATCATGCGGCTGATCGAGGGGCTTCCCGAGGACCACCCCGCACGGCGCGAGGGAGAGATGGAGATCGCCCGGCTCGAGCAGATCGGGTTCGACGGCGAGATCCGCGGGCGCCAGGCGGATCCAGGCATGGAGCCGCTGGCCAGCGTCAACGATCCCGATCAGCGCTGAGCCCCCGGTGGACGAGCCCGAGGCACGTCCGGCGGGCATAGAGGGGGTCGAGCTCCCGGGACCTTTCCCCGTCGGCGTCTACGCCGCGAAGCTCAAGGATTTCCTGCAGGACGTGGAGCGGGTCCAGGTATTCGGCGAGCTCTTCAACCTGCGCTTCTCCAAGGCACGCGCCTACTTCGAGCTGCGGGACGGCGACGGGGCTATCCCCTGTGCCATCTGGCGCAACCGCCTCGAATCGATTGGCCTGACCGAGGATGAGCTGGCCGACGGCGTCCAGCTCGTGCTCGCCGGGGGCCCCGACTACTACCCGGGCAGCCGAACTGCCTCCCCGGGCTTCTCCTTTGACGTGACCGCGATGAAGGTCGCCGGGGAGGGCGACCTTCTCGCGCAGCTCGAGCGCCTGCGCCGCCAGCTGGCCTCCGAGGGGCTGTTCGAGCCCCAGAAGCTCCTCCCGCGCTCACGCCTGCCCCGGACGATCGGTGTCGTGACGGGCGAAACCGGCAAGGCACGGGACGACATCCTCGCGGGCCTGCGCCGCCGGGGCTGGGAGGGGCGGCTGGTCTGGGCCTTCGCCCCGGTCCAGGACCGCCACGCCGCACCGCGCATTACCGAGGCCCTCCAGGAGCTCGCCGCCATAGAGGAGGTGGAGACGATCATCGTCGCCCGCGGAGGAGGCTCGCTCGCCGACCTCTTCGCCTTCTGCGACGAAACGCTCTGCCGCACGGTGGCGATGCTCCGGGTGCCGGTGATCTCGAGCGTCGGCCACCACACCGACCGCACCCTGATCGACGACGTCGCCGCCGTAGCCTGCTCCACCCCCACCCACGCCGCCGAGGTCGCCGTCGAGGTCGTCGTGCCGCAGGAGTGGGCGGACCTGCGGTCGGCCGCCCGCGAGCTGGAGCGCCGTTCTCGCCTCGCCGTGGCCGCCCGCGCCCGGGCGCTGGCCGCGCTGGCGCGGGTCCCCGGCGAGCAGCTCCAGCGCCACCGGCGCGACCTCCACCAGCGAGCCCGGGAGATCCGCGCCTCGTCGGCCCGCGTGGCCGCCGGGGAACGGGACCTGACCCGCGTCCGCACGGAAGTCCTGCGCCGCAAGGCGAAGGCCGGCGCCGGCCCGGAGACCGATGCGCGCCGGCGCGCCCTGGCCGCGGTCACCGCAGCCCTGGAGGGCGCCGACCCGAAGACCGTCCTCGCCCGCGGCTACGCGATCGTCGAGGCGCCTTCGGGAGAGCCGGTGACCAGCGCCGCCGAGGCGCGCACGCAGCAGGAGGTCCGGCTGCGTTTCGCCGACGGCGAGGTTGCTGCGAAGATCGAAGGCGATGGCTGAACCAGAGCTGACATACGAGCAGGCGGTGGCGCGCCTGGAGGAGATCATCCGCCGGCTCGACTCCGGCGAGGCGGGCCTGCGCGAGACGCTCGACCTCGTGCGGGAGGGCCGCACCCTGATCGACTTCTGTGCCGCCGAGCTCGACGAGGTCAGCCAGGGGCTTGAAGAGGTGAACCTCGACGAGCTCGTCGAGCGCCTCGAAAAGGAAGCGCCCGCGACGATCGAGGAGGAACAGTGACCACGTTTTCCCGCATCGCCGACCTGCCGGTCGAGATCGAGTCGGTGGCGATCGAGGGCCTGGCCGCCGACGTGTCGGCCGGCTTTCACCGCCAGACCACGGTCATCTCCATGGCCGGCGCCGGGGAGACCGGGCTCGGCGAGGACGTCGCCTACGACGGCGAGGACCACGACGCCCTGCAGGCCTGGCAGGAGCTGCCCGACCTCACCGGCAGCTTCACCATCGAGAGCTTCTGCGACCTGGTCGAGTCCCTGGACCTCTTCCCCCGCGAGCCGGTCCGCGAGGTCTCCCGGCGCTACCGCACCTGGGCCTTCGAGTCCGCTGCGCTGGACCTCGCGCTCCGGCAGGCCGGCGAGAGCCTTCATGGGCGCCTGGGCATGGAGCCCCACCCGGTCGACTTCGTCTGCTCGGTCCGCCTCGGCGAGCCGCCCGACATCACCGGGCCGGTCGATCGGCGCCTGGCCGCCTACCCGCACCTTCGCTTCAAGCTCGACCCGACCCCGGAGTGGAGCGACGAGGTCCTAAAGCACCTTCACGAGACCGGCGCCGTCGACACGCTCGACTTCAAGGGCCTCTACGAGGGAACCGAGGTCGATACGCCGGCCGACCCGGAGTTCTACGCGCGCGTGATCGCCGAGATCCACGACGTGTGGATCGAGGACCCGAAGCTCACCCCCGAGATCGACGAGGTGCTCAAGCCCTACCGGGACCGCATCAGCTGGGACGCCAACATCCACTCGGTTGCCGACATCGACGCCCTCCCCTTCCCCCCGACGATGGTCAACATCAAGCCTTCGCGCCTGGGGCCGCTGCGCGAGCTCTTCCACGCCTACGACACCTGCCGGGCGCGGGGCATCGGCATGTACAGCGGCGGCCAGTTCGAGCTTGGCCCGGGCCGGGGGCAGGTCCAGTACCTCGCCTCGCTCTTCCACCCCTACGGCCCGAACGACATCGCCCCCACCGGCTACAACGAGCCGGAGCCGCCGGCCGGCCTGCCGGTGAGCCCGCTTCCGGTCGCCGCCTCCCCCACCGGCTTCCAGTGGGAATGAGCGACAACCCCGAGGGCTGGGACTTCTTCCACGTCGACACCGTCCGCTTCTCGGACGTCGACTCGATGGACCACCTCAACAACGCGACCTTCCTCTCGTTCTTCGAGAGCGCGCGGATCGCCTACATGCAGTCGATCGTCGACAACCACGACCCGACCACCGTCGGCGACGGCGTCGGCCTGATCTTCGCCGAGGCGCACATCAACTACCGCGCCCCGGCCTTCTTCGACGAAGAGGTGAAGACCTACATCCGCCCGCGCGAGCTCAGGCGCTCGAGCTTCCGGACCGAGTTCCTGATGGTCTCCGGGCGCGACGGGCGAGTCCTGGCCGAGGGCTGGGGCGCCCTGGTCGGCTACGACTACGGCGCCCAGAAGGCCGCGCCGGTTCCCGAGCGCCTCGTGGGGCCGCTGAAGGCAGCCGGCGCCGAGGCGCCGGCCACCCCGGGCTGAGGGCCGTCCAGGCAGGCCGGAATGGGCCTGAACCGGGTGTGTCCGGTCGATCCGGCGCTTATTGTCAGGTAATGGCCCCAAGACTCCCACTCGCGACAGCTGCTGCCGCCGCTGCGCTCCTGGTCCTCCCGGTCGGCGCATCGGCCGCCACCCAGATTCCGGACATTCCAAACGGCACGGTTTCGAACGTCACGGCGACCACCGCACAGCTGTCGGCCGAGGTCAACCCCAACGGGGGTGAGACCACCTACAACTTCCAGATCCGCCTTACCGGCGCTACCGATTGGGAGACGGTCTCAGGTGCCGTTCTGCCAAGCGGGACCACTCCGATTCCCGTTACCGCCGAGGCGAACCTACTCCAGCCCGAGACCTCCTACCAGGTGCGGGTCGTGGCGAGCAACTCGGCCGGGGAGATCGCGCTCGACGGCCTCGCGTTCAGGACGCTGGCTACGCCGGCCCCCACCCCCTCCGCATCTCTGTCCGTCTCCTCCCTGAAGGCGAAGGTCGGGAAGAAGGGCCTCTACTTCACTAGCCGCGCAACGGTGAACGCCGCCGGGAGCCTCTCCCAGACCGCGACGACCGGGTCAGGGAAGAAGACGAAGACCTGGTGCAGGACGATGACCACCGCCCGGACCGCAGCCACCTACTCCCTGAAGTGCAACCTGGGCTCGAAGGGCCGCAGGTACCTCAAGAAGGGGTCGCTCGTCTTGACAGTGGAGACAACCCTCAGGGCAGCCACCGGCGCCTCGGTAACGGACACCCAGACACTCACCATCAAGCGCAAGCGCTAGCCGCAGCGCCGGCGGTTCAGGAGCGATGGCCGGCACGGGGCCGGCCATCTCCCCGTTAAGTCAGACGCGCTGGATCAGCGTGCCGGTGCCCAGCCCGCCGCCGCAGCACATCGTGACGAGGCCGTACTCGCCGTCCTCGTCCTCGAGCTCGTGCAGAAGCGTGGTGAGCAGGCGGGCGCCGGTCGAGCCGAGCGGATGGCCGATGGCCATCGCTCCGCCACGCGGATTGACGCGGTCCATGTCCGGGTTGTGCTCGCGGGCCCAGGCCGCCACGACGGGGGCGAAGGCCTCGTTGATCTCGACGAAGTCGATGTCGCCCATCGTCATCGAGTTGCGGGTCAGGATCTTCTCGGTGGCCGGGATCGGCCCCTCGAGCATCTTCACCGGGTCGCAGCCGACGGTGGTCTGGTCGACGATCACCGCGCGGGGCGTCAGGCCGAGCTCGTCGGCCTTCTCGCGGGTCATCAGCAGCACCGCGGCGGCGCCGTCGGAGATCTGCGAGGCGTTGCCCGCGGTGATCTTGCCGTCCGGCTTGAAGGCCGGCTGAAGCTCGCTGAGCTTCTCGAGCGTCGTCTCGGGGCGAATGCCCTGGTCGGTGACGATCTTCTCGCCGTCGATCTCCATCACGACCATCTCGCGCTCGAACTTGCCCTCCTCGGTGGCCTTGTGGGCCAGCTGGTGGGAGCGCAGGGCGAGCTCGTCGAGCTCGGAGCGGGGAATCTCCCACTGGTCGGCGATCATCTCGGCGCCGAGGCCCTGGCCGACGATGTTGTGCTTCTCCATCAGCTTGGGCGTGAAGGCTCCGCCGTACTCCTGCTGGATCTTCATTCCGTCACCGAACGGGTTGTGGCCCATGTGCTCGACTCCGGAGCCGATGACGACGTCGTGGACGCCGGAGGCGACGAGGGCGGCGCCGTAGTTGGTGGCCTGCTGGGCCGAGCCGCACTGGGTGTCGACGGTGGTGGCGGCCGCCTCGATCGGGAGACCCTCCTGCAGCCACGCATTGCGGCCGATGTTGAAGGCCTGCTCGCCGTACTGCTGGACGCACCCGGCGATGACGGTCTCCACCTCGCCGGCGTCGATGCCGCTGCGCTCGATGATCTCCGTGTAGCAGGCGCCGAGAAGGTCGTTGGGGTGGGTGTCCTTGTAATAACCCTTCTCGCGGTGCCCGCGCCCGACCGGAGTGCGGACTGCTTCGACGATTACGACTTCGCGGCCATTCTTCATTGGAGGTCTGCCCCTTCGTTCGATTGGACCTGAGGGCAGGTTACCCGCTCACCTGACCGTGCGGTCAGCCGGCCGTCGTATAGCCTCCGGCGCCATGCCTGACGAGAAGATCGCCGTAATCGGTTCCGGAGCCATCGCCTGCGGCGTCGCCGCCGTAGCCACGAAGACCGGGGACGTGAAGCTCCTGGCCCGCAGCGACGAATCGGCCGAGCGCGCCCGCGGGACGGTGGCCAAGAACATCGAGCGGATGGGCGACGAGGCCGGCCCCGGAGAGGTGGCGGTCACCACCGACCCGGCCGACCTGGCCGGCTCCACCTACTTCATCGAGGCGGTGGCCGAGGACGCCGGCGTCAAGGCCGGGGTCTTCGAGCAGGTCCTCCCCCAGGTCGGCGATGGCGCGATCCTCGCCACCACCACCTCTTCGCTCTCGGTCGGCGAACTCGCCACGGCCAGCGGCATTCCCGAGCGCTTCGCCGGCCTTCACGTCTTCAACCCGGTGCCGCGTATGGCCCTCGTCGAGCTGGCCTTCCCCGACGCGGCCAGCGAGGAGACCCGCGAGCGCTCGGCGGCCCTCTGCGAGGCCCTCGGCAAGACCGCGGTCCTGGTCCCCGACCTTCCGGGCTTCGTGGTCAACCGGCTCCTCTTCGACTACCTCTTCACCGCGGTCGAGTACATGGACCAGACCGGCATGGAGCCGGAGGCGATCGACGAGGCGATGAAGCTCGGCGCCGGCCACCCGATGGGCCCGATGGCCCTGCTCGACTTCGTCGGGCTCGACGTCTCGGCGGCGATCGGTGAGCAGATCGGCTGCCCGCCCCCGCAGACGGTGAAGGACCTGATCGCCGAAGGCAAGCTCGGGCGCAAGAGCGGCGCGGGTTTCTACACCTACTGAGCCCGTCCTTAAGCGCTCCACAGGCGCTTACAGATTTGTCACAAAACCTTTAGGGAGTCTTCAGGCTCGCCGATCAACATGCCCATTGCGAACTTTGGTTCGCATGTGCACCTCCTCCCAGAACGCACCGACCGGCCCGCCCCGTGCGGGTCGGTCTAGTTCTGGGGAGCCTCTTCGGTCCCGGAGCCTGCGGCGCCGGGCGCCAGCGGCCTGATGCGGACCGCGGTCACGCGGTTCTCGCGGACCGAGTCGACCCTAAGCGAGTAGCCGTCGATGTTGATCACGTCGCCGCGCTGGGGCAGGCGGCCGAGCTCGGAGAAGACGAGCCCGCCGACCGAGTTGTAGGCCTCGTTGTCGTCGGGGAGCTCGATGCCGTAGTCGGGCAGGTCGGACAGGGCGACGTGGCCGCGCACATACCACTCGCCGGTGGCCAGCCGGCGAATCGCGCTGGCGGCGGGGTCGGTCTCGTCGTCGATCTCCCCCACGACCTCCTCGACCACGTCCTCGACGGTCACCACGCCGGTCGGGCGCCCGTACTCGTCGACGATCACCGCGAGGGTCGTGCGCTCGCGCTGCAGGTCGGCCAGGAGGTCGTCCAGCGGCTTGGTCTCCGGCAGGATCAGCGCCGGCTTTACCAGGCCCTTCAGGTCGGCCTGCGGCCCGCGCTGCATGTACTGGCGGATCAGCGAGTTGGCGTGAACGGTGCCCAGGACGTTGTCGGGGTTGTCCTCCTCGAGGACGACCAGCCGGGTGTGGCCCGAGTCGACGCAGCGGCGCAGCGCGCTCTCCACGTCGTCGGTGTCCTCGACGGTCACCACGGCCGGGATCGGCGTCATCACCTGGCGGGCCTCCTGCTCGTGCAGGTGGAAGACGCCCTCGAGCATGTCGGCCTCGTTCTCGTCCAGGGTGCCGCCGGTCTCGGCCTGGGTGATCAGGAGCTTGATGTCGTCCGGGGTGCCGCCCTCGTCGAGGCGTTGGGAGGGGTCGATCCGCAGCACGCGCAGGATCACGTTGGCGCTGCCGGTAAGGAGGGCGATGAACGGCCGCAGGATCAGCTCGAAGATCCCCAGGGGGCCGGAGCTGAACCGCGCCACGCGCTCGGCATGGACGATCGCGAAGACCTTGGGAACGAGCTCCGAGCCCACCACCGTCACGGCCGTCACCACCAGGTAAGCGAGGGCGATGGAGATCACGACGCCCGCGGTCTCCGAGGCCTGGACGCCGAACAGCTCCTCGAACAGGCTGGCTACCGCCGGCTCGCCGAGGAACCCGAGGCCCAGGGAGGCGAGCGTCACCCCGAGCTGGCAGGCCGACAGGTACCGGGTCAGCTCCTCGCGCTGGCGCAGGGCCCGGCGCGCCGAGCGGGCGCCGCGGCCGCCCTCGTCAACGACCGCCTGCAGGCGCCCGATGTTGGCCCGCACCAGGGCGAACTCGGCGGCCACGAAAAAGGCGTTGATGGCCAGGAGCGCGATGACGGCGACAATCAGCAGGGCGGTCATCGCCGGTAGCCCCTGGCGGTGCTACTTCGGGGAAGGTCGTCGGGCACTTGGTGACTGTCGATGCTATCGGCGCTGCGGGCGGCAGGCCAGCGGTCAGGCGAGCTCGTCGATCTGCCGGGCCAGCTTGATGTCGGCGTCGGTGACGCCGCCCTCGCTGTGCGTCCAGCAGGTGACGCGCACCTTGTTCCACTCGTGGACGAGGATGTCGGGGTGGTGGTTTGCCACCTCGGCGAGCCCGGCTACGCGGTTCACGTACTGGATCGCCTCCTCGAAGTCGGAGAACTGCTGGTCCAGGACGATCCTCTCGCCCTCCTGGGTCCACGCGGTGCTGTCCAGTTCGGAGCGAACGAAGTCTGAGTCGAGCTTGGCCATGGGGCGAGTGTACGGCTCTACGATTCCGGCGTGCGCATCGTCAGCCTCGTGCCACACGCCACCGAGATCTGCTTCGCGCTGGGCCTCGGCGACCAGGTCGTCGGGGTGACCCACGAGTGCGACTGGCCGCCGGAGGCGGCCCAGGCCACGCCGGTGACCGCCGACCTTCTCCCCCAGGGCCTCGACAGCGCCGCGATCGACGCCGCCGTCCGGGAGAAGACCTCCGGCGGGGAGGCGATCTACTCGCTCGACGCCGCCACCCTCAAGGAGCTGGAGCCCGATCTCATCATTACCCAGGCGCTCTGCCCGGTCTGCGCCGTGGGCTACGACGACGTTGCCGCGGTGGCCGAGGAGATGGAAGATCCGCCGCAGGTCATCTCTCTCGACCCGCACACCTTCGGCGAGACGATGGTCGACATCCGCACCGTCGCCCAGGCCACCGGGGCCGAACGTGCCGCGCTGGCGCTGATCGCCAGCCAGCGCGAGCGGGCCGATGCAGTGGTCGCCGCCGTGGCCGACGAGCCGATCGTGCGGACGGTGGCAATCGAGTGGCTCGATCCTGTCTTCGTGGCCGGCCACTGGACCCCCCAGCTGATCGAGATGGCCGGTGGCGACGACCCTCTCGGTCTTCCCGGCGAGCCGTCCCCCCAGCTGGACTGGGAGACCGTCGCGGCGACGCAGCCCGAGGTCGTGGTGGTCATGCCGTGCGGCTTCGACGCAGCCCGCTCGCTCGAGCTGGCCGAGGAGTTCGAAGCCCAGCTGCGGGCCACCGGCGCCCGGAAGATCGCCTGCGTCGACGGCTCGGCGACCTTCTCACGCCCGGGGCCGCGCCTGGTGGACGGGCTCGAGAACCTCGCCCACATCCTCCACCCGAACGCCGTGCCGCAGGCGCCGGGCCCGATCCTCGAGCTCTAGAAGCCGGCCGGACCGACGGCGGCGTTGGCCACCGCGATCGCCGCGACGACCGAACCGACCCCCACCGCACCGCAGACTCCCCAGCCGATCGCCGGCATAGAGCGCCTCTCGGCGGCCACGAAGCCCAGGCCGACCAGCGCGCCGGCGGCCAGCCCGCCAAGGTGCCCGCCGATCGAGACGTTGGAGAGCAGGAAGCTGAAGACCAGGTTGAAGAGCAGGAGCATCCCGATCCCGGTCTGGAACGGGTTTATCCCGCGCGAGTAGAGAATCACCGAGGCAGCGCCCATCAGCCCGAAGATCGCCCCGGAGGCGCCGACGGTGAGCGCGTCGGGCGAGAGCAGCAGCGCCCCGAACGCGCCACCCAGGAGCGAGACGAAGTAGATGGCCGCGAACTTCGCGTGGCCCAGGGCCGGCTCCATCTGGAAGCCCAGGAACCAGAGAAGGACCATGTTGAAGGCGAGATGCAGCAGGCCGGCGTGCAGGAAGCCGGTGGTGACCAGGCGCCAGTACTGGGACTCGACGGCGATCGGGAACGCGTTCAGCCCGCCTTCGTAGAAGAGGCTGTTCTGCCCGCCGGTGAGAGAGATCCCACCGGTCAGGAAGAAGGCGGCCACGCAGCTGACGATTAGCGCGATCGTCACCACCGGGGCGTCGGTGCCGGCCTGCACGGCGGCGGCGGCACGCTTGCCCGGGGTGCGCCCGGCGCACTGCGGGCAACGCATCCCGACGGGGCTGGCGGTCATGCAGTCGGTGCAGATCGGCCGCCCGCAGCCCGAGCAGGAGACGCCGGTCTCGCGACCCGGGTGCCGGTAGCACGTGGTTTGGGAGATCGCTTCCATCGGCTGGGCCCCACTCGGGGGCGCCCAGTGAGGCTAGCCGCGCGTCCTGCGCTGGATCTCGCGGGAGATCGTGTTCGCCGCCTCGCCGAGGAACTTGACCGGGTCGGCGCCCTTGGGCTGACTGCGGCGCCGGCGGCTCGAGACCCCGAGGATCGCTACCGCGCCGGCGGCAACGGTGCCCACCGCGACTGCGGCGGCCGGCTTGACCCAGGTGCGCGGATCGTGGAGGGCGTCGGCCTGCCATGAGTCGAGCTCGTCGCTGGAGAGGTCGACGATCCTCTGCAGGTCCTCCTCAAGCTTCTCGGTCAGGGAGTCGGGCGGCTCGACCGGCTTGAGCGCCATCCGCAGGAGCGACTCGATGTCGGGCTGCTGGCTGCTCACCTCACGCCTCCCCCTGTGCGGCGACGATCCCCTCGAGCTGCTTGATCGCCCTGTGGATCAGGACCTTGGTGGCGCCGTCGCTCTTGCCCATCGCGCGGGCGATCTCCCGGTTGTCCATGTCGAGCGCAAAGCGCATGATCAGCGCCTCGCGCCGGTCCTCCGGGAGCTGCTGGACCGACTCCAGCACGTGGCGCAGCTCCTCGCGCCCCTCGACGAGGTCCTCCGTGGTGTGGACCGCGCCGGGCTCGGCGATCGCGTCGATATTCGCCTGCGGCTTGCGCGAGCGGTCCCGGTAGTAGTTGGCGGCGAGGTTGTGGGCGATCCGGATCAGCCACGGGCGCAGCGGCCGGCCGTTGGACTCGGACAGCGCCCGCTCGAAGTGCCGGTAGGCCTGCAGGAAGGTCTGCTCGGTTAGGTCCTCGGCGTCGTGGTGGTTGCCGACCCGGTAGTAGGAGTACGAGTAGACGTCGCGCAGGTGGGCGCGGTAGCACTCGGTGAAGCGCGCGTCGAGGTCCTCTTTCTCCACTCGGCGCCAAGACTATCCCTGACATCCTCAGACCACCCTCGCCCCGACGATGCGGCGCGGCTCGGTCACCGAGCGGGCAAAGGCCCGGGCCTCGGTGCTCCCGTCGACCACCTCGGCAAGGGACCGAAGCGCCGGGCAGCGGCCGCCGGAACCCTCGATCGCGTCGGCGAGCGGCCCGACCGACTCCAGCGCCTCAGCGACCTGACCGAGCTCCTCGCGCACCTGTTCGGCCGGAAGGCCCTCACCGAGCAGCTCCCCCGCCCTCCGGTTGCGCCCGCCCTCGGCCACGACCGAGGCGATCAGGTCGCCGGCGCCGGCCAGTCCGGTCCAGCTTGCGGCGCTGGCGCCGAGCGACCCGGAGTACCGGGCGACCTCGCTGAACACCTTCCCGGCGGCGGCTCCGGCGGCATTCGGGCCGGCCACGGCGGCGGTCATCCCGGCAAGGACGGCGGCGTTCACGGCGATCCCGGCGAGCTCGACGCCGGTGAGGTCGCGGCTGGCCTCCACGTCGAAGCCGGCGTCGGCAAAGGCGCGGCGCAGCTGGGCCACGAAGACGGGGTCATCACCCGCCACGACTACCGAGGCGCCGTGGTCGAGGGAGTCGGCCGAGTGCGCCGGGCCGCCCAGGCAGGCCAC
>JBBATA010000007.1:49941-63109 GCA_040399005.1 Solirubrobacteraceae bacterium
CCGAGGTTGCTGATGAACCAGCGGGCGACGCGGCCGTAGAGGCCGGGCTTCTCGAACAGCTCCCGCTTGGCCACGAAGAAGGCCTGGCGGCGGGTCAGGCCAACGATCAGGAAGGGGTCCAGGAAGGAGCGGTGATTGAGCGCGACGATCACGCCGCCCTTCTTCGGGACGTTCTCCTTCCCGATCCCGCGAAAGCGGAAGTAGAGCCTCGCCGGCGGCTCGAGGATGGCGCGCGCCATCCAGTAGAAGGGCTTGTTGACACCGCGGACCTTCGCGCGTGCCAGAAGCTCCTCCTGGGACTCCCCTTCGGGCGCCGTTGCGATCTCTTCCCCGGCCACGCCTCATCTACCACCAGCCGTGGTCCCGGTTACACGCCGGGCACGTATACGTTGTCGTTGTGGCCATCGACCTTCAGAGAACCGCGCGGGGCGCCCTGGCCGGGGCGATAGCCGCCGGCGTCTGGGCGATCCAGCAGCCGATCGACAAGCGGCTCTTCGGGGTCCCTTACGACGACGTTGAGCTTCTCGGAAAGTTCGCCACGCGTGGCAAGGCCTGGCCGCTGGCCGGTACAGCGATGCACCTGATGAACGGCGCTCTCTTCGGCGCCGTCTACGCCAACGTCGCGCCCTACGTGCCGCTGCCGGCGTGGGCCAAGGGGCCGGCCGCCGGGATGGCCGAGCACCTGGCTTCCTGGCCGGGCGTTCGGATGATTGAGAAGATCCACCCGGCCGCCGGCGACTTCCCCCAGCTCTGGGGAGACCACGCCGCCTTCGCGCAGGCCACCTGGCGCCACCTTCTATTCGGGCTGGTTCTCGGCGAGACCGAGCGCGCGCTGAACCCGCCAGCCGGCTGATAGCCGCCGAGGGACCACTCTCCAGCTACCTGCTAGAAGGTTCCCGGTGAGCGCCGAGCGACCCGAAGTCCGCTGGACCGCCTGTACGGGGGCTCCCCGAAGGACGCGGTTCGAGACCCTCGAAGGAGGATCCGGAGCCGAGCTCTTTCTCGCCGGCCGCGGATCGGTTCGCGCGGATGCCGGTGGCGTCACCGTCTCCCTCGCCGACGAGTCCGCCCGCGCAGAGCTCGCTGGGCTGGCCGACGGTTGGGGCGCCGCCCTCTGGCGCGCCCTCAACGGGGTCTTCTCGTTCCACGGAGCCACCCTTGAACGCGACGGCTTCGGCCTGGCCCTCGTCGGCGAGAGCCGCGTCGGATGCTCTGTCACCGCCGTCGCGCTCGCTGCGGAGGGATGGAAGCTGGTGGCCGACGGCGAGTGCCCGCTGCGCCTGGAGGCGGACGGTTCCGTGACGGCCCTGCCGAACGAAAACGAGCTCGAAGTCGATACCGCTCTCACCGCAATGGGACCGATCGACCAGCCGACGGCCCCTACCGGCGCACGGCGCCCCCGGAGCGAGATTGCCGTGCCGCGGGCGCCGAGCGAGTGCCGGCTCTCGGCGATCGTGGAGATTCGCCTGGCGCGCTCGACCGACGAGCCGGCGCTGGTCCCGGCGGAAAAGTCGGAGCTGGGGGCCGCCGGAACCCTCAAGCTCCTCTGCTCCACCGGTGAGGCGATCCTCGGCCGGAACAGCTCCCTGGACGAGAGGCTCGACGCCTTCTGCCAAGCCGCCGTCGCCAGGACGCCATTTGTTGTGGCCCTCGTGCCGGAAGGCAGGCCCGGCGCCTTCTTTCCGCCCTCGGCCGTCGCCGGATTCGTCGCCGACCAGGTGGGCGGCGTGGAAGACCTCCCGACCGCTTCCCGGGGGAGCCTGTGAGCAAGCCGGCCACGACCGTCTGGTGCGCCTCGTATCCGAAGTCGGGCAATACGTGGATGCGCGCGCTGCTCGCCGGTGTCACCGGCGACGGCGAGGTGAGCCTCAGCCACCTAGTCGGCGGTTCAGGAACGGCGGACCAGGCGTTCGTACTCGAGGAGCTGGGCGTTAACCCGAGCCAGCTCGACGACGCTGACTCCTTCGCGCTGATGCGCGAATCGGCTTCATCGGTGGCCGAACGGACCGACGAGCTGATTTTCCGCAAGACCCACGAGCGGTTCATCGACGATCCCCAGGCCGGCCAGGGCCACGTCCTCCCGACGCCGGCCCGCGCCATCTACATCACCCGCGACCCGCGGGCCGTCGTGCCGTCGCTGGCCTGGCACCTGAACGTGAGCCAGCCGGAAGCGGCCCGGATAATGGGAACGCGGCCCGAGGGGTTGCTCGAGGGCCAGGTCGCGGAAATGCTCGGGGACGAGGTCCGGGAACTGATGGGCAGGTACCTGCTGCGGGGCGCGAAGGTTCCGCTCGACTGGGGTGACTGGTCGACCAACGTCAACTCCTGGCTCGACCAGGACGCGGTGCCGGTAACGCTCGTCCGCTACGAGGATCTCGTCGCCGACCCGCACGCCGAGCTGGAACGCGTCGTCAGGGAGATCGGGCTCGAAGTCGCTCCGGAGGTACTGGAGCGCTCCGTCGAGTCGAGTTCGTTCCAGAGCCTCTCCGTCCAGGAGATGCTGGTCGGCTTCCAGGAGGCCGCCGCCCCTGAGCGTCCCTTCTTTCGCCGCGGCGAGCCCGAATCTTGGAGGGAGGAACTGGAGCCGGGGGTTGGCGAGGAGATCTGCTCTGCACACGGGGCCGCGATGGCCCGGCTGGGATACGCGGATGAGTGATCCGCCGACGCGAAGCGGTAATGCCCGCTACGCCATATGATCGACGGCCGGTAAACGACCTTGTCCACCATTATCGAACCACCCACCGGGAGCGGCTTCCCGCTCCTTTCCCCGGATTCGCTTAAGCCGGAGCCCGCCGCCTGGGGGGCGGTCTGCACGCCGGGCGAGCTCGACGAGGTCGAAAGGGTGATCGCCGACCCGGGGACCGCCCTGCGCTGCCGGACCCCGCAGGAGACGATGCTCCGCGTCGAGCCTTACCTGCCGGACTTCGGGATCACCCGCGTGGCGCACGTCACCTGGCTCGACCACGTCGGGATCCCCGTCCACACCGCGCACAAGCCCCTCGGTCGCTCGCTCTCCAACGGCTCGGGCAAGGGAGTGACCTTCGAGGCAAGCCGGGTCAGCGCGATCATGGAGGCCGTAGAGCAGACCTACTGGGAGGAGACCGTGCTGGAAATGCACTTCTGCTCCCGCGAGGAACTTGTCAGGGAGGGCCGTCGCCACTGCGACCCCACCCTCGTCCCGATGATGGCCGGCGGCATCTACCAGGACGACCTCCCGATCCACTGGACGACGATGATCGACCTCTTCTCGGGAGAGGAGGTGCTCGCTCCCTCGAGCCTCGTGGGCCTGCCCAAGCTGTCCAAGGCGACCGCCCGCGTCTGCCATCAGCCGTGCACCAATGGCCTGGCCAGCGGCAGCAACATGGTCGAGGCGATCCTCTCCGGCCTCAACGAGTCGATCGAGCGCGACGCGCTCTCCCTGATGAAGGCCGCCGAGGGCTCTCCGGAACGGGAGGGCGCCGGGAACCTGAACGACCTTCGCGAACGGATGGGCGAGCCGCTCGTCTCGCTGCTGGACAAGCTCGACGCCGCGGACATCGGACTCGCCCTGTACGACTGGAGCGGCCCCGTGGGCGTCCCCACCTACAAGGGCCGAATCTTCGAGCTCGGCGCCGGCGGCGCGGGCAGCTTTGGCGGCTACGGCACCAGCCTCGACCCCGAAGTCGCCGTCATCCGGGCCGTCACCGAATGCGCCCAGTCGCGCGGGCTGATCATCGCCGGGGCAAGGGACGACGTGTTCAAGAGCTCTCGTGACTCCGCGGTGATCCACTCCCGTCAGGGCAAGGAGGAGGAGAGGGCGATCGACACCGACTCGCTCCCGCTCCTGCCCGACCGCGAGAACCTCTCCACCGGCTCGATCCTCCATGACGTAGAGCGGCTGCTCGGGATCCTCAAGGCAAACGGGATGGACGAGGCGCTGGTCTACCGCTTCACGGAGGAGGGTGACCCGGCGCAGGTCGTGCGGATCCTGGTCCCGGGGCTCGAGGGCTACCAGTTCTCCAACTACCAGCCGGGACCCAGGGCACAGGCGCTGATCGACGCAAGGGCCAGGGCAACCCGGGAAGGCGACGGTTCATGAGCCCCTCCCAGGGACCCGACGTCGTATTCCTCGGCCCATCGCTGGACCGGAAGGAGGCCGAGCGCCTGTACCCGGAGGCGATCTTCCTGCCCCCCGCCGCCGTCAGCGACCTGATTAACGCCGTCCGCAGGTTCCAGCCTCATGCCATCGCCCTGATCGACGGGGCCTTCATGCAGACGATGGCCACCTACCACAAGGAAATCATCGACGCGATGTCCCAGGGCGTCTGGGTCGTCGGCGCCAGCAGCATGGGCGCGCTGCGAGCCGCGGAGTGCGACCGCTACGGGATGATCGGCATCGGCGAGATCTACGAGGGATATGCCAGCGGGGAGATCGAGGACGACGACGAAGTCGCTCTGAGCCACCTGGCCGAGGACTTCGGTTTCAAGCCCGTAACCGAAGCGATGGTCAACATCCGCGCCTCGCTCGCCGCCGCGACCGAGTCCGGCGTTCTCTCGAACGAGGAAGCCACGAAGCTCGTCGAGCTCCAGAAAGCGCGCTGGTTCATGGACCGCCGACGCGAGGCCTCGGTCGAGGACGCGGTCTCCGAGCTCGGCTTCGACGAAGAGAGGGCCGGCCACCTGCGCAGCTTCGTCCAGGAAGAATGGGTCGACGTCAAGTCCCGCGACGCCCGCCTGGCCCTAGAGGCTCTCCGCAACCTTCCTTCCGGCCCGATGCCAGAGGACGAGCGCCCGACCCTCCCCGTCTCGGGCGTCTACATGCAGCTGGTCGACCGGGACATCACCGTTGGCTGGCAGGACGATCTGCCGGTAACGCGCGACCAGGTCTGGCGCTACTACGCGATCAACAACGCAGGCGCCCGGCGGGTGATGGACGAAGTGCTCCTCCGGATGGCCGCCTTCGACCTGGCCGCCGACCTGGGGATAGAGGCGACCGAAGAAGACCGCGAGCGGGCAAGGACGCGGATCGCCGAAGACCTCGGCGTCGAGCCCGAAGAGCTCTCGGCCCGGGCCCGCGAGCTCGACCTGGACGAGAAGGCCCTGCAGCGCTGGATCGCCGAGGAAGCGATCATCGCCCGGCTGATCCACTACAAGGGCAACGTCCGGCTCGGTCCCTTCGGGATCGAATCGGCGCTCAAGGTGCTTGCCCGGATGGGGCTCTACGAGTCGAACCGGCAAAGCGCCGGCCTGATCGAGTCGCTGGCCGACGACTCGGGCCACTACGAGATTCCGCTCGGCCTCTCCTCGGCGATCCTCATGCACGCCCAGATCGGGGGCGTAGAGTTCCCGACCAGCGACGGTGAGAAGCTTGACCGCCAGATCGCCGAGCTACGGCTCGGCGACCGTGGCGAGCTCTACGAGCGGCTGATAAGCCAGATCGCCGCCCACCGCGAGCTCTTCGACCTCCCCCAGATAAGACTCGTACCACCCGAAGAGGAGCTCAGCGTGGAACGCGAGCCCCAGACCTCGAGAGGCAAGTAGAGACATGACCGAACAGGCCACCGCAAAGACCCCTGCCCCCCAGGCGTCGCCGGGCGCCCCGGCCGCCGGCCTCGGCGAGCTGGGCCGCACGACCTCCCCTCGAGGGTGGCTCGCTCTCGGCGCCGCCACGCTGGTAATCGTCGGTGCGCTGGTCTACGGGCTGTTCGGGACGATTCCCGTGCAGAGCGAGTTCGACGGCACCATCACCAATGGCTCGTACCCGATCGAGATCGCCGCTGGCATCGCCGGGACCGTGAAACTCGATCCCACCCAGCTTCGCTCGACGGTCGAGAAGAACGCGAAGTCCAAGAGCAACGTCAAGAAGGGGCAGCAGCTGATGACGATCGTGCCCTTCGGCGGAGGTGCGCCGGTTTCGATTAAGGCCCCCGAGGACATGCAGGTGGCCCTGCGCGTCGTCGACGGCACTCCGGTGTCGCCCACATCTATCGTCGCCAACGGCTCCCCGACCGGCAACAGCCAAAACGGCAAGGCGCAGGTCTACGCCTTCCTCTCCCAGGCAGACATCAAGACGATCGAGGACTCCAAGAGCCTCAGCGTCACGGCTTCCGCACCGAACCTTGCCGGCGACCCGGCCCCGATCGAACTGGTCTACGTCGACCCGGTCTCCGTCACGCAGGAGCACATTGCGCAGCTCACCGGCAACCAGCTCGGGGCGCTGAACTCCTACAAGGCGGCGGGCGGCGCCCCCTATGAGGCGCTCTTCAAGTACACCAACGCCTCCGACGCCAACAAGGTCGAGGGAACCGCCGACGCGACGATCACGGTGACCGAGTCCGACTCCCACCCGCTCCAGCTCCTCTTCGGCAACTAGGCGCGGATGGGAACGATCGCACCACCGGCGCCCGAGCAGGACGCGTCCAAGCCGGTCAGCACCGGCAAGCGGGTGAAGGTTCCCTCGATCCTCCAGATCGAGGCGCTCGAGTGCGGCGCCGCCTGCCTGGGGATGATCCTCGCGAGCTTCGGGCGATGGGTCTCGCTCGGCCAGCTTCGCGAAGACTGCGACATCACCAGGGACGGCTCGACGATGCAGGACCTGATGGTCGCCGCCGAGGGGTACGGGCTCGACCCCACGGGCCACCGGGCCGACACCGAAGAGCTCCAGGGCCTGAACATGCCGGCGATCATCTGGTGGCAGCGCAACCACTACGTCGTGCTCGAAGGGGCGAAGAACGGCACCTTCTACGTCAACGACCCGGCTCGCGGTCGGGAGCGCTACTCACAGGACTTCTTCGAGCGCAACTACTCGGGCGCCGCCGTCACCTTCGAGACCACGCCGCTCTTCGTGAAGGGCGGCAAGCCGTTCCGCACGCTCCCGAGCCTCATCAAGCGCCTGCCGGGAGTCGAGGACGGCGTGCTCTTCGCCTTCATCGCCGGCCTCATGGCGCTGCTGCCGAGCCTGCTGATCGCGCCGGCGAGCTCGCTCTTCACCGACGACGTCCTCGGTCTCGGCTCCAAGGAGCTTCTCCCCTTCCTCGTCGGAACGCTCGCGATCGTCGCGTTGCTGCGCTGGAGCTTCACGTGGCTTGAGTACCGGGCGCTGGCGCGCGTGCAGGAGAAGCTGGCGGCGACCAGCTCGGTCAAGTTCCTCGTGCACCTCCTGCGCCTTCCGATCCTCTTCTTCGCCGCCCGGAACATCGGCGACCTCGTGCAGCGCGTCGGGTACAACAGCGCCGTCGCCCAGCTGCTCGCCTCGCAGGTCGCCGGCGCGATCATCAGCACCGTCGCCATCGTGGCCTACGCAGCGCTGATGTTCTATTACAACTGGGCTCTGGCCCTGATCGTCCTCGCGCTCTCGGCGGTCAACGTCCTCGTCCTTCAGCTCGTCAACCAGCGACGGCGAACCGGCCAGGGAATCGTGATGGTCGAGAACGGCCAGCTGCAGGCGACCACGATCTCCGCTCTCCAGTCGATTGAGACCATCAAGGCAGGCGGCCTGGAGCCCGAGGTTTTCGGTCGCTGGACCAACCAGCAGACGCGGATGGTCTCCGCGGAGGCGAGCTTTGTCACGCCGACGGCGATCATCAGTGCCGTACCGACCGTCCTTTCGATGCTCACCGCCGCGGCGATCCTCGTCGTAGGCGCGCTCGCGGTGGTCAACGGCTCCCTGACCCTCGGTGGCCTGCTCGCCTTCCAGGCCCTCGCCGCGGGCGTCAACGCCCCGATCGGCATGCTCGTCGGGGCGGCCAGCCAGGTCCAGACGATCTCGATCGACCTCCAGCGGCTCGACGACGCGCTCGACAACCCGCGCGACCCCCGATACGGCCCGGCCTCCGATGACGCCGAGGTCCGTTCGGCCTCCTCGGCGCCGATCACCGGGCAGGTCTCCTTCGACGACGTCATCTTCGGATACGACGAGGAGGGCGACCCGCTCATCCAGGGGCTGACCCTCGACCTTGAGGCCGGACGGCGCGTGGCCCTTGTAGGCACCTCCGGCGCCGGCAAGACGACTATCGGCAACCTGGCCGCCGGGCTGCTCATCCCCTGGTCGGGAAAGATCACCTACGACGGGCGCGAGATAACCGAGATCGACCCGAAGATCGTGGCCTCCCAGATGGCCAAGGTCGACCAGACGATCATGATGTTCAAGGGCACCGTCCGCGACAACGTCACGCTCTGGGACTCGACCATCCCGGACGAGGTGGTGATCAAGGCGCTGGAGGACGCGCAGATCCTCGACGAGGTCCTGGCCCGGCCGGGCGGTCTCGACGGGCCGGTGCTGGAGGGCGGCACGAACTTCAGCGGGGGCGAGCGCCAGCGTCTCGAGATCGCCCGGTCGCTGGTCCGGTCTCCCAATTTCCTCATTCTCGACGAGGCGACCAGCGCCCTCGACACCTCCACCGAGGCTGCCGTCGACGCCGCGATCCGCGCCCGCGGCTGCTCCTGCATGATCATCGCCCACCGGCTCAGCACGATCCGGGACGCCGACGAGATCATCGTCCTTGAGCGCGGCGGCGCAGTTGCCGAGCGCGGAACCCACGACGAGCTGATGGCGGCCGACGGTCTTTACGCCGCCCTGGTGGCCGGCGCCGGAAGCGGGGGCGATGTCGGGACCTGATCGCATATCGCTGCGCGACAGCGGCTCGGTCCGGCTCGCGTCCGGCACCGCAGACCTCTTCCTCGTGGGGACAGACGAGCGCCGCTGGCCGCTGCTCACCGTCACCGGCCCGATCGAGATGGTCGGCCCGGACGGCGGAGAAGTGGACCTCGAAGCCGTCGGGCGGATCGACGCCGAGCTGGCCATCAGCGACCAGGCGCCGGATTCGGTCGGGGACTGGTCGAAGGCGCTCGCGTCGGCATTCCCCGAGAAGCTGGGCGACCTCGACGACGACCCGACATCGGTCCGCAAGGCGCTCGACGGGTTCTGCTCCTCCCAGCTCGATCTCCTGGTCAAGCAGGACGAGGAGCGGGAGGAGGCCAGCGAGGAGCTCGACGAGACCCTTATCGCCCGCACCCGCGAGCTTCTGGACGAAGGGGTCCGGGAGGCGGGCCGGGTAGACGCGGAGCTCGAACGGCTCAGCGCCGACCGGCTGGTGAGCGTCATCCGGGCCCTCGGCGAGAGCGAAGGCTTCGATGTCCCGATCACCCGGATCCCCAAGTCGGGCGGACGCAACCCGGTTGACGCGACCTGTGCGGCCCTGGGCATCCGCAATCGCAAGGTCGCGCTGAGTCCCGGCTGGGAGAAGACGACGAAGACCGCCCTCCTGGGTATCTACCGCGGTGACGACGGACCGCAGCCGGTCGCCCTCCTTCCCGCGCGGCGGGGATACATGATCCAGCACGCGGACGAACTCCGTCCGACCCGGCTCGACGCGCAGGACCTTGACCGCCTCGCCCCCATGGCGATCGAGCTGTACGCGCCGCTGCCCCACGACCGGCCCGCGACCTTCGCCGACATGGGGCGCCTTGCCCTCCGCGGGACGCTCAGGCTCTGGGTCCTCATCGTCGCCTGCGCGATTGCCGTGGCGCTGCTTGCGCTGGCCACGCCGGCGCTCACCGGCTCGGTGGTGGACCTGCTCGTGCCCGAGGGAGCCTCCTCGGCGATCGTCGTGGTGGGGATAGCCCTGGTCGTGCTGGCCATTAGCTCCGGGCTCTTCAACCTGGTCCAGAACTTCGCGACCTCGGAGCTGACACAGCTTGGCCAGCTGCGCGTGGAGTCGGCGCTTTGGGACCGCACGCTTTCCCTGCCGCTTCGCTTCTTCCGCCAGTACTCCAGCGGCGACATGGTCACCCGCCTGACCGTCGTCGACCAGCTCAAGAACCTCCTGAGCTCCCAGACGGTCACGGCGATCCTCGGCGCGGTCTTCTCGCTGGTGAACTTCGTCCTGCTCTTCACCTACAGCATGTCCCTCGCCCTGGCCGCGGCGGTGATCGTGGCGTTCACCGCCTTCTTCATCTACCGGATCACCCGGCGCCTCACGGAGCTCACCGAGGAGCAGCTCGACGCCCAGCGCGGCTCGACCGCCTGGATCGTGCAGCTGATTACCGGCATCGGCAAGGTTCGTGTCGCCGGCGCCGAGAACCGCTTCACGGCTCTCACGATGGCGGTCCAGGCCCGGATGATCAACGCGCAGTCCAAGCAGACGCTGGTCATGGGGAGCTTCAACGCCTACGTCGGCGCCCTGGCGGCGCTGGCCCCGATGGTCTTCTTCCTGCTAGTCGGCAGGACGATGTGGTCGGACGACGGGGCGACGATCAGCACCGGTACCTACATCGCCTTCTCCACCGCGTTCAACACGATCCTGGGCGCGGTGATCGGCCTGACCGCGGCGATCCCGGCGATTGCCATGGTCAGCCCCACCCTCAACCTGATCCGGCCAATCCTGGACTCGACCCAGACCCAGCGCCCGGACGCCCAGGTCCTGCCGGAGATCCACGGAAACATCGAACTGCGCAACGTCGACTTCCAATACCAGGAGAACACTCCCCCGGTCCTGCGCGACCTGTCGATGAAGATCGAGCCCGGCAAACTGACCGCAATCGTCGGTCCCTCAGGCTCGGGCAAGACCTCGACGCTGAGGATGATCACCGGCGTCGAAGCGCCCGACTCCGGCCAAGTGCTGATCGACGGCCACGACCTGCGGGATATCGACGGCGACGACTACCGTCGCCGGATCGGGACCGTGATCCAGGGCGGTCAGCTCTCCGCCGGCTCGATTCTGGACAACATCGCCGGGGGTGCCCAGATAACCGAGGAGCAGGCCTGGGCCGCCGCGAAGGCCGCCGCCATCGCCGACGACATCGAGGCGATGGACATGAAGATGCAGACCCGCGTCGATCCCCACGTCATCTCTGGCGGGCAGGCCCAGCGGATCCTGATCGCCCGCGCACTGGCCCGCAACCCGAGAATCCTGCTCTTCGACGAGGCGACCAGCGCCCTGGACAACGAAAGCCAGGAGACCGTCATGGACGCGATGGCCAACATGGACGCAACCCGCGTTGTCGTGGCGCACCGCCTCTCGACGGTTATCGGCGCCGACCGGATCCTCGTCGTCGCCGACGGCAATCTCGTCGAGGAAGGCGACTACGAGTCGTTGATGAAGGAAGACGGTCTCTTCGCCGAGCTGGCCCGGCGTCAGCTGGCAACCGACCCGGCCCCCGACGGCGACGACGGCAAGCCGGGCGACGGCGCCTGAGCAACAAAAAGGCGCCCGGGGTCTCCGGGCGCCTGGTACTGCCAAGTACTGCTGCTGGCTAACCGAGAGCCGCCGAGCCCGCGACCACGTCGCTGGTCGTGCTGCTCTTGCCGCCCGCTACCTCGGGCATGGTGGTGAACTCGCTGTCGGCGTGCGGCTTCTCGATGCCGTGGGCGTCGAGGATCGCGGCGCGCTCCTTCGGAGTCTTGGCGGCCTTGAGCTCGTTCAGGAGCTCGGGGTTGTCCTTTACCGCGTTCATTACCGGTTCAAAGCTCATGATTCTCCTTGGTCTTCGTTTGCGATTGGCAGGCAGCCGCTCAGGCGGCGGCCCCGACGGCGGAGGCGCCCATCATGATGTCCGTAGCGGTCTGCGGCGAGCTGCTGCCGCCGGACACGGCCATCTCGGGGAACTCGCTGTCGGCGTGCGGCTTCTCGATGCCGTGGGCGTCGAGGATCGCGGCGCGCTCCTTCGGAGTCTTGGCGGCCTTGAGCTCGTTGAGCAGCTCAGGGTCGTTCTTGATCGCGTTCATTACCGGGTCGAAACTCATGTCGCTCCTTGTCGTTGGTTAGTTGCCTCGCGACTCGGAAGCCGCTGACGTTTCTCGAGTGGTTTGACCGTACCAGTCGGGGCTGTCCCGTGCTTCACCCACCCGAACCGGCACCGGATTCACCCTGGCCTCAGGCGATCTCGGCGCAGTCGGTGACGATCCCCGGGTTCATGACGACCGCTGACGTGGTTGCGCTCCCGCCCGAGACGCCCATCTCGGGGAACTCGCTGTCGGCGTGCGGCTTCTCGATGCCGTGGGCGTCGAGGATCGCGGCGCGCTCCTTCGGGGTCTTCGCGGCCTTCAGCTCCTCGAGCAGCTCGGGATTGTCCTTCACGGCCTGCATCACTGGTTCAAAGCTCATTCCGTTTTCTCCTGGGTATCGATTCGAACAACCGTGACCCTAAAAGATTCGTGAGCCACTCGCGCTCCGTGGAGCACGCGTCGCCTAGACGGAGGAGGAAACGATCGCGCAGTCGGTGACCCCGGTCCACGATGCAGTGCCACTACCCCCGGCGCCTGTCATCTCGGGAAACTCGCTGCCGGCATGGGGCTTCTCGATGCCGTGAGCGTCCAGGATCGCGGCCCGCTCACGGGGCGTCTTGGCCGCCCTGAGCTCGTCGAGAAGTTCGGGGTTGCCCTTGATCGCGTTCATCACTGGATCGAAACTCATCCGGTACTCCTTGTTCGCTCGCTGGCAGGCCTGATCCGAGCCTAAAGAAAATGCCCGGCGCCCGCTACTGTCGGCGCCGGCGCCGGAGTAGCTCAGCTGGTCAGAGCACCTGTCTTGTAAACAGGGGGTCGCCGGTTCGAATCCGGCCTCCGGCTTGGGTCAACGCCAGGCGCCGTAGGCGAAGCGATCCGGGCGGATCAGCGCCTTCGTCGCCCGACCACGGCGCAGGAAGGCGGCCAGTTCGCCTGAGGGGTCCTCGATCGGCACCTCGCCATCGCCGCACGGGCCGCCGTCGATCCGCAGGACCACGACGCCGAAGCCTGTAGCCAGTCCACGGATTCCGGCCGGAACCCCGGCCCATGGGTCCGGGTCGCTGGCGATCAGGGCAAAGCGGGGGCCGATCAGGTCGTCGAGCCGCACCTGCTCGCCGTCGGGCCCGATAACCACCGGCTGGGGTACCTGGCGACCGACGATCCCGAACGGGCGCACTTGGCGCCCGAGCAACCCACGACGAATCCGCGGGTCGGGCTTGAACTCGCCACTCTCGATCCAACGGCGGGTCACCGGAATGGCGCCAACGAGGCCGAAGAACCGGTCGCGCGCGGCCGCCACCGAGGGCTTGACCGTCTGGACCACCGCTCCCAGCCGAACTGCGAGGTCGATCAGCTCCTGGGTGTGGTGGCGGCGCTCGTCTTCGTAGGTCTCGAGGATCGCTTCGGATGCCGCCCCGCGCTCGACGGCGGCGATCTTCCACCAGATGTTTCCCGCGTCCCGTA
>JBBATA010000008.1:0-60027 GCA_040399005.1 Solirubrobacteraceae bacterium
CGACGGGAGCGACTCCCCCGTCTTCGCCGACTCTCCGGGGACCTTCGACTCGTTTCTCAGCGGCGTCCTGGACAGCCTGCGCGAGTTGACGCTCTTCCACGCCCCCCACGTCAACTCCTACAAGCGCTTTGCCGAGGGCTCGTTCGCCCCGACCACCGTCGCGTGGGGCAACGACAACCGCACCTGCGCGGTCCGGGTGATCGGCGAGGGGATGGCCCGCCGGCTGGAGCTGCGCTGCCCCGGCGCCGACGTCAACCCGTACCTCTCGCTGGCCGCGATCATCGCCGCCGGCCTCGACGGGGTCGACCGCGGCCTGCCGGCAACGCCGCCGCTGGAGGGAAACGCCTACGCCGCGGACGCAGAGAGGCTGCCGGTCACCCTGCGCGAGGGCCAGGAGCTCTTCGCCGCCAGCGCGCTGGCCCGCGCGGCCTTCGGCGACGAGGTGGTCGACCACTACGTCAACTGCGCCCAGGTAGAGCTCGAAGCCTTCAACTCGGCGGTTACCGACTGGGAGCTGCGCCGCGGCTTCGAGCGGTTCTGAATCCCCGCAAATAGCGGGGATACGAGGGTTTGTGCGTTTCGTCGCTTGACATCCGTCCGCGCGCCTACGTAGGCTCGCGCGGCCTTTATCGAGGCACAGCCGGATACCCAATTGAGGAGGGGTACACAAGTGAGCACCGCAGAGCAGGCAGGAGCAGGGAACGCCGACGAGCAGCGCCTTGCCGAACTCGGCTACAAGCAGGAGCTGAAGCGAAGCTGGAGCGGCTTCCAGAACTTCGCCATCTCCTTCACGATCATCTCGATCCTGGCCGGGTGCTTCACCACCTACGGCCAGGCGTGGAACAACGGCGGCCCGGTCGCCATCTCCTGGGGCTGGCCGATCATCGTCCTGCTCATTCTCACCGTCGCCTTCTCGATGGCCGAGCTCGCCTCCTCATTCCCCACCGCGGGAGCGATCTACTGGTGGTCGGCACGCCTCGGCGGCCGCACCTGGGGCTGGTACACGGGCTGGTTCAACCTCATCGGCCTGATCGGCGTCGTCGCTTCGGTCGACTACGCCTGCGCAACCTTCTTAAACGCGGTGCTCGGCGCCTACGGGGTGGACATATTCGGCATGAACTTCGCCGACGACGCCAGCCTGCTGAGCGAGACGTTCATCCTGTTCGTGATCATCCTGCTGCTGCACACGCTGATCAACATCTTCAGCTCGCCGCTGGTGGGCCGGATCAACGGCGTATCGGTCTGGTGGCATGTCCTCGGCGTCGCGGCGATCGTCGCGGTCCTGATCATCGTGCCGGCCGAGCACGCGAGCTTCGACTTCGTCTTCACCGAGCGGATCAACAACTCCGGCTTCGGCGAAGGGATGTACTGGTTCTACGTGCTGCCTCTCGGCTTCCTGCTGACGATGTACACGGTGACCGGCTACGACGCCTCGGCGCACGTCTCCGAGGAGACCGAGAACGCTTCGACGACCGCCGCCCAGGGAGTCTGGCGCTCGGTCTTCTGGAGCGGCATCATCGGCTGGATCGTGCTGCTGGCGATCACCTTCGCCGCGGCCGATCCCGCCGCCGTCAACGAAGGTGGCGGCACCTCGATCGCCATCTTCGAAGCGGCCATGAGCTCGGCCTGGGTCAAGTTCATCCTCATCATCTCGACCATGGGCCAGCTGTTCTGCGGGATGTCCTGCGTGACCAGCGCTTCGCGGATGACCTACGCCTTCTCGCGGGACGGCGCCATCCCGGGCCACCGGCTCTGGACGAAGCTCAACCACCACCGCGTCCCGTACATGTCGGTGCTGTTCATCTCCTTCTGGTCGCTGGTAGTGACGCTGCCGGCCCTCAAGGGCAACGCCGACGGGTTCCCGTTCGCGTTCTTCGCCATCGTCTCGATCGCGGTCATCGGGCTCTACATCGCCTACGTGATCCCGATCTACCTGCGCTGGCGCCAGGGTGAGAGCTACGAGCGTGGCCCCTGGAACCTGGGCAGCAAGTACAAGTGGCTCAACCCGATCGCGGTCGTCTGGGTCGGACTCTGCGTGATCATCTTCTCGCTGCCGTTCGTGCCTTCGGCCGTGCCGTGGGCGAGCGACTTCAGCTGGGAAGCCTTCAACTACGCCCCGCTGATGGTGGTCGTCGTGATCATCTTCGCGACCATCCTCTGGTTCGCCACCGGGAAGAAGACCTTCCACAGCCCGGCAGAGGACATGGAGGGCGAGGCCCACGCGGTGGAGAGCGAGCTCGGGCCGCCGCCGAAGTTCCCCGAGGCTCCCTGATCGCCGGGAGAGCGTGAGACATCGATGGGCCGGCCTCGTGCCGGCCCTTCTTTGTTGCCCTCCCCCGTACACCGACCTCTGGCAAACTGCGGCCCGTGAGCGAGACGCTTGAGGTCATAGAGCCAGCGACCGAGGCGGTCATGGCCAGCTTCGCCCGGTCCGGCGCGGAGGAGACCGACGAAGCCATCGCCCGCGCAGCCGAAGCGCTCCCCGCCTGGCGCTCGATAACGGCAGGGAAGCGGGCCGCCGTCCTGCGCAGCCTCGTCTCGGTACTTGAAGAGCATCACGAGGAGCTGGCGCTCATGGAGGCCCGCAACGCCGGAAAGCCGATCGTCTCGGCCCGCGGCGAGATCGGGATGGCGATCGAGACCTTCCGCTACTTCTCCGGCGCCCCGGAGCGCCCGGTCGGGGAGACGATCCCGGCCGACGGCGGCATCGCCCTGACCGTCCGCGAGCCGATCGGGGTGGTCGGCCTCATCACCCCCTGGAACTTCCCCCTCACCATCGCCTCCTGGAAGATGGCCCCGGCGTTGGCCGCTGGCAACACCGTGGTGCTCAAGCCGGCCGAGCTGACCCCCTGCACCTCGGTCCGCTTTGCCGAGCTGGCGCTGGAGGCCGGAATCCCCGAAGGCGTCGTGAACGTCGTAGTCGGTCCTGGCTCCACCGTAGGGCGCAGGCTGGTCGAGCATCCCGGGGTCGGGAAGATCGCCTTCACCGGCTCGACCGAGGTGGGTGCGTCGATCGCGGCCGGCGCCGCGGCCACGATCAAGCGTGTCACGCTCGAGCTGGGAGGCAAGTCAGCCAACGTGGTCTTTGCGGACGCCGACGTGAAGCTGGCCGCGCGCTCGGCCCCCGGAGCCGTCTTCGACAACGCCGGACAGGACTGCTGCGCGCGCTCGCGGATACTCGTCGAGCGCAGCGTGCTCGACGAGTTCCTTGCCGAGCTGGAGGCGGCGGTCGGCGAGATGCAGGTCGGCGACCCGCTGGACGAGGCGACCACGATGGGCCCGCTCATCTCGGCCGGCCACCGCGAGGAGGTCTCCTCGTTCCTGGCCGACGGCGAGAACGTCGCCTTCGCCGGCAACGCTCCGGAGGGCCCCGGCTACTGGATGGCTCCCACCGTTCTCTGCCCGGTCGAGCCGGGTGCACGGGCCGCCACTGAAGAGATATTCGGGCCGATCGCCGCGGTGATCCCGTTCGAGGGGGAGGAAGAGGCGATCCGCCTGGCCAACGACACCATCTATGGGCTCTCGGGTTCGGTCTGGACCCGGGATGGCGCCCGCGCCCTGCGCGTGGCCGGCGCGATCGAGTCGGGCAACCTCTCGGTCAACTCCAACAGCTCGGTCCGCGTCAACACGCCCTTCGGCGGCTTCAAGCGTTCCGGTTACGGCCGCGAGCTCGGCCCCCACGCCCTCGACGCCTACACCGAAGTCAAGACGATCTACGTCCGTACCGAGGAGGACTGAAGATGGCCGGAAGGCTCGAAGGGAAGGTCTGCGTCGTAACCGGGGCCAGCGGCGGCATCGGCGCGGCAACGGTCGCGGCCATGCAGAGAGAGGGCGCGAAGGTGGCCGGCGTGGACCTGCTCGAAGGCGCCCCCGGCGACCTCTCGATCGCCGCCGACGTCACCAGCGAGGAGCAGGTCGCCGACTACTACCGGCAGGTGAAAGAGGCCTTCGGCCGGATCGACGTCCTCTTCAACAACGCGGGCATCTCCCCCGACGACGACGCGTCGGTCCTCGACACCTCGGTCGAGGCCTGGCAGCGCGTCCAGGACGTGAACCTCAAGTCGGTCTTCCTCTGCTGCAAGCACGGGATTTCCTACCTGCTCGAGAACGAGGGTCCGCTGCGCGGGTCGGTGGTCAACACCGCCTCGTTCGTGGCCACTCTGGGCGCCGCCACCTCCCAGATCTCCTACACGGCCTCGAAGGGCGGCGTGCTGGCCATGAGCCGCGAGCTCGGCGTCCAGTTCGCCAGGAGGGGCCTGCGGGTCAATGCCCTCTCTCCCGGCCCGGTCAACACGCCGCTGCTGCAGGAGCTCTTTGCCAAGGACCCCGAGCGCGCGCAGAGGCGCCTGGTTCACGTCCCGACCGGGCGGTTCGCCGAGGCTGGCGAGATGGCCGAGGCGGTCGTCTTCCTCGCCTCCGACGAATCCTCGTTCGTCAACGCGAGCAACTTCCTCGTGGACGGCGGGGTCAGCGGCGCCTACGTGACGCCGCTGGAAGACGAGTAGCTTCGCCGCTAGTCGCCGACGGCGACGATCGCGTCGATCTCGACCAGCGCGCCCTTCGGCAGCGCGGCAACTCCCACGGTCACCCGCGCGGGCGGATCAGACGGGAAGTGGGCGGCGTAGACCTCGTTGACCGCAGCGAAGTCGTCGAGGTCGGTCATGTAGATCGTGCAGCGGACAGCGTCGGCCAGCCGCGCGCCAGCCTCCGCGCAGACCGCCTCCAGGTTGGCCAAGCACCGTCCCGCCTGGACCGCCGCGTCCGCGCCGACGAGCTCACCGCTCTCCGGGTCGAGCGGGATCTGGCCCGAGCAGAAGAGCAGCCCCTGGACTGAGACTGCGTGCGAATAGGGGCCGATCGCCTCGGGGGCGCCGGCGGCGCTGTGCGTGCGGCGTGCGTGACTCACGTCACCAACGCTACCGGCCGGTGAGCGGTCCGGCGGCCCTGCTCCGTATTGTGCTGCGCCCGTGCAGGGATTCTTCAGAGCGATAACCGGGAAGCGCGGCCGCTGGGTGGTCGTGGGCCTGTGGCTGCTCGCGGTTATCGCCTTCGGGGCGGCACAGCTGCCCACCAAGTTCGAGGAGGTCCAAAAGAACGAGTCGACCTCCTTCCTTCCGGGCGACGCGGAGTCGACCAAGGCGCTCACAGACGCCGAGGAGATCCGCGGCGAGGAGTCGGTGACCATCGTGGCGGTCTACCGGAACCCCGACGGGCTGACCGCCGCCGACAAGGCGCAGATCCGCGCCGACCGCCGCGAGCTCAACTCGCTCGACCTGCCGCGCACCGGGCCCTTCTCTCCCCCGGTCTTCTCGAAGAACGGCCAGGCCGCGCTCCTCAATGCCGATATCGCCGTCAACGGCGAGGGCGAGACGATCACCGGCCCGGTCGACGAGGTGCGGGCGAAGGTCAGCGGCGAGCGCGACGGCATGACCGTCAAGGTGACCGGTTCGGCCGGCTTCTCGGCCGACGCCATCAAGGTCTTCGAGGGCATTAACGGCACGCTGCTCATCGCTGCCTCGGCCCTCGTCTTCATCCTCCTGGCGCTGATCTACCGAAGCCCTCTCTTCCTCTGGATTCCCCTCTTCTCGGTCGCCATGGCGGAGATTGCGAGCCGCTCGCTGGGCTACCTGATCGCCGAGGCCGGTTTCACCGTCAACGCGCAGGCCTCCTCGATCATGTCGGTGCTTGTGCTCGGGGCGGGGACCGACTACGCGCTCCTGCTCGTCTCCCGCTACCGGGAGGAACTCAGGCAACGCGAGGACAAACGCGAGGCCGCTGCGATCGCCGCCTACGCCACCGCCCCGGCGATCTTCGCCTCGGCAATCACCGTGATGCTCGCGCTGATGTGCCTCACCCTCGCCGAGGTCAACGGCACTGCCGGGCTCGGGCCTCTCGGGGCCCTCGGCGTCGCCGTGGCGATGGTCTCGATGCTCACGCTCCTGCCCGCCCTGCTGGCCATCACCGGGCGCCGGGCATTCTGGCCGCTCGTTCCCCGGGTCGGGGACGAGGGTGCCGACGTCGCTCACGGCCGCTGGCGGCGCTGGGGCGAGTGGATCGACCGCCGCCCGCGCCAGGTATGGATCGGCACGACGCTGATCCTCCTGGTGATGTGCGCCGGGCTGGTCACCAGCTTCTCGACCAACCTCACCCAGGCCGACTCCTACCGCGACACCGTCGAGTCGGTGACCGGCCAGGAGCTCCTGGCCACCTCGTTCCCCAGCGGAACTAACGCGCCAACCGAGGTGATCGTCCCCGATAAGGCGAAGGTCCCCGCGGTCGTGGCGGCGCTGAAGGAGGACCCGGACGTAGCCGAAGCCCAGCCGGTGGCCGAGGGCGGTCCGGGAGTGCTCGTGCTCGCCGCGCTGACCACCAACCCCTACTCGACGGCCGCCTACGACGCGATACCGCAGATACGCGAGACGGTGAAGGCCGCCGGCGGCCAGGACGTGCTGGTCGGCGGGACGAGCGCGATCGAGAAGGACATCCGCGACGCCTCGGTCCGCGACACGAAGCTCATCATCCCCCTCGTGCTGCTCGTCGTCTTCGTGGTGCTGATCCTGCTGCTCAGGTCGCTGGTGGCGCCGATAGTCCTGATCGCCACCGTCGTCCTCTCCTTCGCGGCCACGATGGGCCTGAGTTACGTGGTCTACGACGTAGCCTTCGGCTTCCCGGGAAGCGACCCCGGGCTGCCCCTGTTTGCCTTCGTCTTCCTGGTCGCCCTGGGCATCGACTACAACATTTTCTTAATGGCGCGGGTGCGTGAGGAGACCCAGCGCTACGGGACCGAGCACGGGATGCTGCGCGGCCTGGCGGTCACCGGCGGGGTGATCACTTCGGCCGGAATCGTGCTCGCCGGCACCTTCGCGGTACTGGGAGTGCTGCCGCTCGTCTTCCTCACCCAGATCGGGTTCGCGGTCGCGGTCGGGGTGCTGATCGACACCTTCATCGTCAGGTCGACCCTCGTACCCGCCCTGGTGCTGGAGATCGGGAAGAAGATCTGGTGGCCTTCGAAGCTCTCCCACGAAGGCGAGCCCGACGGCCTTAAGCCCGAGGACGAGCCGGAGCTGAAGGACGAGGCGGCCGCCGGCTAGGCGACCGCCTCCAGGTCACGCATTTCGTCGTCGGTCAGGCGGATTGCCGCGGCCGCGACGTTCTCTTCGAGGTGCTCGATCGACGAGGTGCCCGGGATCGGGAGCATCACCGGCGAGCGCTGGAGGAGCCATGCCAGCGCGACCTGGTAGCGAGTGGCGTCGTGGCGCTCAGCGACACGGTCGATCACCTCGTCGGCCTGCAGCCCCCCGGCCACCAGGGGGAACCAGGGAATGAAGACGATCTCGTGGCGCTCGCAGGCGAGCAGCACCTCCAGCGAACCGCGGTCGGTGATGCTGAAGCGGTTCTGGACGCTGACCACGTCGACGATGTCCAGCGCTACCTCGAGCTGAACCGAGTCGACATTCGAGACGCCGACGTGGCGGATCAGCCCCTCGCGCTGGAGCTCGGCGAGCGCGCCGACCGACTCGGCATAGGGAACCTCAGGGTCGGGGGCGTGCAGCTGGTAGAGCTCGATCGCCTCCACCCCCAGGCGCCGGATGCTCAGTTCGCACTGCTCGCGCAGGTGGACCGGATCGCCGTTGGGGTGCCACTTGTTGGGCCCGCTCCGGGTCAGGCCTCCCTTCGTGGCGATCACGAGTCCTTCCGGGTACGGCGTAAGCGCCTCGCGGATCAGGTCCTCGTTGGTCTCCGGGCCGTACGAGTTGGCGGTGTCGATGAAGTCCACGTCGAGCTCGACGGCCTTGCGCAGTACGGCCATTGCGTGCTCGTGGTCGGGGTAGGCGCCCCAGACTCCCTCGCCGGTGAGGCGCATCGCGCCGTAGCCCAGCCGGTTGACCTCAAGGTCGGCGCCGATCCTGATCTTCCCTGCGCGGGCGGCGGTGGTCATTCGGGTCTCCTTGCTCAGAGGACGGACAGGTAGCGGTCGAGCTCCCACTGGGTCACCTGGACCCGATAGTCCTCCCACTCCCGTCGCTTGATCTCGATGAAACGGTTGAACATGTGCTCCCCAAGGGTGCGCAGCACCAGCTCGGAGCCGGCGGCGATCTCGACCGCCTCACCCAGGGTCTCGGGCAGCTGCTCGATCCCCTGGCGCTGGCGCTCCTCGGGCGAGAGGTGGTAGAGGTTCTTCTCCATCGGCTCGGGCAGCTCGTAACCCTGCTCGATCCCTTCCAGGCCGGCCTGGAGCAGGACGGCGAAGGTCAGGTACGGGTTGCAGGCCGGGTCGGGGCAGCGCAGCTCCATCCGCGTGGCCTGCTCACGGCCGGGGTGGTAGAGCGGGACCCGCACCAGGGCCGAGCGGTTGCGGCGCGACCAGGCCACGTAGACCGGTGCCTCGTAGCCGGGCACCAGGCGCTTGTAGGAGTTGACCCACTGGGCGAAGATCGCGCTCATCTCGCGGGCGTGGCGCAGCTGCCCGGCGATGAAGGCCTTGGCGGTGTCGCTCAGGAAGAACGGGTCGTCGGCGTCGTAGAAGGCGTTGGAGCCGCCCTTGAAGAGCGACATGTGGGTGTGCATGCCGGAGCCGTTCTCGCCGAGCAGTGGCTTGGGCATGAAGGTGGCGTGCCAGCCGTACTTCATGGCGTATTCCTTGACCGTGATGCGGTAGGTCATGCAGTCGTCGGCCATCTTCAGCGCCGGGGCGTAACGCATGTCGATCTCGTGCTGGCTGGGACCCACCTCGTGGTGGCTGTACTCGACGTCGATGCCGAGCTGCTCGAGCGCCAGGACGGTCTCGCGCCGCTGGTCGGAGCCGGCGTCGAGCGTGGTCAGGTCGAAGTAGCCGCCCTCGTCGAGCACCTCGGTGCCGTGCTGGTCGCGGAACAGGAAGTACTCGAGCTCCGGCCCGACGTTGAAGGTGTCGAAGCCCATCTCCTCCATGCGGGCCAGGGCGCGCCGGAGCACGTGACGGGGGTCACCCTCGTAAGGGGTGCGCTCGGGCGTCAGGACATCGCAGAACATCCGGCCCACGCCCTGCTCCTCGGGGCGCCACGGCAGGATCGCGAAGGTCGACGGGTCGGGCATGGCGATCATGTCCGACTCCTCGATGGCGTTGAAGCCGGTGATCGAGGAGCCGTCGAATCCCATGCCCCCGGCCATCGCGTCGTCGAGCTCGTCGACGCCGACCGAGAATGACTTCAGCTGGCCCAGGACGTCGGTGAACCAGAGGCGGATGAAGCGGATATCCCGCTCCGCGCAGATCGCCTTTACGTCCTCAGTGCTGGCAGGCGCCTCGGCCATGGGCAGACCCTAGCGCCGGCCCGAGTATGTCCGGGAGCCGGTCAGCGGCTTGCGCGGACCTCGGCCCGGCCGATACTGATCACGCCGAGCTTGCGCGCAACCGCCCAGGTGAGGTCGAATTCGACGCCGCGCGCATAGGGCCCGCGGTCGACGACCCGGGCGGTGGCCCGACGGCCCTTGTAACGGAAGTGGACGACCGTCCCGCAGGGAAGGGTCTTGTGGGCGGTGCCCATCAGCCTGCTCGTGAGCTTCTGGCCGCAGGCGGTGCGTCGCCCGTACCAGCCGGGGCCGTACCAGGTGACAGTGCGGCTGAACCTCGCGGCGCCGCCACCACCACCACCGTTGCCCCCACCGCCGGACCGGCAGGAGGGTGCCCGGCGCTTGATAGCCCGCAGGGTGCCGGGACCGGCGACGCCGTCGACCGCCAGGCAGCGTGTGCGCTGAAAGCGGCGCACCGCGCTCTTGGTCATGCTCAGGAACCTCCCGGTCGCCGGGGCGTTGAGCAGCCCGATCTTGCGCAGGCGGTTCTGGAGCTGGCGGACGTCGTGGCCGCGCATCGGCTTCTTGAGCGTGCGGTCGCCGAGGCGCACGGCGCTCGTGGCCGTAAAGCCGGCGCTGGCGTCGGCGCTGGCCACGCAGGCCACCACCAGCAGAAGGCCGAGGGCGGCAGCCCAGCCGGCGATCCGGTCGGGGCGCACGGCTCCCGTTCGCGACGTTCGATGGTCTGAGGACATGGGGTTACGTCACCTCTTTCGTCGGCTTACGGGGTTAGCTGACGGGCTCGCGCGGAAAGAGTTGCGCTATGCCGCAATCGCGGCGATTCGCCCCAACTGATTGGGTCCCCCGCTTCCCGGCACCCCGTCAGGGAGCCGGAAACTCAGCGGTATTACTTGAAGGCGGGAGCCTAGCCTACGGCGCCGTTGACGCCGCACTTTGGCTGGCAGCATCCTTGCCGGCAACCGCAGCCACGTAGCTGGCTACGTCCCGGGCCTGCTGGCCGGAGACGAGCCCGGCGGGCATGTTCCCGTTGCCCCGCGCGCGGCCGAGAACTATTGCGTTGTAGGTCAGTTCTTCCGGCGGGCGCATCACGTCGAGGTTGGGGCCGGTCTTGCCGACCGCACCGGAAGCGGCGAGCGTGTGGCAGGTCGAGCAGTTCTGGGCGAAGAGCTGGCGTCCCTCCTCCTGCGCGGCGGTGAGCTTTACCCCGCCGACAGCATTGCGCGAGACATCTGTGTTATCCCGGATGATCAGCAGGAGGGGGACGGCAAGCCCCGCCACGACGACGCAGAAGGCGACGATCAGGGCGAAGAGCTTGTTGGAGGTCCCTGCCCGGGGGGTCTTGGAGTTCTCTTCGTTCTTTGCCATCGGTTTCGGCAGGTTACAGGGCGCACCGCACGGGATGCACCTCGGAGCGCCGACCGTGGAGGGGGTTAGCGACGGCGTCCCTGCGCGAAGGAGAGAACCGCCGGGGCAACGGCCCGGAAGTCGGCCAGGTCACCCTCGCCGTCGGCCCGCAGCCGCTCGCGGGCCGCTTCGAGCCCGGCCGGCTCCGCCGGTTCGGAGCCGGCCCCGTCGAGCGCCTCCAGGCGGTCTACCAGCAGGTTCACCGTCCCGCCGGCCTGGCGGTGGCGCTCGAGCCGGCCCTCGGCCACGACCAGGGGCTCGGTGCGGACGGCGAGCCGGAAGCGCTCGTAGACCGGCGGCGGGACGACAAGGTTGACCGTCCCCTCCTCGTCCTCGAGCAGCATGAAGCAGACGCCCCGCGCGGTAGCCGGCCTCTGGCGGGCCACGACCAGGCCGCCGACCCTGGCCCTGGAGCCATGGCTGACGGAATCCAGCGCGCCGCTGGAGAGTGCGCCGGCCGCGGCCAGCCGCTCGCGCACGATCGCCAGAGGATGCGTGCCGGTGGTCATGCCGGTGGCGGCGTAGTCGGCAAGCATCAGCTCCCAGGGGCTCATGGGCTCGAGCTCGGGCGCACCCGGCAGGCCCAGTCCGAGCGACAGCTGGCCGTTGGGACCGGTGGGGAACCTCGCCCCCAGCCGCCAGAGCACCTCCCGCCTGCGACGGGCCGGCGGGCCCTGGGCCAGGCTGTCGCACGCCCCGGCCCAGGCCAGCGCCTCGAGCGAGCCCCGGGAGCCGGGCGCCCGCGCGGCCAGGTCGTCCAGCGAGCCGAACCTCCCGCCCAGGCGCCGGACCCCGACCAGCTCCTCGAGCTCGTCCGAGGAGACGCCGGCTACCTGGCGCAGGCCGACCCTGACGGCGCCGTCGGCGGTGACCTCGGTTCCGTAGCCGCTCTCGTTCACGTCCGGGGGCAGGACCGTTATCCCGCGGCGCTGGGCCTCGTGAACCAGAGCGTCAGGGGGATAGAAGCCCATCGGCTGCTCGTCGACCAGGGAGGCCAGGAACTCCGGGCCGTGGTGGACCCGCAGCCAGGTCGACTGGTAGGCCAGCAGGCCGAACGCGGCCCCGTGAGCCTTGGGGAAGCCGAAGCCCGAGAAGCCGGCGATCATCGTGAAGACCCTCTCGGCCAGCGCCTCGTCGACGTCGGGCCACAGGGCGGTGGCACCGGCGACGAAGCGGCGGTGATGGGCCTCGATCGCCGCCTGCGAGCGCCGCCGGCTCATCGCCCGCCTGAGCCCCTCCGCCTCCCCGGCGGAGAAGCCGGCGAAGGCCATGGCCACCTCGATCACCTGGTCCTGGAAGATGATCGTCCCGAGCGTCTCCTCGAGGACCGGCCTCAGCGACTCGTGCAGGTAGGGGATCTCGAAGCCCGGGTCCTCCCTGAGACGCCGGCGGCGCTCTATGTAGGGGTTGACGGCCCCTCCCTGGATCGGCCCGGGACGGACGATCGCCACCTGGACGGTCAGGTCGTCGAGGTTCTCGGGCCTGGTTCGCCGCAGGGAGGCCATCTGGGCCCGGCTCTCGATCTGGAAGACCCCGGTGGTGTCGCCCTCCTGGATGGCGCCGTAGACCTCCGGGTCGGCATAGTCGATCCGGGAGAGGTCTATCCGCTCGCCGCTGCGCGCCGCGACCTTCTCCACGCAGCGCTCGACCGCCGAGAGCATGCCGAGCCCAAGCAGGTCGATCTTCAGGAAGCCGGCGTCGGCGCAGGAGTCCTTGTCCCACATCGCGACCTGGCGCCCCTCCATCGCCGATGGAACCACCGGGCAGCAGTCGACCAGCGGCCGGGTGGAGACGATCATGCCCCCCGAGTGCTGGGCCAGGTGGCGCGGGAGACCCTCGGCTTCCCGGGCCAGCCGCACGAGCCAGCGCCAGCGCCCTGAGCCGGCGCGCTCCGGACCGATCGCCGTCCTGGCGTCCTCCTCCAGGCGCTCCATGGACCAGCCCTCCGCGGCCCGGGCCACGCGCTCGACCTCCGCCGGCGGGAGCCCGAGCGCAAAGCCGACCTCCCTGACCGCACCGCGGGTCCTGAAGGTGGGGAAGGCGGCGACCAGCGCCGAATGCTCACGCCCGTAGCGCTCGTGGATCCGGGGGATCAGCCGCTCCCGCACGTCGCGCGGGAAGTCGAGGTCGATGTCGGGAAGCGCGGTTATCTCCTCGCTCAGGAAGCGGCCGAGCAGGAGCCGGTTGGCCACCGGGTCCACGTGGGAGAGCCCGGTCAGGTAGCAGACGATCGAGGAGACCGACGAGCCGCGCCCCCGCCCGGGCGGAAGCAGCGCGCGGGCGCTGTCCGGGCCGCGGACCTCGAGCGCCACCTCGCGAGCCAGCTCGAGCATGTCGCGGTGCAGCAGGAAGAAGCCGGAGAGCCCGAGCCCGGCGATGATCGCCAGCTCCTCGTCCAGTCGCGCCGCCGCCTCGCCGCGCAGGCGATGGCCCGGCGGGTAGAGGACGGCGAAACGCTCCCGGCAGGCCCGGGCCAGCTCGGAGTCGGCGCCTTCGTCCTCGGCTCCGGGGTAGCGGTAGCCGAGGTCCTCCAGGAGCTCGAAGCGGCACCGGCCGGCGAGCCGGGTCGCCGCGGCAACCGCCTCGCCGTGGTCGGCAAAACGGGCCTCCATCGCCGGCGGGGCGGCGAGGACGTGGCTGTGGTTGCCGCGGCGCAGCGGCTCGCTGGAGTCGAGCGGCCGGCGCTCCCGGATCGAGACGAAGGCGTCCTGCAGCGGGGCGCGGCGGCGGTCGTGGGCGTGGACATTCCCGGTGGCCACGGCCTCCAGGCCGAGCCGGCCGGCGAGCTCCTCCAGCTCGCGGCAGAGCGCCCGGTCATGGCGGGCGAAGGGCCGCTGAAGCTCGACGAAGAGCCGCTCCGGCCCGAAGGCGTCGGCCAGCCGCCCGAGCGTCTCCCCGTCGTGGACGCCGCGGCCGGCACAGCCGCTCAGGCAGAAGAGCCCGCCGGCGTGCGAGGCAAGCTCCTCCAGGGAGGCGACCGGGTCGCTGCGCCCGGGACCCTCGCGGGTCGCGGAGTGAGAGCGGGTAAGGAGCCGGCAGAGATTCGACCATCCCTCCCGGTCCTCGACCAGCAGCGTCACGTGGCGAACCTCCTCCCCCTCCGCGGCGCGGATGCTCAGCTCGGCTCCGTGGATGGGACGCACTCCGGCCTCGCGGGCGGCAACGGCGAACTCCATCGCCCCGCAGAGGTTGTCGTGGTCGGTGAGGGCGAAGGCCTCGTAGCCGGCCCGGGCGGCGGCGTGGGCGAGCTCGTCCGGGTGGGAGGCGCCGTCCAGGAAGGAGTAGGCCGAGTGGGCATGGAGCTCTGCGTAAGACACGAACGTATGTTCGCATTGTCAGCCCGCCTTTTCCACCCCGACGGGCAGGCAGTCGTCGCGCCGCCGCCAGTTCCCGTCCAGCCCGCGAACGGCCGCCTCAACCAGTCGCGCCGACTCCTCGGAGCGCTCGCCTCGCAGGCCGATCGATACCCCGGCCCCGACCCTCCCCCGGGCGCCGGTGTGGCGCACGTCGAGCAGGTAGACCCGCCGCTGCCTTACGCCATGGGAGTCCAGCCGCCGGCGCAGCGCCTCGCTCACCGCCACGGCAGGGCCGAGCTTCAACTTGGGCGAGCGAACAGCCTCGATGAAGTCCCGCGCCGCCTCGAGGTTCGCGGCAGCGGTCAGGTCGAGATGGGTCTCGGTCTCCACGATCCGTCCACGTCGCAGCGCCGGCGCGCCGAGGGCCATCGCCACCGCCTTGAGCGGACCCGGGAGGGCGACGCCGCCGTGGTAGCGGACGGTGTCAGTGACGATCAGGTCTACCGGCCGGCCTGAGCGGTCGACGGTCACCGCATAGCGCTCGACGTGGCGGCCGCCCGCCTCGGCGCCGGCACCCAGGCGGGCGAGGTCGCCGGCCAGCTCGTTGCGGCGCCGGATGGTGAAGGTCCTCTCCCCGGTCCTGGTGTCCCTGCGGGCGCCGAAGGCATCCTCGGCGTCAAGGGAGAGGCCGGCAAGGTGGTAGCGGCCCTCGGCCCGGGATTCCATCCCCTTCTCGCCCCAGGTGAAGTCCGGCGCCGGCGGGTTGCCGATCCGGTCGACGAGGGCCTGGGCCTGCGCGCCGGCCGGGCGAAGCCAGGCGCGGCCGCGGGTCACCCGGCCCGAGATCGATCCGGCCAGCGAGTCGCCGATCGCCCCTCCCCCGACGCCGGCCTCGGCGCCGGCGCCGACCTCTATCCCGAGCCCGCCGCGCTCGGCCAGCGTGATCAGCTCCATGCCGTCGGAACGGCGCTCGCGCAGCAGGGTGCGTCCGCCGGAGAGGCGGATGATGGCCACGACACCGGCGAGGTCGTCGACCCGCGCGCGGATCGAGGTGACGCAGGGGATCCGGTCGCGCTCGCAGTCCCCGCCCGTGACCCGGCAGATCGCCCTCGCGAACTGGGCGCTGACCGCACCGGCCACCCCGCTGCCGCCGGCCGCTGCCGCCGCCCCGCCGCCGACCCCCAGCACGCAGGCGCAGACGAGCAGGATGGCTATGTAGTCGCTGCTGGCCTGCCCGGATTCGCCGCCCACGCGGCCAAGGTCGCCCGGCTCCGGTTACCGGACAACCGCGGGGGTGTTGGGAATCAGCGGTGTGAGAACCAGCCTCCGGCCACGAGGTCGCGGAAGACGACGAGGTTGTCGCCGGCGATGGTCACGACCTCCCAGTAGCGGCGCCTGAGCGGCTCGCCGGTCCACCAGCGGTCCTCGACCAGCCAGCTCTCGCGGACCGCCACCACCTCGCCTCCGGCCACTTCGATCGGGCGTCCTTCGGGGCCGGCCAGGACGACGACCCGGCGCGGTACGCCCAGCCGGCTGTCGATCGGGCTCATTGCTCGTATGGGGCAAGGACCGCGCGGCGCTCCGGCAGTCGCGAGTCGGGGTCGACCATCAGCACCCTCATCGCCCCCACTGGCCCGGCTACGGCCCGCACCTGGCCCAGCGCCGACCTCAGCCGTTCGGCCCGGCGGCTGGCCGCGCAGGCAAAGAGCTCCCGGTCGGGCGAGCCGGCGGCGCCCAGGGCCCGGGCGGCCAGGGAGAGGGAGGCAGCGGGAGCGGGGAGCTCCTCCAGCTGGCGGCCGAGGGCCAGGACCATGCGCTCGCGGTCATCCAGGGGCTCGCGGAAGGTGACCGGGCGGCGCCAGCTGCCTCCCCCCTCCAGGGCGGCCGCCAGGACGGCGCCGCGAAGGGGCCGGCCCCGCCGCTCGGGGCGGGCCAGCAGGCGTCCGGTGAGAAGCTCGAGGGCGCGCTGGAGCTGGGGGCCGCAGGCCGCCTCGGGCAGGGCGAGCGTCTCCTCCAGGCTCTCCCCGGGGGGCCGGGGACGCAGGGGAATGTCCTCTCCGCGAGCCAGCCCCCAGGCCAGCAGCCCGTCGCGGCCAAAGCGCTCGACTACCGAGGCCCGTGGCAGTGCCGCCAGGGCACCGAGCGTCCCCACGCCGAGCCGCTCGAGCTCTTCGGGAAGGTGGGCGGTGCGCTCACGGCCGGCGAGCAGCGTGACCGGGAGCGGCGCCAGGCCGGCGGCCCCTTCGATCGTCACCGGCCGCCGGCTTCGGGCCTGGCCGGCGGCGGCCACCGCGCAGAACCGGTTGGGCCCGATGCCGAAGCGGGCCGGCCGCCCGACCGCGCGGCGGGCGGCCTCGACCACGCCGGCGGTGCCTCCGTGGAGCCGGCGGAGGCCGCCGGCCTCGAAGCAGGCCGTTCCCGGGCCCCCGTCCTCGACCAGCGCCCCCGTTCCCTCCAGGGAGCGCAGCAGCCCATCCCACTGACCCTGAACGGCGACCGGGTCGGGCGGCAGGAGCCTCAGGGCCGGCACCCGGGCGAGCGCCTCGCCCACCGCCATGCCTTCACGAACGCCCCCCGACTCCGCCGCCGGCGAGGGCTCACCGACCAGCGACGGGCGGCCGGGCTCGGGCGCCAGGGCGACCGGTCCGGCCAGCAGGTCGCGGCTTCCCCCCGCGGCTACCGAGAGGGCAAAGCGGGGTATGTGAAGGGCAACCACTGACACGAACATACGTTCGTGTCAGCATAGTGGCAGATCAGGACCGGGGCTGGCTCATCTCATACGCCTCCGCAGCCTGGGCAATCACCATGTCGGCCAGCGCCTCCACCTCGTCGTTAACGAGGTGCCAGTGGCCGCGGTCGATCTCCGCGTCCTGCAGCCACTGGAGCAGGAGCATGTCTCCCTCCTCCCCCATCTCGGGCAGGAAGGCGGCGTAGGAGAATCCGAGCCCGCGCAGGTCGACACCGGCCGCCTCGGGCGAGCCGACCGGCAGCCGCAGCTCGATGTACTTCGCGCCGCGCCCCACCGCCTCGTCCCGGGCGCCGGCGACCGCCTGCTCGATGTCGGCCCCGATCACGTGGACGATGATGCTCGCCGATGCGTTGACCTCGTCCCAGGCGGACTCGAAGACGGTCTCGGCGGCGGCCGGGGCGCCGTCCGCCGCGGTCACCAGCTCGCGCGGCCAGGAGGTGGGAGCCAGCGCTCGCCCCAGGAGCGGCGCGTAGGCCGGCGAGACCCAGGCCCTGCGCTCGACCATCGAGTCCAGCGGGGCGAAGGCCATGGCCGCCGAGATCCTCCCGCGCTCTGCCTCACCCTCGAAACCGCCCACGCTGGCGACCGGATGGAAGACCTTCAGCCGGAAGCCGGTGATGGCGCCGTCGTTCCAGTCCTTGAGAACGATCTCCTGGGTGGCGGTGTGGAAAAGCACCGGCTCGCCCATGATCCAGCGCACCCCCATCTCGTCGAGCCTGCGCAGGAGGTTCTGCTCAAGGTCGGTGGCGATTCCGTGCCCCCGGTAGTCGGGGTGGGTGATCGTCATTCCGCTCTCGGCGACCCGCGGGCCGTGGAAGGTGAAAGCCCAGTGGCCGACCACCTTTCCGTCCACTGTGACCGCGACCTCGCTGATGTGGTCGCCGCGCTCCTGGGCGGCGAAGAAGAGCTCCGGGTGGTAGATCTCCTCGTGAACGTAGTCGTCCCCGTAGGTGCTGCGGACCAGCTCGACCAGCCCCTCGGCGTCCTCGCGCCCCATGGGGCGAACCTCGATCGTCTCTGCGGCTTCGTTGGCGTCTTTACTCATGCGGGCGGGAACGCTACCGGCCCCTGAAATGGGAAGGGCCCCGCGTGCGGGGCCCTTCCTTTAGCGCGCCGGTAAGCCGGATTCTGTCGTGGACAGCCATCCATCTTTGCGACCTACCTGGACCTTGGCGGGCAGCCTGCGAGCGGTCCTGCTTGGTCTTGCATCCGGTGGGGTTTGCCTGGCCGCCGTGTCGCCACGACGCCGGTGCGCTCTTACCGCACCATTTCACCCTTGCCTGTTCACGAATGAGCGGACGTCCAACCCACTCGCGCCATCGGCGGTGTATTTCTGTGGCACTTTCCCGTGGGTTTCCCCAGGTCGGTATCCCGACCACCGTGCCCTGCGATGTCCGGACTTTCCTCGACGGGTTTTCTCTCCCGCCGCAGCTGTCTGGCGTGCCTAGAGGACGGTAGCGGTTAGGCTCGTAGCCATGACACGCTTCCTTTCCGTCTTCGCCATCGCCGCCGCCTCGGTGACCCTCGCGGCCTGCGGCTCCACCAACCCCGTGGACAGCGTCCAAGACCAGGTAAACGAGCAGATCGACCAGGCCCAGAAGCAGCTCCAGCAGCAGCAGGACGAGCTCAACAAGCAGCTCGACCAGACCGGCGTCTCACAGGAACAGCGCGACCAGATCCAGAAGCAGCTTCAAGACGTCCAGAAGCAGCTGGAGGACCAGAAGCAGAACTAGGACGGCGGGCCGGGGCCCGCGACGCTCAGCTCAGCTGGGCGTGGCAGCTGGAGCAGCGCGCAGCCACCGGGCGCGAGCCGGCTGCCGGGGACGAGACCATCGTCCCCCCGCAGACCGGGCACGCGGCCGGATGACCACCGTGGAGGCCCTCCCATACGCCGACGATTCTCTCGTCGAGCGTGAGCCTCCTGCTGTCGAGCACCGCGGCGCGACCACCGCGGAGTCGGGTACTCGTGGAAGTTGATGCGACTTCGTGGCGAGAGGGGCCGCGATCGGGACAGCGCTCCGCACCAGCCGGCCGCAGCGACTCCGCGACCGCGCTCACGAGACGCTCCTGAAGAGTCCAACGACCCGGCCGAGGATCTGTACGTCATCGGCAAGGATCGGCTCCATCGAGGAGTTCTCGGGCTGGAGGCGGATGTGGTCGCTCTCGCGGAAGTAGCGCTTGACGGTCGCCTCGTCGTCACCCACCAGGGCGACGACGATCTCCCCGTCCCGGGCCTCGTCCCGGCGCTGGACGACGACGTAGTCGCCCTCCAGGATTCCCGCATCGACCATCGAGTCGCCTCGCACCTTGAGGACGTACTCACCGTCGTCCCCGCCGGCGGCCTGGGGCACCTGCACGTACTCCTCGATGTTTTCCTCGGCCAGGACCGGCGAGCCGGCAGCGACGGCGCCGACGACCGGCAGGCCCCCGGGCCGTACCTTGTCGATCGCTCCCTGCACCGCCGAGCCAGCGCTCCTGGTGGCACGGTCGAGCAGCTCCAGCGCACGCGGCTTGGTCGGATCGCGGCGCAGGACTCCGAGCTTCTCGAGATTGGAGAGGTGGGCGTGCACCGTCGAGGACGATGCGAGTCCCACCGCCTTGCCGATGTCCCGGACGGTCGGCGGATAGCCGTTCTTCTCCGAATAGCTGCGGATGAAGTCGAAGATCTCCTGCTGGCGCTTGGTCAGGTCCATTGGGTGCCTCGCTCGAAGGGTTGGGCGAACATGTGTTCGATAATGTAGCGGCGCGGTTGGACAGAACCCGCCCGCCCCGGAAAACCCCGTCATTACGGGTTCAGGGGGACACCGGGGCCCGCGCGGCTGGTGCTAACCTTGCGCCTCCCGCGCACCGCGTGCGGGCCTTCACCGGCGCCGGTGGCGGAATTGGTAGACGCGCTAGCTTGAGGGGCTAGTGAGCGATTAGCTCGTGGAGGTTCGAGTCCTCTCCGGCGCACTCGGCCCGGCCGCAGCGTCCCTGCGATCATCGGGGCGTGGAGTTCGACTTCAGCTGGCGCGACGGCGAGCGGACGGTTCGCTTCGGGCGCGGCGCGGTGATTGAGGCTCCGCGCCTGGTCGGCGAGGGCTTCATGCTCTTCTCCACCCCACGGGCACGCGAGCAGCTGCCAGGCCTGGCCGCGATGGCCGCCACCGTCGTGGACGTTCCTGCCGGCCCGGTCGACGAGATCGCCGGCGACCTTCTGGCGATCGAGCTGCCCGGGGAGCGGATCGTCGCCCTCGGCGGGGGCCGCGTGATCGACACGGCCAAGGCGGTAGCCGCCGCGCTTCCGCGGGAGGTGCCGGTGGCCGCCATTCCCACCACGCTCAGTGCCGCGGAGATGACCTGGGTCCACCGCCAGGCCCGTGGCGCCCCCGAGGGCACCGGGACGGTACGGGCCCGCCTGGTGATCAACGACCCCACGGTGAGCGCCTCGCAGCCGCTTCCCGGCCTGGCCGCCAGCGCCGCCAACGCGCTCGGCCACGCGATCGAGGGAGCCTGCACCTCGCTCTCCAGCCCGGTCCCGACGATGGCTGCGCTGCGGGCCGCCCGGCTCCTCTCCGAGGGGCTCCCGGCATCCGGCGAACCCGACCTCGACCGCCTCGCGCTGGGCGCTCTGCTCTCGGGCTACGCGATCGACGCCAACTGGTACGGGATCCACCACGTGATGAGCCAGACCCTGGTGCGAACGGCCGGGGCCGGCCACGGCCCGGCCAACGCGGCGATGCTCCCGGTTACCTCGGCCGCCCTGCGCGAGCGTCGCCCGGAACAGTTGGCGGCCGTCGACGAGGCCCTGGGCGAGCCGGCCGAGGAGGTCGCCCGTCGCTTTGCCTCGCGCGCGGGCGCCTCCTCGCTCGCGGAGATCGGGATCGATGAAGCGGCGCTGGCGCAGTGCGCCCAGGCCGCAGCACAGCGCGCCGAGCTCGCCCTGACTCCTCCCCCGGCCGGCGCCGACGAACTCCTCGGGCTCTACGAAGCGGCCTGGGCGCCGCTCAGCTGAGGGTCAGCTGGGCGCCGTAGGGCCCGCGCCCGGCCAGGCAGGCAGAACCGGCGCGGGCCGCAAGCTCGATCGCCTGGGGAAGCTCCTGACCGGCCCCAAGCGCGCAGGTGAGCGCCGCGGCGAAGGAGTCGCCGCAGCCGTAGCTGTCCACCGGCCTGCCCGGAACGGGCACCGCAGCCCAGCGGCCAGCCGATCCGTCCTGCGAGCGCCAGCTTCCGCCGTCGGCTCCCGCCGTGCGCATGACGACGCCGGCGGACGCGGCGAGCTCTTCCTCGCCGGCCAGCTCGTCGGCGTCCGACCCGCTGCCGACGAGCACGTCGACTTCGACCCCGGACTCGAGCAGCTCGGGCATCGCGCGGGGCGTGGCGACCAGCACCCGGGCCCTGCGGGCCAGCCGGATCGCCCCGGCGTCGCCGGCCGTAACGAAGCACGCGTCACAGCCTTCGAGCAGCTCCCAGGGCAGCGGATCGGATTCCGCCGGGCCTAGCCGTTCCCCGATCACCGTGATCGTCCGCTCGCCGGCGGAGTCGAGATAGGTCCACCCGCGGCGCTGGGCCTCGCCGGCCCGCGCGGCCGCATGTAGCTCGAATCCCATCCCCTGCATCCGGCGGTCGCAGATCGTCCCGAGCTCGTCGTCTCCGACCACCGTGAAGAAGTGCGTTATCGCCGCCAGGCGCGCGGCCTGTGCTGCGGCGACCGTGCCGCCGCCGGCCGGCTCGGCGAAGTTCGACTCGGCGTGGACGATCTCGCCGGGCACGGGAACCTGGTCAACGACGGCAAAGTCGATCCACTCGACGTGCCCGACCACGGCGATCGTGGCGTTTAGGGTCACCGCTCTCCCGCGGCGTCCGTCAGCCGAGCTTGACCAGCGCGATGATGGAGAGGATCCAGACGATGGCGACGGCCACCGTCCAGCGGTTCAGGTTGCGCTCGACGAGCGAACCGCCACCCAGGGACCCCTCCCCGGTGCCGACGCCGAAGGCGCCCGAGAGCCCGGCGTCCTTGCCCGAGTGCATGAGGATCAGGAAGATCACCACCACCGAGAGGACGGCCACAAGGCCGGTGAGAATCGCGGTCATCGGCGCTGATGCTAGCGGGCGGCGGGCGGGTCGGCGACCGGTGGGCGAAGCTCGTCGAGCTCGCGAAGGATCTCGATCGCCTCGGCGCGCAGCTCCCGGTCCAGGCGGCGCCAGTCCTCGTCGTCGAGCTTGCCGGTGCGGTGGTCGATCTCGAGCTCGCGAATCTCGCGGTAGCGGGCGTCCCGCGCTGCCTCGAGGTCGGCGATCCGGCCTTCGAGCGACCCGGCTGCCTCTCCACGCCCCCGCCGCAGCGGGGCGCCGACGAAGAGCACCGTCACGGCCAGCAGCGCAATGACGCAGATCGCGGCGAGGATCTCCACGGCTTCGAGCCTACGCGGCTATGCGCGCTTGAGGTCCTGCGCCACGCGGGCCGCGTAGCGGGCCCGGACGAGGTCCCGGACCGCCCCGAGCGACGGCCACGCGGCGATCAGGCCCCCGGCGAAGACGATGATGGAACCGATCCAGACCCAGAAGACCATCGGCGAGACGATCAGGCGGAACTGGGCCGGCGGCGGCGCGTCGCGGTAGCGGTCGGTCAGGCTGGCGAGGGCCTCGGCGAGGAAGATCGATCGCGCCTCGCCGCTGAGGCCGGCCCGGTCGGCCTTCGCGAAGACGGCATCGCCCCTCTCGATCACCGGCGTGAGGCGGGAGATGTCCGGGGACTCGGCGACCCAGACGTCACGGAAGAAGCCGGCCTTGAGGGCGATCTCACTGGTGGACTCCCCCTCGAAGAAGCGGCTGACCGCCCCGCTCATCGGCGCCATATTCGGGTAGTAGCCGCGGCTGGGCTCGAGGATCGCGACCTCCCTGCCGTCGCGGGTCACGCGCACGACCGACCCGAGATCGATCCGCTCGAGCTTGCCGCCGGCCTCCTCGATCTGCGCCGTCGGACGCACGTAGTCGAAGCGGTAGCCGTTCACGACCGCCGACTCGCCCGGGCCCATCCTCACGTCGCGGACGTCCTGGAAGGCCGAGGAGGCGGCGATCCCGATGAACAGGACGGCGATCCCGATGTGAACGATGAAACCGCCGTAGCGTCGACGGTTGCGGGAGATGAGCCCGGTGAGCGCCGGCAGCGCCCGCTCGGAGGTCATCGCCTGGCGGGCCCTCATCCCGCGCCACAGCTCCTGGACCGAGACCCCGATCGCGAACGCCCCGAAGACGAAGAGCGCCATTGAGGCAGGGCTGCTGGCCGCCGTCGTAAGGAATGCGAGCAGTACCCCGACGACGGCCGCGAAGACCACCGGTCCGCGCAGGCTGCGCCAGAGGCGCGAGACCGTCGTCTTGCGCCAGGCGATAACCGGCCCGATCCCCGAAAGCAGCACCAGGAGCAGGACCAGGGGGACGGTGTAACGGTCGAACCAGGGTGGCCCGACGGCGGCCTTGTTCCCGGTCACCGCCTCGGAGATGAGCGGGAAGAAGGTCCCCCAAAGCACGACGAACGCGACCGCGACGAAGAGGATGTTGTTGAGCAGGAAGGCCGCCTCGCGGGAGAAGATCGAGTCGAGCCGGGCGTCGCTTCGCAGCGCGTTGTTGCGACGGGTCACGACGAGATAGACCGAGGAGGCGATCATCACGGCGATCAGCGCCACGAAGGCCCAGGCGATCGTGTTGCCCTCCTGGACGAACGAGTGGATCGAGTCCAGGATCCCCGAGCGCACCAGGAATGTGCCGAGAATCGCCAGCACGCCGGTGGCGAGGATCAGCGAGGCATTCCAGACCTTCATCATCCCGCGGCGCTCCTGGATCATCACCGAGTGCAGGAAGGCGGTCCCGGTAAGCCAGGGGAGCAGCGAGGCGTTCTCCACCGGGTCCCAGGCCCAGTAGCCGCCCCAGCCGAGCTCGACGTAGGACCAGCGGGCGCCGAGGATGATGCCTGTACCCAGGGCCAGCCAGGCGGCCAGCGCGAAGACGCGGGTGGACCGGATCCACTCGGCGTCGACGCGGCGGACGATGAGCGCCCCGATGGCGAAGGCGAACGGCACGAGGAAGAGCGTGTACCCCGTGTAGAGCATGAGGGGGTGGATCATCATGCTGGGGTGGCGCAGCAGCGGGTTGAGCCCGAAACCCTCTGCCGGGCCGACGGGGACGGTCTTGAACGGCGAGGCGGTGAGCAGCATCAGGCCGCCGAAGAAGATGGCGAAGCCCAGAAGCACGGCCGTCGCATAGGGGGCGACGTCGCGCAGGCGGCCGCGCAGGGTCGCCACGCAGAGCGAGGCGCCGGCGGACATCAGGAGCAGCCAGAGAAGCAGAGATCCCTCCTGCGACGACCACATCGCCGCCAGGCGGTAGAACCACGGCGTCGTCGTCGACGAGTGGGTCGCGACCACGGTGAAGCGGAAATCCGAGGTCAGGAAGGCGACCTCGAGGATCACGAAGGCGATTGCGGTCAGGCCGAACAGGGCATAGAGGGCACGGCGCCCGGAGACGATCATGCGCTCGTTGCCCCGGCGCGCGCCGAGAAGGGAGGCGCCAACGCCGTACGCCGAGCAGGCGACGCCGAGGATCAGGCAGGCCTGTCCCACCGTCGCGGCCATGTCAGCTCAGGAAGCCTTGGTACCGGGCATGCCGGCCGGGTCGGTCTTCGAGTCGCGGAACTTCGATGGGCACTTCGTGACCAGCGTGTCCTTCTCCCCGGTGAAGACCTCGCGGGAGGCGCCCGCGCGCTTGACGTCGATGATTACCTCGCGTCCCTCGCGGAACGGGTCGGGCACCGCGCCGGCGTAGTTGACGACGACCGAATCGGAGCCCTTCCGGTCGCGAACGCGGAAGGTGATGCTCTCGCGCCGACGCACGACCGACCCCTTTTCGACCTTGCCGGTGAGCTGGTAGCTCTGCCCGGGATTCGACGTCTGCAGGAGCTGGCTGGGCTGGACGGCGGAGCTGGCCGAGGAGAAGCTGGTGTAGGCCAGCGCGGCAGCGAGCACGAGGGCGGCGGTGAGGAAGACGACCAGCCGGACCTGTCGCTTGCGGGCGGGATTCATGGCCTGCGCCAGTATCGCACGGCTCCTGGAGGCAAGACCCGCCGGGAGGCGCGGCTGCGCGCCGGGTCGCAGGCGGCCGTGCAGGATCGCCCGCCGGGAAGGAGTTGGCGGGCCGGCGCCTAAGGCCAACGTGTGATCGCTCTCACACTCAGCAGCCCGCTCCTCACGCGCCGCCGGCTGTCCGGTTCAGAGTCGCGGCGAGGCGGCGAATGCAGGCGCATCCGCCGGGCCGGAGGACCCAACGACCACGCCCTCTACACCTGCGGCTGCGGCGCCGCCTTCGATTCGGAGGTCGGCACCTCCGTCAGCTGCCCGCACTGCGGCTGCTGCCAGGACTGGTAGCCGTCCCCTGGCCCGTAAGCACGGGCACCGGGTCACCTAAAGAGCGGCGGACGAGGCTCGAACTCGCGACCCTCAGCTTGGGAAGCTGATGCTCTACCAACTGAGCTACCGCCGCATTGACGGGCAGGATAACCGGGAACGCCGGGGGTGTCCGGACCTCTACGCTTTCCGGAAGCGTGAAGCGTCCCGGGCCGATATCCATCGTCGTGATCGTCCTGGCCCTGGCCGTCGTCGGCCTGCTGGTCTACGGGGTCGCCGCCGGCGGTGACGACAGCTCCCTGGACGCCGCCGTGCAGAGGGGCGAGCAGCCGGTAGCTCCGGGCGCCAACGTCTCCCTCCCGCTCCTGGACGGCAAGGGCACGGTCTCCCTGAACGAGCTGCGCGGCCAGATCGTCGTCCTGAACTTCTGGGCCTCGTGGTGTGAGCCGTGCGCCGAGGAGGCGCCGATCCTCGTAAAGGCCCAGCGCGACTTCGAGGCGAAGGGCGACGGCACCGTGCTCGGCGTTACCTACAAGGACTTCGCCGACGAGTCCCGCGCCTTCGAGCGTCGCTATGGCCTCAACTACCCCTCGGCGCGCGACGACAAGCTCGAGCTCGCACCGCTCTTCGGGACCACCGCCCTGCCCGAGACCTTCGTGATCGACGCCCGGGGTCGCGTGGTAGCGGTCGGCCGCGGCCAGCTCAAGGAAGACTTCCTGGACGGCGCCATCGCGCGGGCGCGGGGCGAGAAGTGACCGCCCGGCTGGCGATCGCCCTGGCCGCGGCGGTGCTCGCCGGCGCTGCGCTGCCCGCGGCCGGCGGCGCGGCGGTAAGCCAGTACGAGATCGAGACCGAGGTGATGTGCGACACCTGCAACGTGCCGCTCTACGTGGCCGAGTCGCCGCGGGCCGACCAGCTGCGCCGTGAGATCCGAACGCTGATCGACCAGGGCCAGGACGAGGAGCAGGTCAAGGCCACCCTCAAGGCCCGATACGGGCCCGAGATCCTGGCGCTGCCCGAGGAGTCCGGATTCAGCCTCGGCGCCTACCTCGTCCCGGCAGCGGTCGCCATCGCCCTGCTGGCCGCAGCCGCCCTGCTGGTGGCCAGCTGGCGCCGGCGCGGCCGCGAGACCGCGCCCGAAGGGCCCGCCGAGGAACCCGGAAGCGCCGAGGACCGCGCCCGGCTCGACGACGAGCTGGAACGCTTCGGCCGCTGACCGTGCCCCTCGCCGCCGCCGACACCACCGTCCTGGCCGCCTTCGCCGTCGGCTTCGTCTCCTTCATCTCCCCCTGCGTCCTCCCGCTGGTCCCCGGTTACCTCTCGGCGATCTCCGGCGTGAGCATCACCGAGATCCGGGCGGGCGAGAAGCGGATGAGCCACGTGATCCTCCCGGCGGTCATCTTCTGCCTCTCCTTCACGGTGATGTTCATCGCCCTCGGCATGACCGCCACCGGGATCGGCTCCCTCCTGCGCGAGAACCGCCAGCTGCTCGACACGATCGCCGGGGTGATGATCATCGCCCTGGGCCTCTTCTTCATGGCCACGCCGTTCGTCGACCGCCTCAACCGGGACTGGCGCCCGGAGGCGCTCATCTCCCGGGCGGGGACCGGAGGCCCGGTCATCGCCGGGCTGGCCTTCGCCATCGCCTGGACCCCCTGCGTCGGGCCGACACTCGCCGCCGTGCTGGCCGCCGCCTCCACATCGGGCTCGGTCGGACAGGGCGGGGTGCTGCTCCTCTTCTACTCGCTCGGCCTGGCGATCCCGTTCCTGGTCATGGCGGTGGCCTTCGACCGCGCCACCGTCGCCTTCAGCTGGCTTCGGGACCGCTACCTGGCGATCACCTTCGTCTCGGGGCTGATCCTGATCGCGATGGGCGTGATGATCCTCACCGGCGAGCTGACCCGCCTCAACATCGAGGCCCAGCAGTTCCTCGACTCGCTCGGCCTCGACTTCCTCTACCGGATCTAGTCCTCGCGCTCCATCGTCTCCGGGGCGGCGACCCCGAGCAGGTCGAGGGCGCGGGCCAGAACGTCCCGGGTCGCGGCGCAGAGCTCGAGCCGGAAGGCGGCCAGGCCCGGCTCGGCTCCCACCACCGGGCAGTCGCGATAGAAGGCGCTGAAGTCCTGCGCGGCGGCGAGGGCCCAGGTGGCGATCCGGTGCGGCGCCCGGCGATCGGCGGCCTCCTGCACCTCGCCGGGGAACTCGAGCAGCCGCCTGACCAGCGCACGCTCGCTCGGGTGGAGCCCTTCGGGCCGGCCCGCGTCCTCCGCCGTGATCCCCTCGGCAGCGGCGCGGGCGATGATCGAGCAGGCGCGCGCATGCGCGTACTGGACGTAGTAGACCGGGTTCTCGCTCGACTGCTCACGCGCAAGCGCGAGGTCGAGCTCGATCGTGGTGTCGTGGGAGCGCGCCAGAAGGAACCAGCGCGCGGCGTCCACGCCGATGTCCTCGATCAGGTCCTCGAGGGTCACGAACTCCCCGGCGCGCTTGCTCATCCGCGCCCGCTCGCCGCCCTCCACCAGGTGGACGAGCTGCATGATCACCAGCTCGAGCGCGCCCGGCTCCCCGCCCGAGGCCTCGAAGGCGGCCTGCATGCGGGGCACGTAGCCATGGTGGTCGGCTCCCCAGACGTCGATAAGCAGGTCGAAGCCGCGGTCGAGCTTGTCGCGGTGGTAGGCGATGTCGGAGGCGAAGTAGGTGTGCTCGCCGCTGGAGCGCATCAGCACGCGGTCCTTGTCGTCGCCGAACTCCGTGGTGCGCAGCCAGAGCGCGCCATCGTCCTCGAAGGTGCGCCCCTGTTCGTCGAGTGCGGCCAGGCTCCGCCCGACCGCCGAGGGGTCGCCCTCGTGGAGCGTGTGCTCGTGGAACCAGTCGTCGAAGACGATCCGCATCCGGGCGAGGCTGCGCTCGGCCTCGGCCACCATCAGCGCCACGGCGGCACGCGCCACCTCATCGGCCGGGAGGTCGCCGGCTCCGGGGATGTCGGCGGCGAGCTGGGCAACGTAGTCGCCCTGGTAGCCGCCCTCCGGGACCTCCTCGCCGCGCGCCCGGGCCTTGACCGACTCGCCCAGCATCAGCACCTGTGAGCCGGCGTCGTTTACGTAGAACTCGCGGTGGACTTCGTTGCCGGTGAAGGCCAGCAGCCGGGCCAGCGAGTCGCCGTAGGCGGCGTTGCGCGTGCCGCCGACGTGGATCGGCCCGGTGGGGTTGGCGCTCACGAATTCCACGTTGACCCGCAGGGGCGGGTCGGCCACCGCGGCGCCCCACCGGCTACCGGCTGCCGTGACGTCTGCCAGCGCGCTGGCGTGCCAGTCGTCCGAGAGGGTCAGGTTGAGGAACCCGGGGCCCGCCACCTCTGCAGTCGCCAGCCCGTCACCGAGGCGGTCGGAGAGAGCGGCCGAGATACGCCCGGCGACCTCGCGGGGAGGCTCACCGGCCGCCTTGGCCAGGACGAGCGCCGCGTTGGTTGCGTAATCCCCCTCTCCCCCGGCTCCCGGCGGCTCGATCGTTGCCGCCGAGGCGTCGGCGCCCGGTACGGCCTGCGCCGCGGCCTTCATAACGGCGGCGCGCAGGAGGCTGAGCGGGTCGGTCTGGGGCGCAGGATCGGACAAGGAGGATCGGCCGGAGCGTATCCCTAGCCGTGGTGGTACGGGTCGCCGGCGAGGATCGAGTGGGCCCGGTAGAGCTGTTCGAGCAGGACGACGCGCGCGAGCTGGTGCGGGAGGGTCATCGGCCCGAGCGAGAAACGGTGGTCGGCTTCGACCTCCACCCCGCCGTAGGCGCCGCCGACCACGAAGCAGAGGTCCATCCCGCTCATCCGGCGCTGCTCGATGAAGCGGCTGAAGCCGACGCTGTCGTAGGCGGTTCCTTCCTCTTCGAGCACCGAAACGAAGGCCCGCTCCGGAACCCGCGCCGCGAGCCGGGCGCCATCGCGAAGCTCGACCAGCTCAAGGCGGCAGTGGCGGCCGAGCAGCTTCTCGTAGTGGGCGATGTCGTCGGCCCAGGGCGCGCGAAGCCGCCCGACCGAGAGGACCGTCACCTTCATCTCTCCCCCTTCTCCCAGGCCAGGCCGGTTCCTATCCGCTGCAGGGTCGTGGGGTGCGTCCCAAACAGGAGCCGTGAGAGGGCCGGCGGGTCGGGATCGCTCAGGTTCTGCAGCGCGAGACGGCGCTGCTGGGAGATGAAGGCCGGGGCCTCGCCGGTGAGCTGCAGCGAGTAGGAGTCGGCCCTCTGCTCAACGCCGCGGGAGAGCGGGTTGGAGACGAGCGTCACCAGGAAGATCATGAGCGTCACCGCCGCGGTCAGGGCCGGCACCGTCGCGGGCCCTGGCCTGGCCAGGCCGTCCGCGCCTTGGACCCGCGGCCCCCAGGCGCGCACGAGCCTTGAGACCGCGAAGAAGGCCGCCGGGGTGACCAGGGCGATGAAGAGCAGGCCGCGCCAGATGTCCCGGTAGTGGACATGGGCCAGCTCGTGGGCGACGACCAGCCGGGTCTGCGCCGGAGGGAAGTCCTCGAGCAGCGTGTCGTAGAGGACCACCCGCCGGGAGGAGCCGATCCCGTCGACGTAGGCGTTCGCCGCGCTGGTCCGGCGGCTGGCGTCGACCACGAGCACCGATCCGACGTCGACCCCGGACTTCGCCGCCAGCTCGGTAACCGATTCGCGAGCCGGCCCGGGCGGGAGCTCGGTGAAGTCGTTGAAGAGCGGGTCCACGACGACGGGTCGGGCGAAGGCAAAGAGGGCGGCCGCAAGGACGGTCAGGGCGGCAGCGGCAACCCACCATCCCCGCGGCAGCCTCCTCATCAGCGCGATGCCGGCGGCGGTCAGCGCGGCGGCGATCACCGCGCCGATCGCCAGCGCACGGGCCCAGTCGGCAGCCCACTGTTCCCAGCCGCCGGTCGCCAGCCCCACCTCGGCCGCCCGCGCGTGCATTGCGACCCCGACAGGGAGCCCGGCGACGGCCAGCAGCGCGGCGATCAGGGCCCCGGCCGCCGCGCTGGCGAGGACCGGGCGCCTCCAGTCCCGCCGCAGCCAGGAGGGCGGACGAACCACGAGCCAGGCGAGGACGGCCGCCTCGACGAGGATGCCGGCCACCGCCAGCCAAAGCTGGGGCCCGCGGAAGTCACTAGCGCGCTCAAGCTGGGCCGCGGTAAACCAGTCGCGCGGGTCCACGGCGAGCGGCTCGACCAGGCCGGTGCGCGGCATCATCGCCAGGGCGACGGCGACCGCGACCAGCAGGGCCAGCCCCACTGCGACCGGGGCACGATTGATTATCCGGGCCACCCACCCCACGCTACCGTCGGAAGGACGGTCCTTCTCCATGTCCATCGCGGTCATCTCCGACATACATGCCAACCGCCAGGCGCTGGAGGCGGTCCTGCGGGACGCCTCCGCGAACGGCGCCGACGAACTCTGGTGCCTGGGCGACCTCGTCGGTTACGGGGCCGACCCGAACGACTGCGTCAACCTCGTGCGCGACAACGCCTCCCTCTGCCTGGTCGGCAACCACGACCTCGCCGTCACCGGGGAGATACCGCTCGACGAGTTCTCGCGGGGCGCCGGCGTGGCCGCCCGCTGGACCCAGGAGGTGATCGGCGAGGAGGAGCTCGAGTGGCTCGGCTCCCTCTCCCCGTCGGCCAGCGCCGCCGGCTTCGACTGCTTTCACGCCAGCCCGCGTGACCCCGTCTGGGAGTACGTGATCAGCACCCTGCTCGCCGAGCTCTGTCTCGACGCCCTCGACGAGCCGGTCGGCCTGATCGGCCACAGCCACGTGGCGCTCGCCTTCGGCCGCACCGAGGGAGAGCCGGCCGTCGGGGAACCGCGCCAGGACGGCGACGCAGTGGACATCTCGACGGGGACCTGGCTGCTCAACCCGGGAAGCGTCGGCCAGCCGCGCGACGGCGACCCGCGGGCCGCCTGGCTCCTGATCGAGCCGGGGGCGGGAAGGGCGCAGTGGAGGCGCACCGAATACGACATCGATGGAGCTGCCGAAGCGATACGTGCCGCGCGCCTACCGGACTCCCTCGCCGAGCGCCTCCAGTACGGTCAGTAGGCGATGACAGCGCGACTTTCGGTAACTGCCCTCCTCGCTGCCATCCTGGCCGCCGGCGCGCTCGCCGGCTGCGGCGGATCCAGCTCTCCGAAGCTGATCCCCGCCGACTCGGCCGAGGCCCTCGACGGCTCGATCCAGGAGGTCGCCGACGCGACCGCAGCCGGCGACTGCGGGGCCGCCGAAAGCGCCCTGGCCACCGCCGAAAACCAGCTCGCCGCCCTCCCGCGCAGCGTCGACACGCAGCTGAAGGAGCGCATCTCCGAGGGCCTCCAGCAGCTTGAGGCGACGGTGCCGGCCCAGTGCCGCGAGGCCAAGCCGAAGACCACCCAGACCACCACGACCGAGCCGACCACGACGACCACCACGACCGAGCCGACCACCACCCGGACCACGACCACCACCACCCGGACCACGACGACCACCACGCCAACCACGCCTACCACCACGCCGGACAACGGCGGCATCACTCCCGGGGGCTCGGGAGGTTCCGGCCAGTGAGCGAGGAGCTCTTCGCCGGGCGCTATCGGCTGGGAGACCGGCTCGGAAGCGGCGGCATGTCGACCGTCGTGCTCGCCATGGACGAGCGGCTGGAGCGCAACGTCGCCATCAAGCTGCTGGCCGAGCACCTGGCCGACGACGAGCAGTTCGTCATCCGCTTCCGCCGCGAGGCCCTCTCGGCGGCCCGGCTGGTGCACCCCAACATCGTCCAGGTCTACGACTTCGGCACCGACGAGAAGAGCGGGCGCCAGTACATCGTCATGGAATATGTGGAAGGCAGCTCCGGCGCCGAGATCCTGCGCGAGCAGGGCGTGCTGCCGGTCCAGGAGGCGCTGGGGATCCTCGCCCAGGCCTGTCGCGGCCTCGACTACGCCCACCGCAGCGGGGTCCTGCACCGCGACGTAAAGCCGGGCAACCTCCTGCGCTCAAAGGACGGGGTCGTCAAGCTCGCCGACTTCGGGATCGCCAAGCTCCCCAGCGAGGAGTCGTCGATCACGCAGGTCGGCTCGGTGCTGGGGACCGCTGCCTACCTCGCCCCCGAACAGGCCGCCGGCCAGGAGTCAACGGCACGCTCGGACATCTACTCGCTCGGCGTCGTCGCCTACCAGTTCCTCTCCGGCCGGCTGCCCTACGAGGCGCAGTCGATCACCGAGCTGGCCCTCAAGCAGCAGCGTGAGGCTCCGCCGCTGCTCGACCAGCTGAACCCGGACATCTCCCCCGAGCTGGCCGCCGCCGTCGACCGGGCCCTCGAGCTCGACCCGCAGGCCCGCTACGCCACCGCCGAGGAGATGAGGACCGCGCTCGCCGACGCCGCCCGGGGCATCGCCCCGCAGACCGCGGCCACCACCGTCACCCCTTCCACCGCGGAGACGCAGGTTGTCTCGGCCGCCGCAGGAGCCGCGGTCGGGGCCGGAGCGGCGACCACAATCCATCGGCGCGACCCGCTGCCGCCGCGGGCGCAGCCTGCCGCCGCCCAGCCGCCGGCCACCGCCCAGAAGAAGAAGCGCCGTGCCGCCCCGGTGATCGTGCTGCTGGTGGCGGCCGCGATCGGCGTCGGGGCGATCCTCTTCATCACCCAGCAGCCCGCCGACACCGTCCGCCTGCGCGACGTCACCTACGACCAGGTGCAGGAGACGGCGAGCGAGCTCCAGCAGCTGATCCGCCAGAACACCCGCTGAGGCTCAGGGAGCCTCGCCGGCCCGGATCGCCGCCGCCGCAGCGGCGAGCTCCCCATCGAGCACGGCCTGCCGAAGGCGGTACATGACGCGGGCGAGGAAGGCGAGGTTGTGGAGCGTCAGCAGCCGCATCGCCGTCAGCTCCCGGGCCCGGGCCATGTAGTGGAGGTAGCCGCGCGAGTAACCGATCGCGCAGGCCGGGCAGGGGCAGCCCTCCATCAGCGGCTCGTCCGAGCCGCGCTGGCGGGCGGTGGTCAGGTCCAGGCGCCAGCGGTTCCCGGGGTCGGGCACCAGCGCCACGCCGTGACGGCCCAGCCGCGTCGGCATCACGCAGTCGAAGGTGTCGATACCCAGCTCGACGCCCCGCACGAGGTCGTCGACCTCGCCGATGCCGAGCAGGTGGCGGGGCCGGGCCTCCGTCTCGCCGCCGAGGCGCGCGGTCGCCCAGTCGACGACCTCGTACATCTGCTCCTTATTTTCACCCAGCGACCCGCCGATGGCGATCCCGTCGCAGCCCGAGGCGGCGACCTCCTCGGTGCTGGCGGTCCGGAGATCCTCGTAGACGCCGCCCTGGACGATCCCGTAGACCAGCTGGCCTTCCGGGCCGTAATCCCGGTGCCAGTCCAGGCAGCGGGCCAGCCAGCGGTGGGAGCGCTCCGTCGAACGGGCCGTGTAATCGCGGTCGACGTGGAACGGCGTGCACTCGTCGAAGACCAGGGCGATGTCCGAGCCCAGGTTGGCCTGGATCTCCATCGAGGTCTCCGGGCCCATGAATCGCTTGCTCCCGTCGACGTAGGAGCGGTAGGTGACGCCCTCCTCCTCGATCGAGACGATCGCACCGCCTCCCCCTTCGCGGCCCGCGGGCCTGCGCCCCTTGATCTCGTCGGCGACGTTTCCGTGGCCCATCGAGAAGACCTGGAACCCGCCGGAGTCGGTGATGATCGGCCCCTCCCAGCGCATGAACTCGTGGAGGCCCCCCGCCGCGGCGATCAGCTCGTCTCCCGGCGCCTGGTGCAGGTGGAAGGTGTTGCCCAGGACCATGTCGTAGCCGATCTCCTCGACTTCGGCCGGGACCAGGCCACGCACCGTCGCCTTGGTCGCCAGGGGAACGAAGGCGGGGGTGCGGACATCGCCGTGGGCGGTCCTGAGGATGCCGGCGCGAGCCCGGGAGGAGCCGTCGCGGGCGAGGATCTCGAAGGGGCCGTCCACGGCGCGGATGCTACGGGGACGAGGAAGGGCGGCCGGCGGCTACTGCCGGTTGCCCAGGAAGATCATCAGGAAGTAGAAGAGCTGCGAGAGGGCAGCCAGCGCGCCGGCGACATAGGTCATCGCGGCGCCGCGGAGGACCTTGGAGACGCCCGCGCTCTCCTCGGGGTTGGCGATCCCCAGCGTGCGCAGCTGGACGCCGGCGCGGCGGGAGGCGTCGAACTCGACCGGCAGCGTCACCAACTGGAAGAGCACCACCGCGGCGTAGAGGATCACGGCCACCAGCACGAGCTGGAGGAGCCCGAGGATGATCCCGAACAGGAGCAGGAAGGTCCACGTGCTGGAAGCGAATGCGGTGACCGGCCAGAGCGCCGAGCGCACCTGCATCGGCACGTAGGCCTTGGCGTGCTGGATCGCATGGCCAACCTCGTGGGCGGCCACGGCCGTCGAGCTGACGGTGGCGGCGCCGTAGACCGGCTCGGAGAGGTGGACGCTGCGCGTGCGCGGGTCGTAGTGGTCGGTCATGTAGCCGGGCACCGAGTGAATGGTCACCGACTGCAGGCCGTTGGCGTCGAGGATCTGGCGTGCCACCTGCGCCCCGGTGAGGCCGGTGTCCTCCGGGACCTCTGAGTACTTGCGGAAGGTCGACTTGACCGTGTGCTGGGCCCAGAGGCCGAACCCGAGCGGGACGATCAGGCAGATGAACCAGAGCCCGAGGTTCATCGCCCGCAGCCCCCGGGACCGTCACCGGCGTCGGTGGTGTCGATCTTCTCCCACGCCGCGCCGAGCTGCTCCTGCTGCTCGGCGGTGAGGAGGTCGAGGTAGAGGCGCCGCACGCCGGCCAGGTGGGTGCGCCGCGAGCTCTCGAGCTTCGCCGCCCCGGCAGGGGTCAGCACGGCGAAGGAGCCGCGCGCGTCACTGGGGCAGCTGTCGCGGGTGATGAGGCCGTCGCGTTCGAGGCGGTCGACCAGGCGGGTGGCACCGCTGCGGCTGAGGAGCAGGCGGGAAGCCAGGTCGGACATCCGCATGCGGCCGTCGGGGGCATCCTCGAGATGGAGGAGGACCTCGTAGGAGGTGAGGGAGATCTCGTGCTGCTCCTCGAGCTCGGCGTCGAGGGCCTTGGTCACCGCCGAGTGCGCCCGCAGCATTCCCCGCCAGGCAAGGAGCTCGCGGTCGCTGAGCGGCTTGGACGAGGGTGTTGTGCGTGCCGTGGTCGCCATCGGGAAATTACGGGTCGCTTCCCGGATGACGGTAGCAACGGCCGGGGCGTCTTCGGCCCAGGTTTTAGGGCCGGTTTATGAGCGAGCTGCCGGTCATCTCCGGCGGCTGTTCGATACCCAGGATCTCGAGGACCGTGGGGGCCACGTCGGCGAGGATCCCCCCGTCGCGCAGCGCGAGCCCCTCCTCGGTCACGACCAGCGGAACCGGGTTGAGCGAGTGGGCGGTGTTGGGGCTGCCGTCGGCCCCAAGCATCTCCTCGGCGTTCCCGTGGTCGGCGGTGATCACGAGCACTCCGCCGTCCCTGGTGACGGTGTCCACTACCTCGCCGAGGGCGCGGTCGACCTCCTCGATCGCGGCGACCGCGGCGGGGATCACGCCGGTGTGGCCGACCATGTCGGGGTTGGCGAAGTTGATGATCGCGAAGCGCGGGCTCTCCTGGGCCCAGGCCTCGCAAAAGGCGGCGGCCGCCTCGGCGGCGCTCATCTCCGGCTTCTCGTCATAGGTCTTGACGTCCCTCGGCGAGGGAACCAGCTCGCGCCGCTCGCCCTCCTCGGGCTCCTCCTCGCCGCCGCCGAAGAAGTAGGTGACGTGGGGGTACTTCTCGGTCTCGGCTACGTGCAGCTGCGCCCCGCCGGAGCGGGCGATCACCTGCGGCAGCGTGACCTTCGGGCGATCGGGAGCGAAGGCCGCCGGCACCGGCGAGCCCTCCGTGTACTCGGTCAGAGTCGCGTACCGCGCGACCGGCTCGAAGCCTTCCCGGGCGAACCCGTCGAACGCCGGGTCGGTGAGTGCGGCGGTGATCTCGCGCATCCGGTCGGGCCTGAAGTTGAAGGCGATCACGCTGTCCCCGGGCCGGATCTCGCTGTCGCTGCCGATCGAGGTGGCGACGATGAACTCGTCGGTCTCCCCGCGGTCGTAGGCCTGGCGTGCGGCCTGCGGTGCGCTCGCGGCAACCTGTTCGGACTCCCCCCGAACCAGCATCCGCCAGGCCGCCTCGACGCGGTCCCAGCGGCTGTCGCGATCCATCGCGTAGAAGCGCCCGACGACGCTCCCGACCCGCGCGTTGCCGGCCTGCTCGCACCAGCGCTCGACCGTTTCCAGGTAACCGGCCCCGGCGTCGGGGGCGGTGTCCCGGCCGTCGGTAAAGGCGTGGACGATCACCTCCGGCACCCCGAGGTCGTCACCCATCCGGATGAGCGCGTGGAGGTGGTCCATGCTCGAATGGACGCCTCCGTCGCTGACCAGCCCGATCAGGTGGACCCTCGGCGCGTCGCGCATGGCATCCAGCAGGACGGGGTTCTCGTCGAACTCGCCGTCACTAACGGCGTCGTCGATCCGGGTCAGGTCCTGGCGCACGACCGAACCGGCCCCGAGGTTAAGGTGCCCGACCTCGCTGTTGCCCATCTGGCCGTCGGGAAGCCCGACCGCCCGGCCACATGTCGTGAGGGTCGTGTTGGGAAAGCGCTCGAGCAGCGAGTCGAAGACCGGGGTCTGCGCCTGGTCGACCGCGTTCCCCGGGCCCGGCTCGGCCAGCCCCCAGCCGTCGAGGACGACCAGGCAGCAGGAGGGCGCGCTCATGGCGCGGCGGCGGCGACGATCTCGGCGAAGGAGGTGGGGTCCAGGGAGGCGCCTCCGACCAGCGCGCCGTCGATGTCTGGCATCGCTAGCAGCTCGGCGGCGTTGTCGGGCTTGACCGATCCGCCGTACTGGATCCGGACCTCCTCGGCCGCGGCGCCATCGAGCCGCGCCAGCTCGGCCCGGATCAGCGCGCAGGCGCCCTGGGCGTGGTCCGGGGTCGCCACCTCGCCGGTGCCGATCGCCCAGATCGGCTCGTAGGCCACGACGATGCGGGCAAGGTGCGCGGCGTCGAGGCCGGCCAGGGCCCCCTCGAGCTGCGAGACGAGACGCTCCTCGGTCTTCCCGGCGGAGTGCTCCTCGGCGGTCTCGCCGACACAGAGGATCGGGGTGAGCCCGGCCTCCAGCGCCGCCGGAACCTTCTCCGCCAGTGCCGCATCGGTCTCGCCGAAGTACTCTCGCCGCTCGGAATGGCCGAGGACGACTCCCTGGACGTCCAGCTCGACGAGCATCGGGGCGCTCACCTCGCCGGTGAATGCGCCCTCGGGAAGCTGGTGCATGTTCTGCGCGAAGACCTGGACGCGCGAGCCGCGGGTCGAGTCGACCATCGCCTGCAGGTCGGTGAACGGAACGCAGATCGCTACCTCCACCCCGTCGGCGGTCGATACCTGCGGCAGCAGGCCGGAGATGAACATCTCGGCGTCGGCCACCGACTTGTGCATCTTCCAGTTGCCGGCGATGAACGGGGTTCTCACGAGAGCGCCTCCACGCCCGGGAGAGTTACACCTTCGAGCAGCTCGAGCGTCGCGCCGCCGCCGGTGGAGAGGTGGTCGACCTCGTCCTCGAGGCCGAAGCGGGCCAGCGCCGCGGCGCTGTCACCCCCGCCGACGACCGTGGTGCCCGGGCATGCGGCAACGGCCTCGGCCACCGCGCGGGTCCCTCCGGCGAAGGGCTCCATCTCGAAGGCGCCCATCGGGCCGTTCCACAGGACGCTGCCGGCGCCGGCGATCGCCTCGGCGTAGGCCCCGGCGGTGGCCGGCCCGATATCGAGGCCCATCCAGCCGTCAGGCACGTCGACCGACTCGATCACCCGGTGCGGGGCGTCGGCGTCGAAGGCCTCCCCGATCACCAGGTCGACCGGCAGCTGCAGCTCGGCGCGCGAGCCCTCCACGTCGGCGAGCACCCGGGCCGCCGGCTCGAGGTCCTCCTCGTGGCAGAGGGAGTCGCCGGTCGGATGGCCGAGCGTCCTGAGGAAGGGGAAGCACATCGCCCCTCCGATGAGGATCGTGTCGGCCTTTGAGAGGAGCTCATCGAGCATCCCGATCTTGTCGGTGACCTTGGCGCCGCCGACGATCGCCACGAGGGGGCGTTCCGGGTCGCTGACGATGCCGGTGATCGTCTCGACCTCGCCCTGGAGGAGGAGTCCGGCCGCCGAGGGCTCGAGCACCTTCGTGATCGCCGAGTTGGAGGCGTGGGCGCGGTGGGCGGCGCCGAAGGCGTCGTCGACATAGGCCTCGGCCAGCCGGCCGTAGGCCGCCGCCAGGCCCGGGTCGTTCTTCGTCTCCCCCTCCTCGAAGCGGACGTTCTCCAGCAGCAGGACCTCGCCGGGCGCGAGCGCCGAGGCGAGCTCCTCGACCTCCTCCCCCACGACGGCCGGCGCCAGCTTCACCGTCCAGCCGGTTATCTCGGCGAGCCGGTCGGCCACCGGCCTCATCGATAGCGCCGGGTCGACTCCCTTCGGGCGCCCCAGGTGCGAGGCCAGGACGAGAGGGCATCCCTCGGCGCGAAGGCGCTCGAGCGTGGGCAGGGCGGCCCGGATCCGGGCGTCGTCGGTCACCTCGCCGTCCTCGAGCGGGACGTTGAAGTCGACGCGCACGAAGACACGCCGGCCGGCAACGTCGATGTCGTCGAGGGTGCGCAAGCTCCTAGAGGAGCTGCTGGACCACGTCGACGACCCGGTTGGAGTAGCCCCACTCGTTGTCGTACCAGCTGACGATCTTGACCATCGTGCCGTCGATTACCGAGGTGAGCTGGCCGTCGACGATCGAGCTGTGCGGGTCGGTGACGATGTCCGAGGAGACGATCGGGTCTTCGGTGTACTTGAGGATCCCCTTCATCGGACCCTCCGCCGCCGCCTTCAGCGCCGCGTTGATCTCCTCGACGCTGGTCTCGCGCTCGGCCTCGAAGGTCAGGTCGACCACCGAGCCGGTGATGACCGGGGCGCGGACGGCGTAGCCGTGGAGCTTGCCCTCGAGCTCGGGCAGGACCAGCGAGACCGCCTTGGCCGCGCCGGTCGAGGTGGGCACCAGGTTCACCGCGGCGGCCCGTGCGCGGCGCAGGTCGCTGTGCGGGGCGTCCTGGAGGGCCTGGTCGCCGGTGTAGGCGTGGATGGTGGTCATCAGCCCGTGCTTGATCCCGACCGTGTCGTTGGCGACCTTGGCGATCGGGGCCAGGCAGTTGGTGGTGCAGGAGGCGTTGGAGATGACCTCGTCCTTCTCCTTGTCGTACCTGTCGAAGTTGACCCCGAGGACGACGGTGATGTCCTCGCCGCTGGCGGGCGCGGAGATCAGGACCTTCTTGGCTCCGGCCTCGAGGTGCTTGGCGGCGTCCTCGCGCTTGGTGAAGAGCCCGGTCGACTCGATCACCACGTCGGCGCCGACCTCGCCCCAGGGAAGGTCGGCGGGGTCACGCTCGGCGTAGACCTTGATCTCGTCGCCGTCGATCGCGATGCCGTCGCCGGTCACCTCGACGGTCCCGTCGTACGGGCCGAGGATCGAGTCGTACTTGAAGAGGTGGGCGAGCGTCTCCGGGTCGGTGAGGTCGTTGACGGCCACGAAGTCGATGTCGGCGCCGGATTCCTTGGCCGCCCGGACAACGTTGCGGCCGATGCGGCCGAACCCGTTTACTGCCACTTTCACTGCCATTTTGCGGGGCTCCTGTCTCGCGTGGAAAGGGTGCCCGGGAGGCTATCGGGGAGGCGCCTGCCGCGCCCTGCGGTCAATCCGCGAAGGCGGTATCGCGATGGCGGACGTCGAGGACGATGTCGTCCCGGTCGCCGTAGCGCCGGGCGAGCTCCTCGACCACCGCCACCGAGCGGTGCCGCCCGCCGGTGCACCCGACGGCGATCGTCAGGTGGGCCTTTCCCTCGGCGACGTACTGGGGAATCAGGAAATCCAGCAGCGGCCCGAGATGGCCGTAGAGCTGCTCCAGGCGCGCGTCGCGCCCGACGTAGGCCACGACCTCCGGGTCGCGGCCGGTCTGCGGCCTCAGCTCGGGCACGTAGTGCGGGTTCGGCAGGAAGCGCACGTCGAAGAGCAGGTCGGCGTCGCGCGCCGGGCCGTTCTTGAAGCCGAAGCTCTCGAGCGTTACCGCGAGCTTGGCCTCGGTGGCGCGCGGGAGCATCTCGTCGGCCAGCTTGGCGCGCAGCTCGTGAGCCTTCAGGCCGGTCGAATTGACCACCAGGTCGGCACGCCCGCGCAGCGGCTCGACCAGCTCGCGCTCGGCGGCGATCCCTTCGGTGACGTTCCCGCCCGGGCTCATCGGATGGCGCCGGCGGGTCTCCTGGTAACGGGTCATCAGCTCCTGCTCGTCGGCGTCCAGGAAGAGCACCCGGCAGGAGATCCCCGCGCCCTGGAGCTCGTCGAGGACGGCGTTCATCTGCGGGAAGTACTCGCCGCCGCGGGCGTCGGAGACGACGGCGGCGCGGCGCACCTTCGACCCTTCGTGGAGGAAGAGCTCGACGAGCGCCGAGATCATCTCCGGGGGAAGGTTGTCGACGCAGAAGTAGCCGGCGTCCTCGAAGACATCCATCGCCGTCGACTTTCCGGCGCCCGAGACGCCGGTGATGACCACGAGATCCTCGAGCGGCGCCTCCTCGGTCTGCGGGGTGACCGGATGGTCTTCGGCGGTGCTCATCGCTGGCTCCAGTATGGCCGCTGGCCCGGGGCGCCCCGCAAGCTGGCGCTCACCCCTCGGGACGCCTGAGGTGGCCGTGGAGGTCACGGGCAACCTTCTGCGGCAGGCCGGGCACGCCCTCGAGCTCCTCGCGGCTGGCACTAAGCACGGCCTCGGGCGTTCCGAAGTGGGCGATCAGAGCCTTGCGCCGGGCCGGCCCCACCCCGGGCAGCCCGTCGAGCGCCGAGGCGGTCATCGCCTTGTCGCGCCTGGAGCGGTGGTGGGAGACGGCGAACCGGTGTGCCTCGTCGCGGGCGCGCTGGAGCAGCTGCAGCCCGGCGGTGTCGTGTTCGAGCAGCACCGGGCGGCTCTCCCCCGGCACGAATACCTCCTCGATCCGCTTGGCCAGCGAGACCACGGCCACCCCCCGCTCGCGGAAGCGCTCGAGCACGTCGAGCCCCGCCGAGAGCTGGCCCTTGCCCCCGTCGATCACGACGAGGTTGGGCAGCGCGGCGAACGACTCGTTCCAGGCCGGGTCGTGCGGCGAGAGGTCCTGCTGGCTCTCCCACGCCCCGATCCGGCGCTCGAGCACCTCGCGCATCGCCGCGAAGTCGTCGGACCGGCCCTCCTCCAGCGAGCGGATGTTGAATCGCCGGTAGTCGCTCTTCTTTTCGGCGCCTCCCTCGAAGACCACCATCGAGGCGACGGTGTGTGTGCCCATTAGGTTGGAAATGTCGTAGCACTCGATCCGCATCGGCAGGCTCTCCAGGCCGAGGGCCTGCTGGAGCTCGTCGAGGGCCTCCACGCGCCGCCGGCGGCTGCGCTCGTTCTTGAGGCGCTCCTGGTCGAGCGCCAGGGCGGCGTTGCGCTCGGCGAGCTCCAGGATCCGGCGCTTGTCACCCCGCTCGGCGGCGCGGACCTCGACCGCCGAGCCGCGCCGCTCGGCAAGCGCCCCGGCGAGAGCCTCGCGCTCGGACTCCTCGATCTCGGCCTGGACGATCACCTGCGGCGGAATGCCCGGGCGCCCGGCGTAGTGCTGGGCGATGAACTCGGTGGCCACCTCGGCGAGCCCGAGCTCGCCGGCGTTCTCCAGGTAGAAGGACTGGCGGTCGGCAAGCACTCCGTCGCGGACCTGGAAGAGCTGGGCGTTGGCTTCGGTCCCGTCGACGGCGACGGCGATCGCGTCGAGCGAGCCGACCGATCCGCTGGCCACCCGCTGGCGCTCGAGCAGCGAGCGCACCGCCTTGAGCCGGTTGCGCTCCAGCGCTGCCCGCTCGTACTCCTGCTCCTGCGCCGCGGCGTTCATCCGCTCCTCGATCTCCTCCTCGATCTCGCGGTAGCGGCCGGAGAGGAACGCGACCACCCCGTCGACCGCCTCCCGGTACTCCTCCTCGGTCACGTAACCGACGCAGGGCGCGCCGCAGCGGTCGATGTGGAAGTCCAGGCACGGCGAGCCGCTGCGCCGTCCCGGCTCGGCGCCCTGGCAGGAGCGGATCTGGAAGACCTTTCCGAGAACGTCGAGCGTCTCCCGTGTGCGCCTGGCGTTGCTGTACGGACCGAAGTAGAGACGGCCGCGCCGGTGCTTCTCGCGCGTGAAGTAGACGCGCGGGAACGCCTCGTCGGTGGAGATCGCGATGTACGGGTAGCTCTTGTCGTCGCGCAGGCGGACGTTGAAGCGGGGCTGGTGGCGCTTGATCAGCCGCTGCTCGGCCAGGAGCGCCTCGGCCTCGCTGTCGAAGGCGACGAAGTCGATCGAGTCGGCCACCGCGACCATCTCGACGGCCCCGCGCGTGACGGGGTTGGAGAAGTGGCTGGCCACCCGCTTGCGAAGCGAGCGGGCCTTGCCGACGTAGATCACGTCCCCGGAGGCGTCGAGGAACATGTAGACCCCCGGGGAGTCGGGCAGGCCGCGGCGCTGCTCGCTGAGGCGCTCCTCGCGGTCGGTCATCTGCCCTGCGTCGGTCACAGGGCGAGGATAAGGACGAGGGGGCCTCCGGCGCCATATATGGTCTGGCCATGGAGACCGCCTACCGGACCTGCCCGTTCTGCGAGGCCACCTGCGGCCTGGAAGTGAGCTTCGAGGGGGACGAGGTAACCAAGGTCAGGCCGGACTCCGACGACGTCTTCAGCAAGGGCTTCATCTGCCCGAAGGGCGTCAACCTGAAGGCGCTCCACGAGGACCCGGACCGGCTCCGCTCCCCCATGCGGCGGCTCCCGGACGGCAGCTTCGAGGAGTGCAGCTGGGAGGAGGCCTTCGCCGAGATCGACGAGCGCTGGAAGGAGATCGCTGCCGACGGCGACCGCAACGCCGCGGCGGTCTACCTCGGAAACCCGAACGCCCACTCCCACTCGGCGCTTCTGTACGGAAGGGCCTTCATGAAGGCCCTGGGCACGCAGAACATCTTCACCGCCAGCAGCGTCGACCAGCTCCCCAAGCAGGTATCCACCGGTCTGATGTTCGGCGGGTCACTGACCATCCCGATCCCCGACGTCGACCGCACCTCCCACTTCCTCATCCTCGGGGCCGACCCTGCGGTCTCCAACGGTTCGCTGATGACCGCCCCGGACATGCGCGGCCGGATCCGCGCCATCCGCGAGCGGGGCGGGAAGGTCGTCGTCGTCGACCCGCGGCGCTCACGCACCGCCGAGGAGGCCACCGACCACCACTTCATCCGCCCCGGGACCGACGCGCTCCTCCTGGCCGCGATGGTCAATGTGATCCTCGAGAAGGGCCTCGACGACCCGGGGGAGCACCTGGCCCCGCACCTCTCCGGCCTGGAGGCCCTGCCCGGCCTGGTGGCGCCGTTCACCCCGGAGATGGCCGCCGGCGCCTGCGGGATCGACGCCGAGACGATCAGGACGATGGCCCGCGAGCTCGCCGCCGCCCCCTCCGCAGCCGTCTACGGGCGCATCGGGACGACGACCCAGGCCTTCGGCGCCCTCACCAGCTGGCTGGTTGACGTCCTCAACATCATCACCGGCAACCTCGACCGTGAGGGCGGCGCGATGTTCCCGCTCCCGGCGGCGTCGGTCCCGTCGGCCGACGGCAAGTCCGCCGTCCGGCTGCACCGATGGAGCTCGCGGGTCAGCGGACGCGGCGAGGCGCTCGGCGAGCTGCCGGTCAACTGCCTGATCGAGGAGATCGAGACCCCCGGCGAGGGCCAGGTCCGGGCCCTCTTCACGCTGGCCGGAAACCCGGTCCTCTCGATCCCCAACGGGGACCGGCTCGACGAGGCGCTCGGGTCGCTCGACCTGATGGTCAGCGTCGACATCTACCTCAACGAGACCACGCGCCACGCCCACGTGATCCTCCCGTCCCCCTCGCCGCTGGAGAAGTCCCAGTACGACCTGGCCTTCTACTCGCTCTCGGTGCGCAACGTGGCCAACTACTCGCCTGCGGTGCTGTCGCTCCCCGAGGGGGCTATGGAGGAGTGGGAGATCCTGCTGCGGCTGACGGCGATCGCCGCCGGCGCCGGGCCCGAGGCCGACATCGGGATGATCGACGACTTCATCGGCCTGGAGATCGCGAAGATGTTCACCGCGGTCGACGGCACGAAGGTCTCCGGGCGCGACCCGGCCGAAGTGCTGGCGGCCACCGGCCCCGACGGCGGCCCCGAGCGCCTGCTCGACCTCATGATCCGCTCCGGCCCCTGGGGCGACGGCTTCGGCGACGACCCCGACGGGCTCTCGCTCGCCACGCTGGAAGAGAACCCGCACGGGATCGACCTCGGGCCACTCACGCCAAGGATTCCCGAGATCCTCGGCACCGAGAGCGGGAAGATCGAGGCGGTGCCGCCCGAGATGGCCGCCGAGCTCGAACGGCTGAAGGCCGAGACGGCGTCGCGCAACGGCGGCCCGGGCCTGGTCCTGATCGGGCGCCGCCAGCTTCGCTCCAACAACTCATGGATGCACAACCTCCCCGGCCTGGTCTCCGGCCCCGAGGGGTGCACGGTCTTCGTCAACCCCGAGGACGCCGAGCGCTGCGGGGTGACCGACGGCCAGGCGGCCGTGCTCAGCTCCTCCAGCGGCAGCATTGAGCTGACCGCCGTGGTGACCGACGCGATCATGCCCGGGGTCGTCTCGGTCCCGCACGGCTGGGGCCACGATTTCAAGGACACGCGCCTGAGCGTGGCCCGCGAGCACGCCGGGGCCAACGTCAACGAGCTCGGCGACGCGGGGCTGATGGAGCCGCTCTCCGGCACCGCCGTCCTGAACGGCATTCCGGTCGAGCTCGCCGCCGCCTGACCGGGCGGCAGCCCAGCCCGCTCAGCGCACGAGCCGGACCACCGGGCCGCCCGTGCCACCCGCGGCCAGGGCGAGGATCTTTGCGACGTAGGCCTGCGTCTCGGGGATCGGGGGAATGCAGCCGCATGCAGCCACGCGGCCGGGGCCGGCGTTGTAGGCGGCGAGCGCGAGTGGCACCGAGCCGAAGCGTCGCAGCAGGTCGTGCATGAAGTGGGCCTGCGCGTCGATTGAGGCCTCCGGGTCGAACGGATCGCGAAGCCCGTAGCTCCTCGCGGTGCCCGGCATGAACTGGGCGATCCCCCGCGCACCAGCCGGCGAGACCACTCGGGGGTTGAAGTCGGACTCGGCCTTCAGCTGCGCGGCAAGGATCGCCGCCCCGACCGACCACCTCACGGAGGCGCGCCTGATCGCCGGCGCGTAGCGGGCGGGAACGAAGGCCGGCAGGCCGCCTACGCCGGCCGGGGCGAAGCCCACCGATCGGCTGCCTGCGTTCCGGACCAGCCCATAGTGCCAGGGCTCCCACGAATACCTCTGGACGAAGCCGAACCGCTTCGCGTTGACGGCCAGCCACCGGTAAGAGGCCGGCGGCCCGAGGTCGAGCTCGGTTCCCAGGCGGTGCAGGGAGCGCCCGGGCGGGGCAACCCACTTCGGGTCGGGGTGGGCGGCGAAGAGCCGCGCCTGTTCGGCGTTGGAGCGCCAGGCGCTGGCTATTACCAGCGCCACCCCGGCCCGGCGGGCCGCAGCGCTCATCCGGTCGAAGGCCAGCGCCGTGTCGGGGCGCATCGGCTTTCCCTGCCTGATGGCAAACGGCCCCCGGTACTCGCCATCGCCCGTGGGAACCTCAGGGGTGGACGCCAGCTGCGCCTCAGCGCTCACCCGGCTGGCCACCGCGCCGCCGCCCGGCACCCGGATCGGGTCGGCGACCGTCACGCGAACCCGGTCGGCCAGGGCCCCTCCGACGAAGGAGACCGCCGCCCGCAGGGCGCCGTTGCGCCGCGCCGTCTCGCGCGCCACCTGGCCAGCGCGCGCCTGCGCGTCGCCGGGAGCCGGGCTCATTCGGCTTTCGTGGAGGGCACGGGCTCCCGCGAGGGCGGCCAGGTCGGCGGCCTGCTGGCGATCGGCACGGGCGCCGAGCCCGCGGGCCACCATCCCGAGCGCCAGCGCCCCGGTAACCACCGCCAAGAGCATGCCGACCATCAGCAGGCTGGCCTGCCCCGGCGCCGATCCCCTCACAGGGCCGGTCCGGCGTCGGCGAGGCTTCGGGCCTCGAGCAGCCCGGCCAGCGGCCCCGCGCCCGGTGGCACGACGCGAACGCTCACGCGACGCCCCACGACGCTTACCTTTGCCCGGCCCCGCGACCAGCCGGGCAGCGCCCGCTCGGCGGCCCGCGAGGCGTCGCGGCCTTGGATCAGCGCCGCCGCCCCCGCCGTGGCGGCATGGCCGGCCAGCTCCCGGGCCACGCCGGCGGCGAGCAGCTGGCCGCAGGCCAGGGTCCCGGCCAGCAGCAGCGGCAGCAGCCCGAGCATCTCGACCGACGCCTGCCCCGGGCTGGAGCCCAGGCCCGGCAGCCACAGCCCCGCGCGGGCCATCGTCGCCGCGAGCCCTGCGGGCGCCGCGCGCACGCCCGCTCCGACCTTCCGGCCATCGAGCTCGGCAAGCAGGAGTTCAACGGCTCGCTCCCTCGCCCCGTCGGCCACGATCACCTCCGAGCGCTCCAGCAGCGCCTCGTCCTCCGGCAGGCGCCCGCGGAGCAGCGCGACCACCGGGACCTGGCCACACGCTTCTTCAACCCTCCACACGAGGTCGGGCGAAGGCTGGCCGGCTCCGTCGACCACCACGAGTCCACCGCGCGCGGAGGCCTCAAGCCCGGCTCCCTCGAGCAGGCTGGCCAATTCGCGGGCGCCGCGGCGCGCCGGCACCAGCGCCTCGAGCGGCGAGCCCTCGTCCTCACGGAGGTGGACGACCGGGACCCCGCCCGCCTCGAGGGCGAGGCGGGCCGCCAGCGCCTCGGCCTCGGCCTCCCGGCCAAGCACGATCTGCGGCCGTGCTGTCAACCCCCCTCCTCCCGCGGCCCGGCGGTCGCGGAGACGCTGCCCAGCCGCACGCCCGCCACGACACCCGGCACCGGCACCTGGACGGTCACCTGGCCGTCGCGGCCCTCTCTGACCTTCAGCCCCGCCCGTCTCGCGACCGGCAGGGCCGCGCGGGCCGCGGCCCGCGGGCTGGTCCCCACCGCCTCGGCCCGCGCCGCCGCGCGGGCGCCGACGCCGGCCAGCCACCAGCAGTGGCCGGCGACCACGGCCTGCCAGCACCCGGCCAGGAGGGCGGCAAGGACCGGCAGCGTGGCCACCAGCTCGACACTGGCCTGGCCACGGGTGGAGCGAAGCGCGCGCACGGGCGCATGCTCGGGCCGCGCACGTTACGGCTGGCCCTCCGGGCCGTCACGGCCCTGTGGCGCGTCAGCGCCGGCTCAGACCAGCTGGCGGAACTGCTGCCAGACGATGTAGAGGCCCAGCACCCCCACGGCGATCAGGAGGATCGCCCCGAGCAGCCCCGGCGCACCGCCGGTCAGCTGCGACCAGCCGGTCGCGGTCAGCACGAGGAGGCCGATCGAACCGAGGCCGAGTGCCTGGTAGCCGGGGGTAAGGCGCTCAAGATCGCTCCCGAAGCGCCGCCAGCCCCACCACATGCCCAGGGCGATGATCAGGATGAAGGCCAGGGAGAGCGCCCGGCCAACCATCTCGGCTCCTACTCCGCCCAGCGGCGCGAAGGCCACGACGGCGGCGAGCGCCAGGATGATGAGTACGTAGGAGGCGGTCCGCACGCTCCAAGCCTAGGGCCGGGTACGCCGGTCGCTCAGGAGGACTTGCTCTTCGCGCGCTTCTTGGGCTTCGGCGCAGGCGCGAGGTCTGCGGGCGGTGCGTCCGGGATCTCGACCGCACCCTCCCTCAGCTCGGCCGCAAAGCGGTAACCGACGCCGAAGTGGGTGTGGATGTACTTCCAGTCCGGGGAGGCCTTCTCCAGCTTGTGGCGCACCTTGCGCACGAAGACGTCGACCGAACGGTCGCCGCGGGCCATCGCGTACCCCCAGATCCGCTGGTAGATCTCGGAGCGCTCGAGGACCCGCCCGTCGACGCCCGAGAGGAGCTCGATCAGCTCGAACTCCCGGCGGGTGAGGTCGACCGAGCGGCCGTCGACGAAGGCCTGGAAGAGCTCCGGGCGGATCTCCAGCTCGCCGGCACGGCGGGCCTCGGCCTCGACGCGGCTGCCGGTGCGACGGCGGCGGCGCACGACGGCCTCGATCCGCGCGATCAGCTCTTCGGGATGGCAGGGCTTGGTGAGCCAGTCGTCGGCGCCGAGGCGAAGGCCGCGCACCCGCTGGGCGACGCTCGAGCGCCCCGTGCAGACGATCACGCCGAGCCCGGGCATCGACGAAGCGACGCGCTCCAGGTAGTCCCAGCCCTGCGGTCCGAGGACGCCGAGGTCGATCACCAGCGCACCGAGCCTCATGGCGACCAGTTCCTCCACGGGTACGGGACCCGAGAGCGTCCTGTGCTCCCAGCCAAGCCGGTCGAGCCGCTTGTCGAGAACCTTCAGGAAACCGCTGTCGGTGTCGATCACCGCAACCCTGACCCCGCCGCCGGCGGGGACTCCCAGATCAGTCACGGCGCGAAGGATACGGGTTGGGCAAGCGTGAGTGGGGCCCGTGGGCCCCTTCCTTCACCGGTCGGTAACAACCGACTCGTCGACCGGAAACTCCCGAAAGAGGCCGGTCTCGACGAAGATGACCTGCTCCCCGATTCCAACGGAGTTGTCGCCGATCCGCTCGAGCGCGCGGGCCACCAGGGTCATCGTCATCGCCCACTCGCGCCGGTCCTCCTCGTCGCCGACCGAGACGGCGGAACGGAAGACCTCCTTGTTGAGCCGGTTGACCTCGTTGTCCTGGCGGGCCAGGTCGGAGGCCAGGTCGACCTTGCGGTTCTCGAATGCGAGCTTGGCCTCGACCACCTCGCCGCGCACCGCCGAGCCCATCCGCAGGATCTTCTCGAGCAGCTCGGGAACGACCGGAGGCTCGCTGCCCACCAGCGGGATCAGCTTGGCGATGTTCACGCACTGGTCGCCCATTCGCTCGACGTGCTTGATCACGTGGAGGATCGCCGCGACCAGGCGCAGGTCGGCGGCTACCGGCGCCTGGAGCGCCAGGAGCGAGAGCACTCCCTGGTGCACCTCGAGGTAGCGGCCGTCCACCCGGTCGTCGTCGGCGATCACGAAGGTCGCCAGCTCGACGTCCTGGGTCTCGAGCGCCTCGAGCGAGCGGTCGAGCTGCTCGATGACGATGTCGATCGCCCCGAGCGTCTGCTCCTCCAGCAGCTCCAGCTGCTCGCGGAACTGCAGCCGTGTCGCCGAGCCGGCCACGATCAGCCGAACTTCCCGGAGATGTACTCCTCGGTGCGGGTGTCGTGCGGGTTGGTGAACATCCGGTCGGTCGGGCCGTACTCGACGAGCCGCCCGATCCGCTGGTCCTCACCGGCGCTCAGGTCGACGATGAAGAAGGCGGTCCGGTCGGAGACGCGGGCCGCCTGCTGCATGTTGTGGGTGACGATCACGATCGAGACCGTCTCCTTGAGCTCGTGCATCAGGTCCTCGATGCGGCCGGTGGAGATCGGGTCGAGCGCCGAGCAGGGCTCGTCCATAAGGAGGACGTCGGGGTCGGTGGCCAGGGCGCGCGCGATGCAGAGCCGCTGCTGCTGGCCGCCGGACATCCCGAAGGCATTGTCCTTGAGGCGATCCTTGACGTCGTCCCACAGGGAGGCGCGGCGCAGGGCGGTCTCGACCAGCTCGTCCATGTCGCCCTTCATCCCCTGGACGCGGGGGCCGAAGGCGATGTTCTCGTAGATCGACTTGGGGAACGGGTTGGGCTTCTGGAAGACCATCCCGATCTTCTTGCGCACCTGGACGGCGTCGACGTCGCTGGCGTAGAGGTCGACCCCGTGGTAGCGGACGGTCCCGGTCACCGAGGCGGCCGGGATCAGGTCGTTCATCCGGTCAAAGCAGCGCAGGATCGTCGACTTGCCGCAGCCCGAAGGGCCGATGAAGGCGGTGATCTCCTTCTCGGGAACCTTCATCGTCACGTCGAGGACGGCCGGCTTACCCGAGTAGCTCACCGAGAGGTCCTCGGTCTGGAATACCGGGTTGTGGATCGCGTCGTCGATGACGTCGTGATGTGCCACCTCGGGCACGGGAGCGTGTGGCATGCCGGCAGGCACCGGCGGAACCTCTCCCGGGAACCCTGCCTCCTCCTCGGCCTGGCGCTGGGGATCCTCGCTCACGCGGGGAACCATAGCCTCGGACAGCCCGTCTTCGGGGTACATGTTCACCATTTCCTCTGGTAGCGGTTACGGAGCCAGATCGCCAGTCCGTTGAGGACGGCAAGAATCACGAGCAGGACGATGATCGCCGCCGCCGCGAGGGCCTTGAAGTCCTCGTCCGGCTGGGAGGTCCAGGAGAAGATCTGGAGCGGCAGGGCGGTGAACGGCGAGTCGAGGCCGGTGGGGTTGAAGGCGACGAAGGTCGCCGCCCCGACAAGGATCAGCGGCGCCGTCTCGCCGATCGCGCGCGAGACCGAGAGGATCACGCCGGTGGCGATCCCCGGCACCGATGCGGGAAGGATCTGGCGCCAGATCGCCTGCCAGCGGGTTGCGCCGAGGGCCAGCGCGCCCTCCTTGATCGAGGGCGGGACCGCCCGGATCGCCTCGCGGGTGGTGATGATCACCACGGGGAGCACCACGAGCGAAAGGGTCAGCCCGCCGGCCAGGACCGTCCGGCCAAGCGAGAGCGGGCCGCGAACGAAGTAGGCCAGGCCGAGGATGCCGTAGACGATCGAGGGGACCGCGGCGAGGTTCTGGATGTTGACCTCGATTACCCGGTTCCACCAGCGATTGACGTCGGCGTACTCCTCGAGGTAGAGCGCGGTGGCAACGCCGAGCGGGATGATTACCGCCCCGACGATCACCATCAGCCAGAGCGTGCCGGTGATCGCCGACTCGATTCCCGCCTTCTCCGGGAACGCGGATGGGAAGCTGGTCAGGAACTCGAGGCTGAGGCTGGGCGCGCCGTCGAGGAACGTGGTGACCAGCAGCACGGCGAGCACGATCAGCCCGACGCTGGTGAGGCCGATCAGCCCGGCCTTGAAGGCGCGGTCCTTGAGATGGCCGCCGGCGGAGGGGCGGCCGATCACGTCCTCGGCCGGAACGGGCCGCTCGTCGACGCTGGTGGTGGTCATTCGTAGACCTGCCGGTACTTGCGCACGAACCGGATCGAGATCAGGTTGATGACGAGGGTGATGACGAAGAGGGTGAAGCCGACGGCGAAGATCGCCTTGTAACCGGTGGAGCCGGTGGGAACGTCGCCCTTGCCGGTGGCGCCGATGAACGCGGTCATCGTCTCCATCGGCTTCAGCGGGTTAAGGGAGGTCGTCGGGACCTGGCCGGCGGCGATCAGGACGATCATCGTCTCGCCCACGGCGCGGGAGGCGCCGAGGACCACGGCGGCAACGATCCCCGAGAGCGCGGCGGGAATGACGACCCGGACCGACACCTGCCGGCGGCTGGCTCCCATCCCGTATGCGCCTTCACGCAGCCCCTGCGGAACGGCGGCCATCGCGTCCTCGGCGACGGAGGCGACGGTCGGGATGATCATCACGCCGACAATGATCCCCCCGGCCAGGCCGTTGAAGACGGCGACGTCGAGCCCGAGGATGTCGTTGAGGATCTTGGGCGTGAAGAAGGTGAGGGCGAAGTAGCCGAAGACGACGGTCGGCACGCCGGCGAGCAGCTCGAGCGTCGGCTTGACCGCCTTGCGCACCCTCGGGCTGGCGTACTCGCTCAGGTAGGCCGCGGTGCCGATGCCCAGGGGCACGGCGACGACCATCGCGATCAGCGTGATGATCAACGTCCCCTGGACGAGGGGCCGGATCCCGAACTGCGGGTCGGAGAAGAGCGGCGACCACTCGGGGCCGGTGAGGAACTGGCCGACCTTCACCGCCCTGTCGGCGAAGAACGCCAGCGTCTCGCCGGTCAGCGAGACGATGATCCCGATGGTTACCAGGACCGAGGCGGCGGCGGCCGCGGCCAGGCCGACCGCGATCGCGCGCTCACCCAGGCGCCGCCGGGGAGCGCCGAACACCTCGCGGGCGCTCGGGCTCCCCGGTGGGGCCGGTGTCGGGTTTACCGCCAAGCGACCCTTACGAGGCCGACGCGGCCTTGTCCTCGGCCTTGGTCAGCTCCTCCTGGGCCTTGCTGGCCTGCTCGGAGGTCATCGGCACGATCTTCGCGGTCGTCGCAGCCTCGTCGGCATTGGCGATCGCGTAGTCGATGAACGCCTTGACCTGCGGCTTGTCGGCCAGCGCGGCGGTGTTCACGTACATGAAGATCGGACGCGAGAGCGGCTTGTAAGAGCCGTCCTGAATCGTCTCCTTGGAGGGCTTGACGCAGCCATTGCCGTCGTCAACCGCAACCAGGTTCAGCTTGTCCGCGTTGTCCTCGTAATAGGAGAACCCGAAGAATGCCAGTCCGCCGGTGTCTCCCTCGACGCCCTGGACGAGCACGTTGTCATCCTCGGAGGGCTGGTAGTCCTTGCGGATGTCGCCCTTCTCGCCGTTGATCTCCTCGGTGAAGAAGTCGAAGGTCCCCGAGTCGGTGCCCGCGCCGAAGAGCGAGACCTCACTCGAGGGAACGCCTGAACCCAGCTGGTCGTAGTTGCTGACCGTCGAGCCCTTCTTCCAGAGCTGGTTGAGCTGGTCGACCTTGAGGCAGCCGATCTTCAGGTCCGGGTTGGTGACGATGGCGATGCCGTCATTGGCCACCTGGACCTGGGCGTACTTGATCCCGTTCTCCTTGCAGACCGGAACCTCTTCCTCTTCGTCGATCGGGCGCGAGGCGTCCGCGATGTCGATCTCGCCGGCGCAGAACTTCTCGAAGCCGCCACCGGTACCGGACTGGCCGACCGTGACCCTGGCGTCGGGGTTCTCGCCCTGGAAGCCCTCGGCCGCGGCCTGGGCGAACGGGAATACGGTGCTCGAGCCGTCGATTGCTACGGCGCCGGAGACGTTGCCCCCACCGCCGGTGTCGGTCGAACTCTCATCGCTGCTGCCACACGCAGAGATCCCGAGCGCGGCGATGCTGGCCACTGCGGCCACAACAAGTCTCTTGTTCATTGCTCCTCTTCCGTTGTCGAACATTGCGGGGCGATCTTCCCGGGGAAGGCTCGCCATTCTGTTACCCGCCGGTCACCTTGTTGTGAAATGCGTGTGAACGAACGGTGAAGGGGCTGACGAGGCTGGCCCCTCTCCCCTAACGTCACGGCCACGGTGCCGATACTCGCGCGCAAGAGAGAAGGGGAGCAGACCCTGGCCCTGCTTGCAAAGGCAGGGGAGAACGCCGTCGAGTGCGCCCGGACGCTCGCAACCCTGATCGCCGGCTTCCCGGAGCGGCGGGACCTCATCCCCCGGATGAAGGAGCTCGAGACCGAAGGCGACCGCCTGACCCACAAGGTGATCGTCCAGCTCCAGGTGGGCGGCCCCCACTCCGGCCTTCCCGCCGACGCGGGCTTCGCGCTGGCGACCACGCTCGACGACGTCGTAGACAACGCCGAGCAGACGGCCGAGATGATGGGCATCTACGGGATCGAGGCCCCTATGGAGCAGGCCGTGGCGCTGAGCGAGGTGCTCACGGCGACGGCCGAGCAGGTTTCGCTCGCTCTCGTGGCGCTCCGCGACGACGAACCGATGAAGGACTACCTGGTCGAGATCAACCGGCTCGAGAACGAAGGCGACCGGCTCCACCGCGAGGCCCTTGCCGCCCTGTTCGGAGACGGCGTGGACCCGATGGTCGTCATCCGCTGGAAGGACATCTTCGGCTGGCTGGAGGCGAGTATCGACGCCTGCGAACGGGTAGCTCACCAGCTCGAGGGCGTAAGCCTCCGGCAGGGCCGCCAGCCCTGAGCCCTCGATTCCCGGGCTTCGGTCATATTCGGCCGCTCCTGCAATGCCTGCGGGCTGCGGCCCGAAAACTGGGAATGGGGTACCTGTAAACCGAATATTTACCTTCAGGTGCTGCGAATGGCCGGGAATTGCCGTATAAACAGGAGTCCGATGGCTCGTGCTGTCAATACGACCCTGTTCGCAGCTGCCGCGGCGGCCGCTGCCACTGCGGTCACCGGCACCGCCGGCGCCCAGGAGAGCGGGACCGCCAGCGAGCAGCCGACCGTCCCGTCGGGCTCGCAGACGACTCCGTCGACGACGCCCTCGCCGGTCACCACGACCCCTGAGGGCACCACCGACCTGGGCACGATCGACGTCGAGCTCGGAGCGCCGCCCCCGGCCAAGAAGCAGTCGCCAGCCGACAAGCGCCGCGAGGCGGCCCGCGAGTTCCTCCAGGAAAACCGCGATGCCCGGGCGAAGCTCCTCCAGCAGGAAGGCGCGGTCGGCCAGTCGCCCTTCTCGGGTCTCTCCGACCCGCTCTCGACTCCCCTCACCACGGTGCCCGACGCGGTGCTCGAGGAGTTCCGCATCCCCACCTTCCTGCTGCCGATCTACCAGGCGGCCGGCGTCGAGTACGGGATCCGCTGGGAGATCCTCGCCGCGATCAACGAGATCGAGACCGACTACGGCCGCAACCTCTCGGTCTCGAGCGCCGGCGCGATGGGCTGGATGCAGTTCATGCCCGGCACCTGGGAGAGCTACGGGACCGACGCCAACCGCGACGGAGAGAAGGACCCGTACAACCCGGTCGACGCGATCTTCTCCGCCGCCCGCTACCTGAAGGCCTCCGGCGCCTCGGAGAGCATCGAGCGCGCGCTCTTCTCCTACAACCGCGCCGACTGGTACGTCGCCGACGTCCTCAAGCGGGCCAAGAAGCTGGCCGCCCTTCCGCCCGACCTCGTCGGCGCGCTCACCGGCCTGACCATGGGCCGCGCGCCGGTGACCGGGCCGTCGAACTACGCCGGCGCCTACAACTTCGAGAAGGCCGGCAAGGCGGGCGTCGCCGAGCCGGTCGGTTCGGGCTCGCGCCGCTCCACCCGGATCTATGCCCAGGACGGAGCCGGGGCCGTAGCCGTGCAGGACGGCCAGGTCGAGGAGATTGGGAAGAACCGCCGCCTGGGCAACTTCGTCCGGCTGCGGGACGGCTACGGCAACCTCTACACCTACGCGCACCTCGACTCGCTGGCCACCCACCACGTCGTCCCCCGCGCCGACAAGGCCGCCTCGGCCCCGGTCAACTCCGAGACTCCGGTCGCCTCCTCGCAGTCGGGGAGCACCGCACCCGCTCCGGCCCCGTCGTCCGGCAGCTCGTCGGGTTCGGCCTCCAAGGAGCGTCTCTTCGCCGAGCCCTCGCGCCCGGGCGCCCGGGCCGCCGGCGGCGACCGCCAGATCCAGAACGGTGCCGGCGGAAACTCCGCGGCTGCCCCGACGTCCGGACCGCGCCCGACCGCGGTCGACGGCGGCGAGCTTGGCCGGTACCTCGCGCCGCCCTACGAGCTTCGCCGCGACCAGGTGGCGCTGCTCCCGCTCCGCCGCGGCTCCAAGGTGATCGCCGGCACGATCCTCGGCCGCGTTGGCGCCGCCTCGCAGGCGTGGCCCTCGAAGGACGCGGCCGCCGACGCCAACCCCCACGTCTACTTCGAGATCCGCCCCGCCGGTGAAGGCGCCCCGCGAATCGACCCGACCCCGATCCTCGACGGCTGGCGCCTCCTCGCCTCGACCAACGTCTACAAGGCTTCGAACCCGATGCTCCGTGGCGGCCGTGCAGCGACGATCGGCCAGATCCTGCTGATGAGCAAGGAGGCCCTTGAGCGCCGGGTGCTGGCCAACCGCAGGCTCGATATCTACGAGTGCGGGCGCCAGGACATCCGCGCCGGTTCGATCGACCGCCGCGTCCTGGCCACCATGGAGTTCCTCACCGCCCGCGGCATGGACCTCGGCGTGACCAGCCTGACCTGCGGCCACGGCTATCTCACGGCCAGCGGCAACGTCTCCCACCACTCCTCGGGCAACGCGCTCGACATCGCGACGATCAACGGCAAGTCGGTGATGGGCAACCAGGGCGACGGCTCGATCACCGACCGCGCCGTCCGCGAGCTCCTCACCCTCCAGGGCTCGATGAAGCCGTCGCAGATCATCACCCTGATGCAGTACGCCGGGACCGACAACACCTACGCGATGGGCGACCACGCCGACCACATCCACGTTGGCTGGCAGCCCAACGGCGACGCCGGCGGCGGCAAGGCCCGCGCGGCGGCGGTACTGCGCCCCGGCCAGTGGAAGAAGCTCGTCGGCCGGCTCGACAGGATCGAGAACCCCGCGGTCCCGGTGAACCCGAGCCGCTACTCGATCAAGGTTCGCGTCAAGCCTCGCGCCGCCGGGTAGGCGTCACTCCCGCGCCGGCCATCGGCGCCATGAACCGGCCTCAGCCGGCTGCGGCCGGTTCGGACTCCTCGAACTCCTCAAGCTCCGCCCAGGCGGCCTCCACGGCGCGACGGGCTGCGGTCATGCGCGCCTGGGACTTGGCCGTCTCGTAGGCGGTAGCCCAGGCTTCGGGGGCCGAGAGCTCCTCCTCGAGCGCCGCCTGGGCCGCCTCGGCCTCCTCGATCGCCGCCTCCAGCTTGGCCCGGCGCCTTAGGCGGTTCTTCGAAGGACCTCCCCGCCGCCGGCCGTGCACCTTCTCCCGTGCGCTCGGCTCTTCCGCGCCATCGCCCTCTTCAGCCGCCTGGCCGGACGACTCCGACGCCTTTGCGGGCCGCGGCGCCGGAGGCTCCTGCACCGGCAGGCCGGCCCGCTCCTCCCTCAGCCGTGCGTACTCGGCCCAGCCGCCGACGTAGGAGCGCAGCGTGTAGTCCTCGACGGCGATCGTCCGCGTCCCGACCGCGTCGAGCAGCGCGCGGTCGTGGGTGACGAGAAGGACAGCGCCCTCATAGGAGGAGAGGGCGTCCTCCAGGGCCTCACGGCTCTCGAGGTCCAGGTGGTTGGTCGGCTCGTCGAGGACCAGGACGTTGGCCCCACTGGCCACCAGCGTCGCCAGGCCGAGCCGCTTGCGCTCGCCGCCGCTGAGCCCGTCGAGCGGCTTCTCGGCCTCCTCCCCCGAGAAGAGGAAGCGCCCGAGCAGCGCGCGGGCGTCGTTCGGGGCCAGGCCGGTCTGGTGGACGGCGGCTTCGAGCACCGTGCGGGCCCCACCGAATTCCAGCTCCTCACCGTGCTGGCTCAGGTAGCCGACCTTGACGCTGTGGCCCTTCTTCAGCCGTCCGCCGTCGAGGGGCCGCTCTCCGGTCAGCGCCTTCAGGAAGGTCGTCTTGCCACTCCCGTTGGGCCCGACCAGCGACACGTGCTCGCCGCGCTCGAGCCACATCGACGCGTCGTGGACGAGAGTCCTGCCCGGAACGTCGACCCTGCCGTCCTCGAGCTCGAAGACCACGCGCCCCGAGCGCTCCGGGGCGGCGAACGAGAACTCGAGCTCCCTGCGGTCCCGCGGCTCCTCGGAGATCCTCTCCATCTTCTCCAGCTTCTTTAGGCGCGACTGGGCCTGGCGCGCCTTGGTCGCCTTGTAGCGAAAGCGCTCGACGAAGCGCTCCATGCGCTCGATCTCCTTCTTCTGGCGTGCGATCGCCCGGCCCTGGGCGATCTCCCGCGCAGCCTGCTCGGCGCGCCAGGCGTGCCAGGGCCCGTTGAAGAAACGCCCCCGCCCCGCCTCGAGCTCCAGGACGCAGTTGCCGACCGACTCCAGGAACCAGCGGTCGTGGGCCACCAGGACGACCGCGGCGTCGACCGTCTGGAGGCGGGCCTCCAGCCATTCGAGCGACTCGATGTCCAGGTGGTTGGTCGGCTCGTCGAGCAGCAGGACGTCGGGAGCGGCCGCGAGTACCCGGGCCAGGGAGGCACGGGTGAGCTCGCCCCCCGAAAAGCTGTCAAGCGGGCGCTCGAGGTCGGAGTCCGAGAAGCCCAAGCCGCGGACGGTCGCCAGCGCCTCGTCGCGCCAGGTGTAGCCGCCAACCAGCTCGAAGCGCGCCTGGGCCCTGGCGTAGCGGTCCATCACCGCCTGGTCTCCCCCGGCCATCTCCTCCTCAAGGCGCGCGAGCTCCTCCTCGAGGCCGAGCGCCTCCTGGCAGCCACTGAAGACGTACTCGCTAAGCGAGATCTCCCGCTCGCGCGGCGGCCGCTGGTCGTGGAGGGCCACCCGGGCGCCCTTCTCCAGCAGCAGCTCACCACCGTCGATCGAGCTCTCCCCGGCCAGCATCCGCAGGAGGGTTGTCTTGCCGGCGCCATTACGGCCGGCGATCGTCATCCTCTGCCCGCGCTCGAGGCGGAACGAGACGCCGCGCAGGAGCGGGCGACCGGCGACGTCCTTCTGCAGGTCCGAACCGGCGATTACGGCCACGGCCCGATGGTACGGTTCCCGCCATGGGAATCCGGAGAGTTCGCACGTTCACCGCCATGGCCGCCGTGGCGGCCACCGGCCTGGCATTGGCCGCCCCCGCAGGGGCGAAGACACCGGTCGCCTTCACGACCTACACGGTGGGCAACCTGCCTGACACGCCCGCCACGTACAACAAGGTCTTCGTAACTAAGTACGGCTCGTCGAAGGCCAAGAAGGTGCTGGTACTGATTCCCGGCACCAACGGCGGTGCCGGCAACTTCTCCGTGATCGGCCCCGAGCTCGCGCGCCAGGTACCCGGCCTCCAGGTCTGGGCCATGGACCGCCGCACCCAGGCCCTCGAGGACACCTCGATGATGAAGAAGGCCGCCACCGGCAAGGCCAACGCCAAGCAGCTTCTCGAGTACTACCTCCCCGGGGCCAAGCAGCAGTTCAAGCCCCACGAGGCCAAGGACTTCCAGTTCATGAAGCACTGGGGCATGCAGATGCAGCTCGAGGACGCCCGCGTGGTCATCCAGGCCGCGGCCAAGGGCGGCAGGACGGTCATCCTCGGCGGCCACTCGCTCGGCGCCTCGATGGCCGCGGCCTACGCCGCCTGGGACTTCAACGGCTCCCCCGGCTACAAGGACATCGCCGGGATCGTGGCGATCGACGGCGGCCTGCTCGGAAGCTTCGACTCCTCGGACACCGCGGAGAAGGCCGAGGCCGACCTCGCGAAGCTCAACGTGACCCCGGAGAACCCGGACGGCCCGTGGGCCAACCTGCTGGGCCTGACCGGATTCGCCTGGGCGACCGGCCCGTTCGCGGAGATCGGCGCCGTCGCCGCCCGCCAGCAGCCCCGCGGTGACTCGGTCCTGCGCAGCTACGCGCTCCTGCCGGCGAACCTGCGCACGCCTATGGAGAGCAACAACGAGGCGTCGCTCGGCTACGCCTTCGACTACAAGACCTCCCCGTCGAACCTGGCGCTGATCCAGGTCCGCTCGGGGCGCCTCGCCTCCAGCGGCACCCCGCGCGGCTGGAAGAACGCCGGGGTGACCCCGGTCCAGAACATCGCGCGCGGCTTCGCCGGCGACCGCAACGGCACCAACGGAGTCGACTGGTACTACCCGCGGCGCCTGAACGTCGATACCGACGGCGCGAGCTCGATGGATCCGGAGAACCCCGCGGCCAAGGTGCTCGGCCTGCGGCTCTTCCACCTGGCCGACGTCAACATCCCCTACTACGCCTTCCAGACCTCGCTGACCGGCTCGCGCAACGGGGTCGTCGAGGGCGCAAAGAACTTCGCCGCCCGCTCCAAGGTCCCCAAGGGCGGCCTGGTGATCGTCAACCGGTCCGACAAGACCAGCCACCTCGACCCGCTCCTCGCGGCCCCGAAGAAGAACGACTTCGTCAAGACGGTCGTTCCCTTCCTCAAGAAGAAGGTCCGCTAGCGCCGCTCACGCGGTAACGGCGGGCGCGGCGGACGCCGGCTTCATGCCGGCTCGCGGCAGCAGCAGCGAGAGCAGCCCGGCCACCACCACGAACGCGGACGAGGCCCAGAGGCAGGCCTCGAGCCCCTGCCACTGGTAGAGCAGGCCGGAGAGGAGCGTCCCGGCGAGCCTTCCGGCGGCGTTGGCCATGTA
>JBBATA010000008.1:60127-62575 GCA_040399005.1 Solirubrobacteraceae bacterium
CGGCTGCTCACCAGCCGGGGCGCGAATGCCTGCACCGCCCCGTAGCCGATCACCCAGACCGCCATGAAGGCGCCGACCTCCCAGAAGGTCCACCCGAGCACCGTCCGCAGGAATACCGGCAGGCCGACCACGAACCAGACGTCGCGCGAGGCGAACAGGAAGATCCTCGCCGCGGCAAGGATGTTCACCGCCCGGTTGTTGGAGAACATGTGGCGGAACTTCGCCTTGGAGTCAGGGCGGCCCAGGCCCCCGTGCAGGAACGGGACGGTCAGGACCAGCGCGAGGAAGACCATCCCGGCCAGGAGCAGCATCGCGGTCTGGAAGCTCGTCACGCTCAGCAGCACGCCGCCGACGAAGAAGCCGACGCCCTTGAGGGCGTTCTTGGAGCCGGTCAGCACCGAGACCCAGCGGTAGAGGGTGCCCTGCGAGCCGTCGGAGACCACGAGCTTCACGGCGCTCTTGGAGCTCATCTTCGTCAGGTCCTTGGCGATCGCGGAAAGGGCCTGGGCCGCCATCACCACCGGCACCACCAGCCACGCCTGCGGGACGAGCCCGAGCACGAGCAGAGCCGTCACCTGGGCCAGCAGCCCGGCCACGAGGGTCGTGATCAGCCCCGAGCGGGCGGCCACGAAGCCGCCGAAGAGGTTGGTGAGGATCCCGAAGACCTCGTAGAAGGCGAAGACGGTGGCCAGCTCGAACGGCGTGTAGCCAAGGTCGTAGAAGTAGAAGAGGACCAGGATCCGGACGGCACCGTCGGCGACGGTGTCTGCCCAGTAGGCGGCGGTGACGAGCGCGTAGCGGCGCAGGTCGCCCTCGCGGTCGCTGGCGGCGGCCCCGCTCATCGGCCGCTCAGCGCAGGCTCCGGGCCACGATTCCGGCGAGCTCGACCATCCGGTTGGCGTAGCCCCACTCGTTGTCGTACCAGGCGAGGATCTTGGCCTGGGTGCCGCCGGTGACCATGGTCGAGAGCGCGTCGACCACACCCGAACGGGGGTCGCCGCGGAAGTCGACAGAGACCAGCGGGCGCTCCTCGTAACCGAGGATTCCTGCGAGCGGGCCCTCGGCCGCAGCCTTCAGCGCCCCGTTCAGTTCATCGACCGTGGAGGGGCGCGAGAGCTCGAAGACGCAGTCGCTAAGCGAGGCATTGAGCAGCGGCACCCGCACGGCCAGGCCATCCAGCCTTCCCTCAAGCTCGGGGAAGATCATCCCGATCGCCGTCGCCGAGCCGGTGGTCGTCGGCACCAGCGAAACCCCCGAGGCCCTGGCCCGCCGCGGGTCGCGATGGAAGGCGTCCACCACCACCTGCGTGTTGGTCAGGTCGTGCAGCGTCGTTATCGACCCCCGCTCGATCCCCACGGTCTCGTGGACCACTTTCACCACGGGAGCCAGGCAGTTTGTGGTGCACGAGGCGGCGGTGAGGATGTCGTGATCGCCTGGCTCGTAGAGCCCGTCGTTGACGCCGACCACGACGTTGAGCGCCTGCTCGTCCTTGACCGGCGCGGCGACGATCACCTTCCGCACTCCCCGCTCGAAGTAGGGCATAAGCGACTCGACCGTTCGGAAGCGGCCGGTGCACTCGAGGACCACCTCTACGCCACTCTTCTCCCAGTCAACCGCACCGGGCTCCGCAACCGACGACCAGCCGATCTCCCGGCCGCCGACGAAGAGCGTGTCGGCGTCTCCGCCCGCTTCCACCCCCCATCGGCCGTGCACCGAGTCGAACTCGAGCAGGTGGGCTCCCGCCGCCGCGTCCCCGCCGGTGTCGTTGACGTGGACCACCTCCAGCGCCGGGTCCTCCCAGGCGACCCTGAAGTCGAGCCGGCCGATCCGCCCGAAGCCGTTGATGCCAACGCGGGTCATTTCCGGCAGACCGTATCTATTGACAACCATCGAATCAATCGATATTCGTAGATTGATGAACGTCGATCTGGAGACCGCCCCCAAGACCAAGCGCCCGCCCGGTGAGCCCTGCTGCGAGCCGATCGCCTACCCGGAGGTAGCGCGGGAGGAGGCGACGCGGATGGCCGCTGTGGCCAAGGCCCTCGGCGACCCGATCCGCCTCCAGCTGGTCGACGTCCTGCGGGAGAACGCCGGAAAGGTCTGCGTCTGCGAGCTGCTGCCGCTCTTCGAGATCTCGCAGTCGACACTCTCCCACCACCTGCGCAAGCTTCGCGACGCCGGAATCGTCGACTCCGAGCGCAAGGGGCTGTGGGCCTTCTACTACGTCCGCCCCGGAGCGCTCGACGAGCTCGCCGGCTGGCTGGACCCCGCCTAGCCTGGGCGCCCGGCGCCACGCGAAAGCCAGCGGGAGACCGCCGGGGTAAGGCACCTGCCCTCATGGCCAGCAAGAAGCCGAACACGAGGATGTGCTCCCGGGTGCCCGGGTGAGCGCACCAGCGCTGGTGCAGGCGGCGATCAGGGAGGTGTCGGGCGCGGCTCGATCTCGGC
>JBBATA010000009.1:0-60408 GCA_040399005.1 Solirubrobacteraceae bacterium
CAGCTTCGTCCCGGACGGGTCCGGGTAGCGGTTGAGTCCCTTCATGACCTCCTCAACCGCGGCGACGACCTCGGGGATAGGCGGGTCGTGCGACTCGTTGGAGGCGAGCATCGCGACGTCCTCGGGCAGCTCGTAGCCGGCCGCCGCGGGGTAGGCGGGGATGCGGTCCAGGCGGGCGGAGTGGCTAAGCGCCATCGGTGTCGATGGGCCCGCCGGCGCGGACCTCTCCCTCGAGCAGCCTCCCGTCACGGCCGACGTAGCCGCCGCGGCCGCCGACGATCACGATCACCGCTTCTTCCCCGGCGGGGTTGCGCATCCGGCGCGGCGTGGCCGCTTCGACTCGAACCACCCCACCGGACTCGAGGCGCTCCCACGGACCCTCGTCGAAGCTGAACTCGACCGGGCCACGGTGGACGAAGTAGAGCTCTTCCTGCTCATCGTGGAAGTGAGCGCCGGTCTCCCAGCGAGGGGGAAGGACGATCGCGTTGGCGCCGAGCTCGGTCAACCCGAGCGACGCGCGGATCTTGCGGAACCCGGGGCCCTCCCCCAGGTCGTCGAGCTGGGCGTAGGCCCACCCTTCCCCGGCCGTAACGCCCTCGGCGGGCCCTTCGCTCACTGAGCGCTCCCGAGGTCGCTGCGCAGTTCGCTCGCCCGGCGCAGGTAGACGTGCTGGGCCTCGCTTCCCTCGCCGGCGCGGTAGTGGACGAGGACCCGGATCACCCCCGGCATCGAGCCCGGGACCGGGATCTCGCGGGCGCAGAGCAGGGGCACCCCGGAGAGCCCCATCTCACGGGCGGCAAGGGCGGGGAACTCGGCGTCGAGGTCGTCGGTGACGGTGAAGATCGCGCTGACCAGGTCGTCGGCGGCGAGGGAGTTGCGCGAGAGGAGCTCGTCGAGCATCTCGCGCGTCGCCTCGAGGATCGCCTCCCGGTCGTTCTCCTCAACGGTTGTCGCGCCGCGAAGGGCGTAAACGCTCATCGGCCGCTGATCATGCCAGCCCCGGGCCGGGCGCGGCGCGCAGGCGCTCGAGCTCCCCGGCATCGAGCCGGCGGGACTGCCCTGGGGCGAGCGACCCGAGCTCCAGCGGACCGAAGGCCACGCGGCAGAGCTCCTGCACCGGGTGGCCGACCGCCTCGCACATGCGGCGCACCTGCCGCTTGCGGCCCTCGCGGATCGTGACCTCGATCACCGAGTCCCCCGACACCTCCACCCCGGCCGGGGCGGTGAGGCCGTCCTCCAGCTCGATTCCCGAGCGGAGCGCCTCGAGTGCCTGCGGACTCGGGGTCCCCCCTGAGACCCGTACCCGGTAGCGCTTGGGGACCTCGTAACGGGGATGGGTAAGGCGGTTGGCCAGCTCGCCGTCGTCGGTCAGGAGGATCAGGCCGGTCGAGTCGGCGTCGAGCCTCCCGACCGGGTAGAGCCTGCGTCCCCCACCGTCGACGAGGCCGACCACGGTCGGCCGGCCGTGGGTGTCGGAGGCCGTGGATACGACGCCGGCCGGCTTGTTGAGGGCGTAGACGGCCCGGTCCTCAGGGCCCGGGCCGACCGGCTGCCCGTCGACCTCCACCGCCGACCCATCCCCGACGCGGAGGGCCGGGTCGGTGGCCGCGACGCCGTCGACGGTCACGCGCCCCTCGGCAATAATCCGCTCCGAGGCGCGGCGGGAGGCAACACCGGCGCGGGCCAGGTACTTGGCGAGTCTCATCGGCTGGCTGCCACCATAGGACCGATGGACCTCGACCTGCTCGAACAGGTGCTCGCCGCCGAGGACGAGCCCTCCTACCGCCGGGACCAGGCCTGGGCCTGGCAGGCGCGCGGCGCCCGGGACTGGGAGGAGATGACCGACCTGCCCGCCGGCCTGAGGGAGCGGCTGGCCGACGGGGTCCCTTTCTCCACGCTGACCCTCGAGGAGGAGGCGGTCTCGACCGACGGCACGGTCAAGGCGCTCTTTCGCACCGCCGACGACCGCCCGGTGGAGGCCGTCCTGATGAGCTATCGCGACGGGCGTCGCTCGGTCTGCCTCTCATCGCAGTCGGGCTGCCCGCTGACCTGCACCTTCTGCGCAACCGGGACGATGAAGTTCGGGCGCAACCTGACTACTTGGGAGATCGTCGACCAGGCGCTGCACTTCCGGCGCCGGGCCGAGCTGAACCACTGCGTATTCATGGGGATGGGCGAGCCGATGATGAACCTCGACTCCGTCCTCGGCGCCTGCGAATTCCTCCCCGACCTGGGGATAACCAGCCGGCGCACGACGGTCTCGACGGTGGGCTGGATCCCCGGCATCGACCGGCTTGCCGCCCAGCCTCGGCCGCTGCGCCTCGCCCTCTCGCTCCACGCTCCCGACGACGCCCTGCGCAGCCAGATCATGCCGGTCAACGACCGCTACCCGATGGCGGAGGTGATCGAGGCCTGTAACCGCTACTACGACGCCAAGCGGCGGATGGTCTTCATCGAGTACGTGATGCTCGCCGGCGTCAACGACCAGGTCGGCCAGGCCCTCGCTCTCGCCGACCTGCTCGACCCGAAGCGCTTCAAGGTCAACCTGATTCCGTACAACCCGAGCGGCACCTCCTACGAGGGCTCGAGCCGGGAGGCGATCGAGGCCTTCCGGGCCGCCCTGGAGAGGCGCGGCATCACGGCAACGGTAAGGCTCACCCGCGGCCGCGACATCGACGCGGCCTGCGGCCAGCTGGCCGCCCGGGCGGCCTGATCAGGCTGCCGGCTCGGGCCCGGAGGGCTCGACCGGCGCCGGTTCGATATCCACGGCGCCGACCGGCTGCGGCTCGCCTGCGCCGGGCTCGTGGCCGCCGATCTCCGGCTGGTCCCCGGGCGCGGCCTCTCCGAGGCGGGCCGACCCGGCGGCCAGCAGGCGCTCGCGCAGCTCGGCCTGCTCCTCGGGGCTCGGATCCCACTGGCTGACGTCAGGCAGCTCTTCCAGGCTGTCCATCCCGAAGAGGCGCAGGAAGAGCTCTGTCGTGCGGTAGGTGACCGCCCCGAACTGCGAACGGCCCGACTCCTCGATCAGTCCCCGCTCGAGCAGGGTCCCGGTGGCCGAGTCGGCGCTGACGCCGCGGATCCGGGTGATCTCCGGGCGGGAGACGGGCTGCAGGTAGGCGACGATCGCGAGCGTCTCCGACTGGGCGGCGGTGAGCGGCGGGGTGCGCGGGCGCGCAAAGAGCCTGCGGGCGGCCGTCTCGGCCTCCGGGTCGCTGGCCAGGGCGTAGCCGCCGGCGATCCGCTTGAGGACGAGGCCGCGGCTACCTTCGGCCAGCCCCTGCTCGAGATCGGCAAGGGCCTCCTCCAGCTCCCCCTCCCCGCAGGGCACGGCCTCCATCAGGGCCTCGGCGCTGACCGGGTCCGGGCTGAGGAAGAGCAGCGCCTCGACGGTTCCCGAGAGCTCGCTCATGCGGCCTCCTCCACCAGGCGCAGGGCCGGCGGGTCGACATCGGCAGGGGCGATCGAGATCGGGCCGAACGGCACGTCCTGGCTCCAGGTTGCCTCTCCCTGCTTGTAGAGCTCGAGCAGGGCAAAGATGGTGACGGCCACGGTCATGCGGTCGGCGCCGGCGACCGCCTCGTCGAACCCGACGGCTCCCCGGCGCAGCAGCGAGCGCAGGTGGGCAAGGCGCTCCGGAACGGTCACACGGCGGATATTCAGGTGGTGGAGGCTGATCTGCGGGGGCAGCCGGAGCAGGGAGCCCAGCGCCTCGCCGAGCCTGTCGGGCTCGTAGGCCTTGACCGCGCTCTCGATGCTGACCCGGCGGGCAAAGGCCGGCAGCGGCGCCGACCGGTAGCGGAAGCCCCGCTCGGCCTCCAGGCGTCCTTCGAGGTGCTCGGCGGCGTTGCGGTACCGGCGGGCGTCGAGCATCCGCGCCAGGAGCTCCTCGGCGGCCTCGCCGGGCTCCATCCCCTCGAGCAGGTCGGCCTCCTCGCCGGGCAGCATCAGCCGTGACTTGAGCTCGAGCAGCGCAGCGACCAGGACGATGAACTCGGTGGCCATCTCGAGGTCGAGTTCCCCGCGCTCCTCGAGGACGTCGAGGTAGGCCAGCACGATGCCCGAGAGCTCGACTTCGAGCAGGTCGACCTCCTCACGCAGGACCAGCGTCAGCAGCAGGTCGAAGGGGCCGGTGAAGATCTCCAGGTCGAGGTCGAGATCGGCAGCGATCACGGCTCGGACCGTAACGCCCGGACCGGTCGGCGAAGGAAGAGCGCCAGGCCGGTCGTCAGGGCGACGATCGCGCCCATCGCGTAGGCCGCGCCGTCGCCGACCGCCTCGGCCACGCTGCCGCCGATCACGGCGCCGAGGGCGATCGAGCCGGCCCAGGCGATGTTCTGGAAGGCGCCGGCCCAGCCCTGGTCGACCTTAAGCGCCTCGGCCCGGCGCGAGATGATCCGCGCCCCCGGCGTGAAGAGCGCCCCGAGGGTCACACCGACGAAGGCGAGCATCGCCGCCACGACGATGACGCCCTCCGGCGTGGCGAGGACGGCGAGGCCGAGGGCCCCGAGGAAGAGGCTGGCCTGGACGATCCGCTCGGCCCCCCGGCGGTCGATGTAGCGGCCGACCAGCGGGTTCATGACCGCCTCGGCGGCGGCGGCGATGAAGAAGATCCCCCCGATCGCCAGCGCCCCCGCCCCGAGCCGACCGAGGTCGAGCGGGATCAGGACCTCGAGGATCCCGAAGCCGAGCCCGGCCACGAAGACGAGCCAGAGGGCGATCAGGGAGGCGTTGTCGCTGAGCATCGACTGCGGCGGGCGCCCCCGGGGCAGCGGCGTGGGGCGAGGCATTCGCGCGGCGATCGCGGCGATCACCAGCCCGGCGGCAACCGTCGCGCCGAAGGCGGGGATCCGGCCGAACTCGTCGACCGCTATCCCCAGCACCGGACCGAATTGCGCACCGACCAGGGCGGCGGCCATCACGAAGCCGATCGCCTCCCCGCGGCGATCGGTATCGGTCTCCTCGACCAGCCAGGCGAAGCCGGCCAGCCAGGAGAGCGCCCCGCCCAGGCCCTGGACGAAGCGGCCGAGGTCGAGCAGGAAGACGGTGTCGGCCAGGGCGAAAGTGATGCTCCCCACGGTCATCAGCCCGAGCGCGCCCAGCAGCGTCGGCTTGGCGCCGAACCTCTCCGCGGCCCAGCCGCCGGGAAGCGCCCCGGAGAGCGTCCCGGCGGCGTAGGCGCCGACCAGGATCCCCGCGCTGCCCTTGTCGAGGCCGAACTCGTCGGAGAGCGCCGGGAGGACCGGAGCCAGCACCGCATAGAAGAGGGTGTCGATCAGGATGACGACGCAGACCAGCGCCAGGAGGCGCCGGTTCATCGTCCGGGAGGGGGCCCGACTCCCATCACGCGGCGCACGTCGGCGACGGTCGGCGCGGCGATCTCGCGCGCCCTCGACGCGCCGGCGGCGAGAACCTCCTCGAGTGCCTGCTCGTCGCCCCGCAGCGCCTCGTAGCGCCGCTGGACCGGCTCGAGCATCTCGACCACGGCATCGGCCACGGCGCCCTTGAGATCCCCGTATCCCCGCGCCTCGGCCATCTCCTGCTCGACCTGCTCCGGGTCGACCTCGCGGCTGGCGGCCAGGATGTCGATCAGGTTGGTCACTCCCGGCTTGTCCGGCGCCCGGACGATCTCCGTGCCCGAGTCGGTGACCGCGCGTGAGAGCTTCTTGCGGATCGCCTCGGGGTCGTCGAGTACGTAGACCGTCCCCTCCTCCGAGCCGCCTGTGGTCGACATCTTGTTCTCCGGGCGCTGGAGATCCATGATCCGGGCCCCGACCTCGGGGATCCGGTGCGAGGGAACGGTCAGGACCTCCTCCCCGTCACCGAATCGCGCATTGAACCGCTCGGCGATGTCGCGCATCAGCTCGATGTGCTGGCGCTGGTCCTCGCCGACGGGGACCTCGTCGGCGCGGTAGGCAAGGACGTCGGCCGCCTGCAGGACCGGGTAGAGGAAGAGCCCGGCGGAGACGAGCTCGCGCTGGCTGTCGGACTTCTCCTTGAACTGGTGCATCCGGTTGAGGTCGCCGTGTGCGGTGACCGAGCAGAGGAGCCAGGTGAGCTCGGTGTGCTCGGGAACGTCGCCCTGCCGGAAGAGCACGCACCGCTCCGGGTCCAGCCCGGCGGCCAGCAGGAGCGCCGTGGTGTCCAGGCACCGCTCGCGCAGCACGACCGGGTCGTAGGAGACGGTCGTTGCGTGGAGGTCGACGATCGAGTAGATCGCCAGGTCACCGGCCTCCTCGGCGCGCTGCTGGCCGGCGACGTACTGCCGGATGGCACCGATGTAGTTGCCGAGGTGCTTGCGCCCGGTCGGCTGGATCCCCGAGAAGATGCGCATGTACGGCGCGGAGGCTACCTACGCGCCGTCTGCGGCAAGGTCCTGGCGAATTACCGGGTTCTTGGCCGCCCCGGCCTCGTCGAGCCGCCGCACCGGGGTGGTGTACGGAGCATGCGACGCGACCTCCGGGTCTTCCCTGGCTTCGGCGACGACGGAGGCGACCGCCTCGGCGAAGGCGTCGAGCGTCTCGCGGGTCTCGGTCTCGGTCGGCTCCATCAGGAGCGCCTCGTCGACCAGCAGCGGGAAGTAGACGGTCGGCGGATGGAAGCCGTGGTCGAGCAGGCGTTTGGCCAGGTCGAGCGTCTTGATCCCGAGGTCGCGCTTCATCGGCTCGCCCGAGAGGACGAACTCGTGCATGCAGCGGTCGCCGAAGGCGAGCGGCAGCTCCTCGCCGACCAGCTCCCGCAGGCGGGCGAGCAGGTAGTTGGCGTTGAGCACCGCAACCTCGCTGGCGTCCCGCAGCCCCTCGGCCCCGAGCGAGCAGATGTAAGCGTAGGAACGGACGAAGCAGCCGTAGTTGCCTTGGAAGCCGCGCAGCCGGCCGATCGACTGCGGGCGGTCGTAGTCGAGGTCGAAGACCGGGCCGTCGGGAGTCTCGCTGCGGGTGATCACCGGGACGGGAAGGAAGGGCTCGATTCGCTCGCTCACCGCGATCGGGCCGGAGCCCGGCCCGCCCCCGCCGTGGGGCTGGGTGAACGACTTGTGGAGGTTGAAGTGGACGATGTCGAAGCCCATGTCCCCGGGCCGGGAGCGCCCCATGACGGCGTTGAGGTTGGCCCCGTCGTAGTAGAGGGTCGCCCCGACTCCGTGGACCAGCTCGGCGATCTCCTCGATGTTCGGGTCGAAGAGGCCGAGCGTGTTGGGGTTGGTGAGCATCAGGCAGGCGACCTGGTCGTCGACCTTCTCCCGCAGGTCGTCCATGTCGACGCCGCCATCGGCGTTGGTCCCGACCTTGACCACCTCGTAGCCGGCCATCGTCACCGTTGCCGGGTTGGTCCCGTGGGCGGTGTCGGGGGTGAGGACCTTGGTCCGGGCGTCGCCACGCGACTCGTGGTAGGCCCGGGTGAGCAGGACGCCGGCCAGCTCGCCGTGGGAGCCGGCGCTCGGCTGCAGCGAAACGGCCGGCAGTCCGGCGACCTCGCCGAGGGCCCGCTCGAGGTTCCACATCAGCTCGAGCGCGCCCTGGGCGCGGCGCGGATCCTGGAGCGGGTGCATGCGCGCGTGGCCGGGGAGGGCGGTCACGCGCTCGTGCAGGCGCGGGTTGTGCTTCATCGTGCACGAGCCGAGCGGGTAGAAGCCGCTGTCGAGGTCGAAGTTGCGGCGCGAAAGGCGGACGTAGTGGCGGACGAGCTCGGGCTCGCTGACCTCGGGCAGGCGGGCCGGCTCGCTGCGGCGAAGCGACTCGGGCAGGAGCTCGTGCGGGTCACGCTCGGGAACGCCGGCAGGGGGGCACTGGAAGGCGCGCCGACCGCGGGCGCCCTTCTCGAAGATGGTGCGCACCTCGTCGCGCTGCATCGGGGTGGCACTGTCGGCAGAGGCCGGCGGGCGCGGCGCGACCGTTGTCACGATGCCGCCTCCCCGACCCCGGCGGCGGCCCGCTCCTCGGCCATCGCCTCCCCGAGCGCCTCGGCGAGCATGTCGATCTGCTCCGCGGTGCGCTGCTCGGTGATCGCCACCAGGAGCGCGGTCGGAAACTCCTCGTAGTCGCGGCCGACGGCGTAGCCCGGGTTGATCCCGCGGTCCTGGCAGCGGGAGATGACGCGCTCGACCGCCGCGGTGTCGGCGACGTCGAGATTCACCGCGAACTCCCGGACCGCGGGGCCGTCGAAGAGCTCTTCCACGCCCTCCACCCCGGCGAGGCGCTCGCGGGCGTAAGCCGTGCGCTGGAGCAGCAGCTCGGCGAGCTCGACGATCCCGTCGCGGCCCAGCCAGGAGAGGTAGACGACCCCGGCCAGCGCGTTCAGGGCCTGGGAGGTGCAGATGTTGGAGGTGGCCTTCTCGCGGCGGATGTGCTGCTCACGGGTCTGGAGGGTGAGGACGAAGCCCCGGCGCCCGTCGACGTCGGTCGTCTCGCCGGCGATCCGCCCGGGCATCTTGCGCAGGTAGGCGGCGGTGGCGGCAAAGAAGCCGAAGGAGGGCCCCCCGAAGTCCATCCGGTTGCCCAGCGTCTGGCCTTCGCCGACCGCCACGTCCACCCCGCACTCCCCCGGGGAGGCGAGGATGCCGAGTGGAATCGGGTCGTAGGAGCCGACCACGACCGCCGGGCTGTTCTTGGCCGCCTCGGCCAGCGCGGCGGCGTCCTCGACGACACCGAGGAAGTTCGGCTGCTGGAAGAAGACGGCACAGGTGTCGCCGTCGATCGCGGCGGCCCAGGCGTCCGGGTCGGTCACGCCGCCGGAGAGCGGCACTTCGACTACCTCGATCCCGTAGCCGTGCGAGAGCGTGCGCAGGGTCTCGCGGCTGTGCGGGTGGAGCCCGCGGGAGACGACGAACTTCGACTTCCCGTTGGCCAGCTTGGCCAGGTACCCGGCGGCCCCGACCGCGCTCGGCCCCTCGTATACGGAGGCATTGGATACCGGCAGGCCGGTCAGCTCGCTGATCGCCGTCTGGTACTCGAACATCACCTGGAGGCTGCCCTGGCTGATCTCGGGCTGGTACGGCGTGTAGGGAGTCAGGAACTCCGAGCGGCCGAGCAGCATGTCGATGACCGCCGGCGCGTAGTGGTCGTACATCCCGGCGCCCAGGAAGGTGATCTCGTCGTCGGCCGAGGTGTTGGCCCGGGCGAGGTCGAGCAGGTGGCCGTAGACCTCCTGCTCGCCCATGCCTTCGGGCAGGTCGAGCTCGCGCCCGAGGCGCACCCCCTCGGGCACCTGCTCGAAGAGCTCGTCGATCGAGGCGGCGCCGATCGTTGCGAGCATCTGCTCGAGGTCTTCGGGTGTGACGGCGGTGTAGCGGCTCAAATTCTCGTGCTCCCTGTTCAGCCGGAGCGCCTGATTAGGGCAGGATTGCCTCGTAGGCGGCGGCGTCCATGAGGGCCTCTGTCTCCGATACGTCCGAGAGCCTCACTTTGACCATCCAGCCAGAGCCGTATGGGTCGTCATTGATCGACTCCGGGGTGTCGCCGAGGGCACCGTTGACCTCGATCACCTCGCCGCTGAGCGGGGCGATCACCTCGCTGACCGCCTTCACCGACTCGACCTCCGCGTACGGCGCGCCGGCCTCGACCTGGGTTCCCGGGTCGGGCGGGTCGAAGAAGACGACCTCCCCGAGGGCGTCCTGGGCGTACCAGGTGATTCCGAAGGTGGCGACGTCGCCCTCGACTCGGGCCCAGTCGTGCTCGGGGTGGTAGATCAGCTCGGCGGGATAGCTGGCGTCGGCCATCGACGTCTCCTTGCTCGTGGTCTGGCGGCGAGTCTACGCGCCGCCTGGACGGTAAAGGGGTTTCTCGGCGACCGTCGCCGGGCGGATCTTGCCCCTGACGTCGATCTCGATCTTCTCTCCGGGCACCGCCCGGTCCGAAGGCAGGTAGGCCATGCCGATACCGACTCCCATGGTCGGCGAGAGCGTGCCGCTGGTTACCTCGCCGCCCCCTTCGACCGGGTTGCCCTGGCGGGCGATGCCCGGGCCGTCGATGACGAACGGGACGAGCACCTCCTGGGCGCCGGCCTCGCGCTCGGCGGCCACGGCCTCCGAGCCGATGAAGCCGGTCTCCTCGCGACAGGCCCAGCCAAGGCCGGCAGCGATCGGGCCCCGACTCTCCATCAGGTCGTTGCCGTAGAGGTGGTAACAGACCTCCATCCGGAGCGTGTCGCGAGCACCGAGGCCGGCGGGCGTCCCGCCGGCCGCCGTGAGCGCGTCCCAAAGGGCCGGGGCGTCATCGGGCGCGCAGAGGATCTCGACTCCGTCCTCGCCGGTGTAGCCGGTTCCGCAGACCAGTGCCGGGACGCCGGCCACGGCCAGTTCGGCCACGCGGAAGCGGGCCGGCAGCTCGCCTTCGCAGAGAGGCGCGAGCATCTCGCGCGCGGCCGGGCCCTGCACGGCGATCATCGCCCAGCGGTCGGCAGCGTCGATGGCCTCGGCGTCGAAGCCTCCGGCGTGGTCGCGCATCCAGGCGAAGTCGCGCTCGTGATTGGAGGCGTTGGTGACGATCAGGTAGCGGTCATCGGCCACCCGGTAGGCGAAGCAGTCGTCCAGCACCCCGCCCTCCTCGTTGCAGAGCACCGAGTACTGGGCGCCGCCCACATCGAGCTTCCCGAGGTCGTTGGAAAGAAGCCGCTGGACCAGCTCCCCGGCCTGGGGGCCGGCGACCTCGACCTCCCCCATGTGGGAGACATCGAAGAGCCCGACCGCGGTGCGGACCGCCTCGTGCTCCTGCCTTATCCCTTCGTACTGGACCGGCATCTCCCAGCCGGCGAAATCGACGATCCGGGCGCCGGCCTCGACGTGGCGGTCGTAGAGGGGCGTGCGGCGGGGAGCGGCGGCCATCGCCGCCACGCTACCGCAGCCGGAACTCCCTTCCCGGGGCGGGGGCTACTTCAGGAAGGCGGGGATGTCGAGATCGTCGTCGCCGATCTCGAGGTCGCCCTTCTTGCCCACCCTGGGCGTGCGGTCCTTGCGCCCGGCGCGCGGGGTCGGCTCGCTGCTGCCCGCGGAGCTGCGGCGCGAACGGCGCCCGGCCTGGTCGAAGCCGGTGGCGATGACGGTCACGCGGACCTCGTCGCCCATCGACTCGTCGAGGACGGCCCCGAAGATGATGTTGGCGTTGCGGTCGGCGGCGGAGTGGATCACCTCGGCGGCCTCGTTGACCTCGAAGAGGCCGAGCTCGCTCCCGCCCGTGATGTTGAGCAGGATGCCGGTGGCGCCGTCGATCGAGTCCTCGAGCAGCTCACTGGTGATGGCGGCGGTGGCGGCGTCGACCGCGCGGTTCTCGCCGGCCGACGAGCCGACCCCCATGAGGGCCGAGCCGGCGTCGGCCATGATCGTGCGAACGTCGGCGAAGTCGAGGTTGACCAGGCCGGGGATGGTGATCAGGTCGGTGATCCCCTGGACGCCCTGGCGCAGGACGTTGTCGGCCTCGCGGAAGGCCTCGAGGACGGTGGTGCGCTTCTCGACGGTGGCCAGCAGGCGCTCGTTGGGAATAACGATCAGGGTGTCGACCACCTCGCGCAGGCGCTCGATCCCTTCGTCGGCCGCCTTCATGCGCTGGGCGCCCTCGAACTCGAACGGGCGCGTGACCACGCCGACGGTGAGCGCCCCGATCTCGCTTTTGGCGATCTCGGCGATCACGGGGGCGGCGCCGGTACCGGTGCCGCCGCCTTCGCCTGCGGTGACAAAGACCATGTCGGCCCCCTTCAGGGCCTCCTTGATGTCGTCCCGGGATTCGGCGGCCGCGCCGAAGCCGATCTGGGGGTCGGCGCCGGCGCCGAGCCCACGGGTCAGCTCTTCGCCGATGTTGAGCTTGATGTCGGCCTCGCAGGCCTGGAGGGCCTGGGCGTCGGTGTTGGAGGCGATGAACTCGACTCCGCGCAGGCCGGCATCGACCATCCGGTTAACGGCGTTGGTGCCGCCGCCGCCCACTCCGACGACCTTGATGACGGCGAGGTAGCTGCCGTGGTCAACCATGCTTTCCATTGATCTGTCCGACCCTCAATTCATAGTTGAGGCCACGGGAAGGGTTCCCGGGGCCCAATCGGGAGGCCACCGTAGGGCCTCTCTCCTCCTGGAGTCTAGAAGCGCAAGGGTGATTGCGCTACCCGTCCCTCAAGTCGCGGTTGAGGGTTGATCGCTGCCAAACCCTCTATCCACGCTTGAGGCTTTTAGGGAATGAAGCCCTCCTCGCTGCCCGTTGAAGGGCCAACGGCGGGGCGCTCTGGCACCCGCAGGTCGACATAAGACGCCCCCGCGACGCTCGGGTCCTTGAGGATGCGGCTCGCGGCGGCCCACTTGGACTGGAGCCGGTCGGGAGCCCCGAACCGCAGCTCCGGGTACCCGGCGACGCGCACGGTGTATCCGCCTCCGGCAAAGGTGACGGCGCTCACGCGGCTGCGCAGGTGGGCGGGGGCAGCCGCCAGCAGGCGCACCTGCTCGAGGGCGCGCCCGCCGGTCAGCCGGGGAGCCCCGTACGGGACCTTCGCGTTTACGGCGGGCAGGCCGGCCGTCCGCTCGCCCTTGAGCAGGACGCCGTCGGCGGCGACCGCGACGGGGACGCCGCCGCCCACCAGCGCGGCGACCGGGCGGCGCTGCGTCACGGCGATCCTCATCCCGTGGGGAAAGTCGGTTGTGACGTCGAGCGACTTGACGACGGGAAAGCGCGCCACCGCCTCGTCGAGGGCGTCCCGGTCGACGTTGAGGGTCGTCATGTCCATGGCCACGCTCGTAAGCGAGGAGCGGATGGCCGCCCCGCCCGGCGACGTGCCCACCCCGGTCACCTTCACCTGCTCGACGGCGACCACCGACGAGCTGCGAAGCCAGATCCAGCCACCGGCCAGGAGGGCAACGCCGAGGAAGAGCGCAAGGAGCGCCCTGACCGACGGGAGCCTCAGCCTCCTGGCTCTCAGGCGCCTTGGGGAGGAGAGACTGGTGGCGGGTACCGCCGGCATCCCGGACGCCTTCGACGGCCGGGGTTCTCTTCCTGCCACGTCAGCCAGAGACGAGAGCTTCGCCGAGCGAGCGGATGTCCCCGGCACCCATCACCAGGCAGAGGTCGCCCGGGCCGAGCATCCCGGAAAGCCGCTCCCCGGCCTCCCCCATCCCCGGAATCCACTCGACGCTGCCGCCGGCCTGCCGGCACGCTGTCGCGACCAGCTCCCCGGTGACGCCGGGGAAGTCGCCCGCCTTCTCGCGGGACGGGTAGACGTCGACCACGACGGCGAGGTCGGCGCCGGCGAGAGCCTCGCCGAAGCGCTCCGCGAGCTCGGCAGTCCGGGAGAAGAGATGCGGCTGGAAGACGGCGACGAGCCTCTGCGGCGCCTGGCTGCGGGCGGCGGCGATCGTCGCGGCGACCTCGGTCGGATGGTGGGCGTAATCGTCGACCACCCGGGCGCCGCCGGCGGAGCGGCCGAGCTCCTCGAACCTTCGCCCCGAACCGCTGAAGGAGCCGATCGCGCGGACCGCCTCCTCCTCGGCCACGCCGGCGAGGCTTGCCGCCTCCAGGGCGGCAGCCGCGTTCCAGGCGTTGTGGTCCCCGGGGACCGCCAGCTCGACCTGGTGGCCCCTCCACGAAAAGCGCGGCAGCCCGGACGAGGTGTCGACCGGCGTGGGATCGAAGGCCACGCAGGGCGCCCCCGCCCTCAGCTCGAGGAGCGCCGGGTCGTCGGCAATCACGGCCATGGGCGGGCCGTCGAGGAACTCGGCAAAGACTGCGCGCAGCTCCTCATCCGACCGGTAGGTAGCGTGGTGGTCGAGCTCGACGTTGGTCAGGACGGCGATCTCCGTGCTGATCGACAGCAGCGAGCGGTCCGACTCGTCGGCCTCCACCACCAGCCACTCGCCGCTGCCCCACGCGGCGTTTCGTCCGGTGCTGCGGAGCGTGCCGCCGATCAGGTAGCCGGGGTCGAGCCCGGCCTCGGACAGGACGTGCGCGACCATGCTCGTCGTCGTCGTCTTCCCGTGGGCGCCGGCGACGGCGATCGTCCGCCGCAGCGCGGTGAGCTCGGCAAGGAGCTCGGCCCTGGGCATCGTTCTCAGCCCCCGCGCCCGGGCGGCCTCCAGCTCCGGGTTTGAGTCGGGGATGGCCGTCGAGAAGACGACCTCGACCCCGTCTTCCTCGGGGAGGTTGGCCGCGTCGTGGCCGGCACGGGCGTCGATGCCCATCTCCCGGAGGGCCTCCAGCGCCGGTGAGTCGTCGCGGTCGCTTCCGCTCACCGTCGCCCCGAGCTCGTGGGCGGCGGCGGCCCAGCCCTGCATGCCGGCGCCGCCGATTCCGACGAAGTGGAGCCGGCGCCCCTCCCAGTCGGGGGCGCTCACGCGGCCGCCTCGCGGAGCAGCCCGGCGACCGCCGCGGCCGCCTGGGGGCGGGCGATCGAGAGCGCGGACTCGCGCATCTGCGCCAGGCGCTCAGGGTCGGCCAGCAGCTCCCGGACCGTCGCAGCCAGGAGGGGAGCGTCGAGCCGGGCGTCTTCGATAACCACGGCGGCACCGGCGTCGCTCATCCAGGCGGCGTTGCCCGCCTGGTGATCGGCGGCGGCGTGCGGGTAGGGAACGAGCACGGCAGGACACCCGGCGGCGGCGATCTCGAATACCGAGCCGCCCGAGCGCGATACGACGACGTCGGCCGCGGCAAGCGCCTGGTCGAAGTCGTCTATGTAGCCGAAGAGCCGGTATCCCGGACCGACGGGGCGCGCGCTCAGCGACGGAAGGTCGCGGTCGCCGGCGGCGTGAATCACCTCGACGCTGCCGTCCTGCCCGAAGGCCTCTATCGCTGCCTCGTTTATCGAGCGGGCGCCCAGCGACCCGCCGACAACCACCACCAGCGGCCGGCCTTCCTCGACGCCGAAGTGGGCCCGGGCGGCCTCCCGGTCGCCCGCCGGGGGCGGGATCGGCCGGCCCGTCACTACGTACCGCGGCAGGTCCCGGCCCGGGATCGCGAAGGCGAGCCCGACCCGGCGGGCAAACGGTGCGAGGAGACGGTTGGTGAGCCCAAGGTGCGAGTCTGCCTCGGTGAGGACCAGCGGCCGCCGGCGCAGGATCGCGGCCAGGCCCACCGGCCCGGCGACGTAACCGCCCCCGCCCATGACGGCGTCGGGCTTCAGCGAGCCGATAAGCCGCCAGGCCTGGCCGGCGGCCACCACCGCGCGGCCGAGGGAGGCGAGGGCCTTCAGCGGGTTGGTCCGGCTCAGGCCCTGGACGCGGAAGGAGACCAGCTCATAGCCGGCGGCCGGGACCAGCTGGGCTTCGGCTCGCTCGCCGCCGGCGAATACGACCTTCGACCCGTCAGTGCGGAGCTCGTCGGCGACCGCCAGGGCCGGCACCACGTGCCCTGCGGTCCCGCCCGCGGCGATCAAATACCTCGATCCGCTCGAAGTCGTCGAACTGCTCATCGACCGTTGATCGTCGCGTATCGGGCGGCCGGTTTCGGGACTGCCGGCGCGCGGGGGGCGTGGCGCGCACCCTGACCGTTCCCCCACGGGCCACGTTGAGCAGCAGCCCGACGCCAACCAGCAGGGTCACGAGGCTCGTCGAGCCGTAGGAGATGAAGGGCAGCGGAACCCCGGTCAGCGGCGCCAGGCCCAGGACGGTAAAGACATTGAGGATGGCCTGGCAGAGGATGAGGGATGTGACTCCCCCGGCCACGAGCGTGGCGTAGAGGCCGTTCGCCTGCTGGGCGATCCGCAGCCCCGCCCAGGCGACCAGCGCGAAAAGGACGAGGAGGCCGAAGAGCCCAACCACCCCGAGCTCTTCGCCGATGATGGCCAGGATGAAGTCGGTGTGGGCCTCGGGGAGGTAGAAGATCTTCTGGACCGACTCGCCGAGCCCGCGGCCAAAGAGCCCGCCCGAGCCGATCGCGATCTGGCCCTGGACGGCCTGGAAGCCGGCGTCGCCGGCGTGGTCCCAGGGATTCATGAACGACATCAGCCGGTCGCGCCGGTACTGGGCCGAAAGCGAGAAGAGCAGGACAAGGACCGAACCGATGGCGGTGAGCCCGACCAGCCACCGCATCGGGACGGCGGCGATGACCAGCATCGCGCCGACGGTCGCGCAGAGGACCAGGGTCGTGCCGAGGTCGGGCTGGGTCACCACGAGCAGTGCGGTGGCACCGACGACGATCCCTAGCGGCAGCAGCTCGCCCATCGTCCGGAACCCGTTGGGCTTCTCGGCCAGGAAGCGGGCGCAGTAGAGGACGACGGCGACCTTGGCGATCTCGCTGGGCTGGAACTGCAGGAACCCGGCACCCAGCCAGCGCTGAGCGCCGTTGACGGAGACGCCAAGCCCCGGGACCTTGACCGCGAGAAGGAGGATGAAGGAGGCGGCCAGGACCGGACCGGTGAACTCCATGATCCGCTGGAGCGACATCCGCGAGACGAGCAGCAGCGCCGCGAAGCCGAGCGAGCCGAAGACGACGTAGCGGACCAGGAGCGAGCTGCCGGTGCCCCCGCCCTCCACGACCGACGTGGCCGAGGAGGCGCTGTAGACCATCACCGCGCCGAGGGCCAGGAGGCAGAGGACCGCGGTAAGGAGAACGTCCTCCTCGATCTTCCGGCGCCCGGCCCGCTCCCTGCCGCGCGCCAGGGGTCGGGAGCCTGCGGCGTCGTCTGCGATTGCGCCGGCGCGGGCCATTGAGACCTCCCTTCGCGGGAAGAGGCGATTCTCCTTCCGCCGGTTTCAGGCGGCGGAAAAGCCCGGAATTCCGGCCACCAGCGCCCTGAAGTGCGCGCCCCTCTCCTCGTAGCCGCCCGGGTAGAGGTCGAAGCTCGCGCAGGCCGGTGAGAGGAGCACCACATCGCCCTCCTGGGCGGCCTGTGCGGCCGCCCCGACCGCCCCGTCGAGGTCGTCAAAGCGCAGGCACGGCGTGCGTGGCTCGAGCGCCGCGGCCAACAGCTCGGCGTCCTGGCCGAGCAGGAAGGCCTGCCTCACCCGGCCCTCGGCAGCCTTCGCGAGCTGGCCGAAGTCCTGGCCCTTGGCCTGCCCGCCGGCGATCAGCAGGACCGGCTCGTCGAAGGCCTCGAGGGCGACGGCGGTGGAGCCGGCGTTGGTCGCCTTGGAGTCGTTGACCCAGGTGGCGCCGGCGGCGCTGCCCACCTCCTCGATCCGGTGCTCGACGCCGGCGAACTCGGTGAGAGCTCGCGCCACCGCCTCCGCCGGCACGCCCCAGGCCAGCGCGGCGCCGGCGGCGCAGAGGGCGTTGTCGAGGTTGTGGCGTCCCCGCAGGCGCACCGCCGATGCCTCCACCACGGGATCGCCGTTCCAGGTGATCCAGCCGTCGGCGACGCGGATCTCTCCCTCGCCCTCCGGCGGGCGCGCGACGGTGACCCTCTCCGCCTCGCCCCCGGCCTGGGCGAGCAGCTCGGCCGGCCCGACCGCGAAGTCACCTGCGTCCTGGTGGGAGAAGAGGCGGAGCTTGGCCTCCAGGTAGTCATCGACGGTGCCGTGGCGGTCCAGGTGGTCGGGGCTGAAGTTGAGGAAGACCGCCACCTCGGGGTCGAAGGCGAGCGAGTCCTCCAGCTGGAAGGAGCTCGCCTCGCAGATCACGGTCGCAGCGGGATCCAGGCGGCCGGGGAGCGAGCTCACGGCGGTACCGACGTTGCCGGCCACCGCGACCGGGAGGCCGGCTGCCCTCCAGATCTCACCGAGCAGTTCGACGGTCGTCGTCTTTCCGTTGGTGCCGGTAACCGCCACGAACGGGTTGGGCAGGAGCCGCCAGCCGAGCTCCAGCTCTCCGAGGACGGGGATCCCCCGCTCGCGGGCGGCGGCGATCACCGGCGCCTGGGCCGGCACGCCCGGGCTCTTGACCACGGCGCGGGCCCGCTCGAGCGCCTCCAGCCCTTCGCTTCCGGTCTCGACCTCTATGCCCTCCTCCCGGAGGACCTCCAGCCCCGGCGGGTCGCCGCTGTCCACGCAGATGACCGGCTCGCCGGCACGCCAGAGCGCGGCGGCGGCAGCCACGCCGGACCGCCTCAGGCCGACCACCAGCCAGGGGCCGGGAGGCAGCGGCGGTCGGGGTCGGTCGGCCACGCCTAGACGATACGTCGCGGCAGGGCCGCTCAGCTGATGTTGGCCTGGTAGAGCGTGAAGCCGATCGCGGCGAAGACCAGGGCGACGATCCAGAAGCGCAGGATGATCTTGGTCTCCGACCACCCCCGCATCTCGAAGTGGTGGTGGATCGGGGCCATCAGGAAGATCCGCTTGCGCAGGCTCTGGAAGGCGGCGACCTGCGCGATGACGCTGAGTGCCTCGACCACGAAGATCCCGCCGATCAGGATCAGCAGGATCGTGGTGTTGGTCATGACCGCCATGGCGCCTATCGCCCCGCCCAGCCCCAGTGAGCCGGTATCCCCCATGAAGATCGTCGCCGGGAAGGAGTTGAACCAGAGGAAGCCGGTGCAGGCGCCGACGATGCAGGCGCTGAGCAGCGCGAGGTCGCGCTCTCCCGTGGTGATGAAGGTGATCCCGACGTAGGCGAGCATCACGATCGCCACGCAGCCGGCGGCCAGGCCGTCGAGGCCGTCGGTGAGGTTGACCGCGTTGGTGGAGCCGGCGACGACGAGGAAGACGAAGACCGGGAAGAAGAAGCCCAGGTCGATGCTCGCGTCGACCACCCGCAGCCTCACCGTCGTCGACACCCCGGCCTTCTGGGTGGCGACCCACCACAGGGCTACCGACACCAGGACGAGGACGAGCATCTTCGTGCGCCCCCGAAGGCCGAGCGAGCGGCGCTTGACGATCTTCACGTAGTCGTCGGCGAAGCCCAGCAGCGCGCACACGACCGCGACCCCGAAGACGCCCACCGCCCGCCAGTCCCAGTCGGTGAGGACCAGGAAGGGGATCGAGATGGCCAGGAAGATGATGATCCCGCCCATCGTCGGGGTCCCGGCCTTGCTGTGGTGGCCGCTGGGGCCTTCCTCGCGGATCCGCTGGCCGAACTCGCGCGTCCCCAGGAACTCGATGAAGCGGGGAGCCAGGAAGAGGCAGAGCAGCAGCGCCGCGGTTCCCCCGATCAGGACCTCGCCGCTCACTCCCCGGCGCCCCTCTCGGCGGCCAGGCTCTCGGCGACGACCTCCAGGCCCACGCCCCTGGAGCCCTTGACGAGGATCGTGTCGCCCGGCTCGACAATCTCCGACAGCCGCTCGGCGGCCTGCCCGGCGTTCTCGACGGCGACGAAGTCCTCCCCGCCCCACGCCGGTCCGGCGTGGACCGCCAGGTCGCCGACGGTCACGAGCACGTCGACGCCGGCGTCACGGGCCTGGGCGCCGAGCTCGGCGTGGAAGCGGCGCTCGTCAGGCCCCAGCTCGAGCATGTCCCCCAGCACGGCCACGCGGCGGCCCGGTGCCGACTCGGCGAGGTCGGCGAGGGCGGCGCGCATCGACATCGGGTTCGCGTTGTAGCAGTCGTTGATGACAACGACCCCGTCCTTCAGGGCGATCCGCTCCCCCCTCAGGCCGGAGATCCGCAGCTCTATCCGACCCTCCGGCTCGACACCGATCGCGCGTACCGCGGCGAGCGCCGCCAGCGCGTTGGACTCCATGTGGCGGGAGGGAAGGTCGACCTGGATGCCCTCCGGGAGGCTCTCGAGGTCGCCCCCGGGGCCGAAGGTGAATACCTCCTGGTCTTCCCGCACGTGCGGCTCGAGCAGCGGCTCGCCGGCCGGCAGCACGGCGACCGTTCCCGGGCGCATCCCCGCAGTGAGCTCTGACTTGGCGGCGGCGATGTTCTCGACGGTCCCCAGAAGCTCCAGGTGGACGGGGCCGATGCTGACGATGATCCCTACGTCCGGGTCGGCGATCGCCGCCAGCTCGGCGATCTGGCCCGGTCCCCGCATCGCCGCCTCGAGGACGAGGACCTCGGTGTCACCGGGCGCGCCGAGGATGGTCAGGGGCAGGCCGATCTCGGTGTTGTAGTTGCCGGTGGTGGCCACCGTCCGGCGGGAGGGCTGCAGGAAGGCCGCGGTGATGTCCTTCGTCGAGGTCTTGCCGGTCGAGCCGGTGATGGCGATCACCGCGCACCCCAGGTGCTGCCTCCAGGCCGCCGCGGCCCTGCCCAGTGCCGCGAGCGGGTCTGCGCAGGCGATCACTGCCGCGTCGGCCCCCGTGAGGACCTCTGCGTGCTCATCGGCAACGAGCACGCCCCAGGCGCCCGCGTCGATCGCCTGGGAGGCGAAGCTGCCGCCGTCGACCGTCTCGCCGGGAAGGCCGACGAAGAGGACACCCGGCCCGGCCTCGCGGGAGTCGATGGTCGCCGAGTCCGGCCCGGGGGTGTCCGGGTCGCCGGCGACCAGCCGCCCGCCGGCGGCCTCGGCGAGCTCTGCCGCCGTCCAGCCGTTCATTGGGACACCTCCCCGAGCGCCTCGAGGGCGACCTGCCGATCGTCGAACGGCTCCTTTTCGCCGCCCGGGCCTTCCTGGCCCTGCTCGTGACCCTTGCCGGCGATCAGCACGAGGTCGCCGGGGGCCGCCTCGGCGATCGCCCAGCCGATCGCCTCCCGCCGGTCCTCGATAGTGCGCATCTCGGTGCCGTCCGGCACCCCTTCGGCCACCGCGGCGATGATCGCCGCCGGCTCCTCGGAGCGCGGGTTGTCCGAGGTCACCACCACGAGGTCGGCTCCGGCCGCTGCCGCCTCGCCCATCTGCGGGCGCTTGCCGGTGTCACGGTCACCGCCGGCGCCGAAGACGATGATCACCCGCCCGTCGCAGACCGCCCGGGCCGCCCCCAGCGCCCCCTTCAGCGAGTCGGGCGAGTGCGCGTAGTCGACGATCACCGCGAAGGGCTGACCGGCCTCGACCGGCTCGAACCTCCCGGGCGCGCGGTCGGCGACGGGAAGGGCGCCGGCGATCGTGGCGTCGTCGACGCCGAGCGCCCGGGCCACGCCCACCGCGCAGAGCGCGTTGAGGACGTTGAAGGCCCCTGGGAGCGGCACCTCCAGCTCCATCCCCCCGGCCTCGAAACGGGTGGAAGCCGGCCCGCACTCGAGGCCGGTGGCCCGGAGGCGGGCGTCCTCGCTTTCTATCCCCACCGTCACCGCTTCCGGGAAATCGGCGGCCAGCCGCCGCCCCCACTCGTCGTCGACGTTGATCACCGAGTGGGGCGCGGCGCTCTCGAACAGCAGCCGCTTGGCGGCGAAGTAGCTCTCCATGTCGCCGTGGAAGTCGAGGTGCTCGCGGCTGAGATTGGTGAAGACGACGACGTCCCAGTCGATCGCGTCGGCGCGGTGGAGCGTCAGGGCGTGCGAGGAGACCTCCATCACGCAGGCCGAGTCGCCGGCCTCGAGCATCTCCCGGAAGGTGGCCTGGAGGTCGACCGACTCGGGCGTCGTGCGCACGGCCGGGGCACGCTCTGTGCCGGTGATCGTCTCGACGGTGCCGACGAGCCCGGTCTGCCGGCCGCCCGCCTCCAGCAGCGATCGCGTCAGGTAGGCGGTCGTGGTCTTGCCGTTGGTGCCGGTGATGCCGACCATCTCCAGCCGCGCGGTCGGGCTGCCGTTGACCAGGGCGGCGACCGGTGCCATGGCACTGCGGACGTCATCGACCACGATCTCGGGAACCCCCAGCTCCAGCGGTCGCTCGACCAGCAGCGCCGCCGCCCCACGCTCTACCGCCGCGGCGGCGAAGTCGTGGCCGTCGCGCGTGAAGCCCGGCACGCAGCAGAAGAGGGTGCCGGGCCCGGCCTGGCGGTCGTCACAGGCCACCGAGGCGATCTCGACGTCGGGCAGGGGCTCCGTCACCCCGGGAAAGCACTCAGGGAGCCGCACGGCCGCAGGGTACCCGCGGCTCCGGCCTGCTCAGTTGGGCGAGACGCGCATGTACGGCAGCGCGAACTTGGCGATCTCGCCGAATGCCGGTGCGGCGACCGAGCCTCCGTAGAAGTCGCCCTTGGGCTCGTCGACGAAGACGCCGATCAGCAGCTTGGGATCCTTGGCCGGGGCCATGCCCACGAACGAGGCGACGTACTGCTCCTTCGAGTACTCGCCGGTGTCCGGGTCGATCTTGTTGGCCGTGCCGGTCTTGCCGGCGAGTTCGTAGCCGGGAACCGAGACCTCGCTGGCCGTTCCGCCTTCGGCAAAGACGCCGGTGAGCATCGAACGGATCCTGGCCGCGTTCTCTTCGCTGATGAGCCGGGTGCCCTGGTCCGGGCGGGCGGTCTTGGCACCGTCGAGGACGATCCGCGGCTTGCGCAGGTAGCCGTCGCTGGCCAGCGCGGAGAAGCCGGCCATCATCTGGATGGGGGTCACGAGCTGGCCCTGGCCCATCGGCAGGTTGCCCATGGTCGAACCCGAGTAGTCCTTCAGCTTGAGGACGAGCCCCTGCTCCTCGCCGGGCAGCCCGACTCCGGTCTGGCGCCCGAAGCCGAAGCGGCGCATCCAGTTGTCGAACTTCTTCGCCCCGAGCTTCTGGCCGATCATGATCGTCCCGACGTTGCTCGACTTGGCGAGCACGCCGGCCGTGCTCATCGTCTCCCAGCCGCGCGGCGAGGACTCGCCGATGACCCGGTCGGCGACCTGGATCGTCGGGGGGAGGTTGAACTGGGTATCCGCGGTGACGAGGCGGTCCTCGAGCGCCGCCGCGACGGTGAACGGCTTGAAGGTCGACCCTGGCTCGTAGGTCATCCCCACCGCGCGGTTCTGGGTCGCCCCGTCGGGAGCGTCGCCGGGGCGGTTGAGGTCGACCTGCGGCGTGTTGGCCATCGCCAGCACCTCGCGCGTCTCCGGGTCCATGACGATCGCCGTCGCCCCCTTCGGCGCGTACTCGCCGGTGAGCTTGCCCAGGACCTCCTCGGTCTTCTGCTGGATCTCGGCGTCGAGAGTCAGCCTCACCGGGCGCCCGGAGCGGGCCCGGGCCAGGTCGTCGACCTCGATCGGCTTGCGCGCCGCGTCCATGACCTTGCGCTGCTCGCCGTCGCGACCACGCAGGAGGCGGTCATAGGAGTACTCCAGGCCGAAGAGGCCCTTGCCGTCGAGCCCGGTGGCGCCCACCACCTGGGCAGCAAGGCTCCCCCGCGGGTAGCGGCGCAGGGTGCCGGGCGCGAAGTCGATCCCCTCGATCTTCAGGGCACGGATCCGGTCGGCGGTCGAGGCCGGCACGCCGCGGCGCAGGTATACGAAGCCGGTGTCGCGGCGGGCGAGCTTGGTGACGATCTCGTCGGCCGGAAGTCCGATCAGCGGCGCCAGGCGGTTAGCCGCGGCTACCGGGTCCTTGATCAGGTACGGAGTTGCGGAGACGTCGTCGGCGGGCTCGCTGGTGGCGAGGGGTATGCCCTTGCGGTCGGTGATCGTCCCGCGCTGGGCCGGGACCTTGGTGACCGTCGTCTGCTGGGAAGAGGCCGCATTGGCCAGGCCACCGCCCTTGATCGCGCCCAGGTAGAGGCCGCGAAGTCCGGCGAGGGCGAGGAGACCAAGGAATACGGCGAAGAGGATTCCGATGCGGCGCTGGACGAGCGGCACGGCTCAGCCCCCGCCTCCCGTACCGGCGGAGACACCGCCGGAACTGGGGGCCGGCTGTTGCGGGGCCGGCTGCTGGGGTGCCGGGGCGGCCTGTGGCACGGGCGCCTGGCCGCTGCCGGTCTCGCCGGGAGCGGTTCCGGTGGCCCCTTCGTCCGCGGGTGCCGCTTCGCCGGTGGCCGGCGACTCGGCCGCCGGCGTTCCCGCCAGGGCCTCGGCCTCGTCGGCGCTCTCGGCCTGCGCCGCGCCGAGGCCGTCGGGGCAGTTCTCGCTGCGGCCGATCTTCAGGTAACAGACTTCGGTGGCGGCCGGCATGACCATTCCGAGGCCACCGGCTGCACCCTCGACCCGCCGCCCGGCCCCCATCTGGGCGATCAGGGCGCGCTTTGAGGCATTGTCGCGCTGGAGCATCTGGGCCTTCTCGACGTCGGCGCTCATCGTGGTGTTGATCCTCAGGAGGTTGACCTGGAGGAAGACGAGGCCGATCAGGGCCGCGCCGAGGAGGAGGATCAGGCGGCGCCCCGAGAAGGCCCTGACAAGGAGCCCGGCGCCGGCAGCACCGACGCCGGCGACCGCCTGGCGGGGACGCAGCCTCGTCTTGTCCTCGCTTTGCTTCGGGCGCGAGGGCCGGCGGACGGCCGGGCCGCGGACGGGGCCGGGCGCCGGGCGGGCAGGCGCCCGTGGCGGTGCGAGCGTCCCGGGTGCGGTGGCAGTGGCGGCTGGAGGCGGAGGGGTCATCGGGCCACAACCCCGTCGATCCGCTGGGCGGCGCGCAGGCGAGCGGAGCCGGCGCGGGGGTTTTCGTCGATCTCGGCGGCGGTCGGCTTCACGGCCCCGCGGGTGAGCAGCCGGGCCTCGGCCACGTGGCCGCAGCGGCAGACCGGAAGCCCGGGCGGGCATACGCACTCGCGTGCGAGGCCGGCGAGAAAACGCTTCACGCGACGGTCTTCCAGAGAGTGGAAGGAAATCCCTGCAAAGCGGCCGTTTTCACGGAGGCGCTCCCAGGCGAGCGGAAGGGCCTCGTCGATCTCCGAGAGCTCGTCGTTGACGGCGATCCTGAGGGCCTGAAAAACCCGCTTGGCCGGGTGGCCACCGCCGAACCGCGCGGGAGCCGGCACGGCCGCGCAGATGACGTCCACCAGTTCGGTCGTGGTCTCGATCGGCTGGCGCTCGCGCTCGCGAACGATTGCGCGGGCGATCTGGGTGGAGTACCGCTCTTCCCCGTACTCGCGGAAGGTCCGGGCCAGGCGCCTCTCGTCCCATTCGGCGATGACCTCCGAGGCAGGCTGGCCCTGCCGCGGGTCCATCCGCATGTCCAGGGGCGCCTCGGCCGAGTAAGAGAAGCCTCGCTCGGGGGTGTCGATCTGCATCGACGAGACGCCGAAGTCGAACCAGGCGACGTCGGCCTGGAGCCCTTCGTCACGGAGCTGGCGAAGGCCCTCGGCGAAGGAGCCGGAGATGAAGCGGGTGCTGCAGGCCATCTCGGGCGCGAGCTCCTCGAAGCGCTCCCGGGCCTCGGGGTCACGGTCGATCGCCACCAGCAGGCCTTCGGGCCCGATTCGCTCGGCCACCAGCTCGGCGTGGCCGCCGGCGCCGAAGGTGGCGTCGATCGCCACGTCTCCCGGGCGCGGGTCCAGCAGCGAGACGAGCTCGCCGGCCAGGACGGGTATGTGCCCGGTCCTCATGAGCAGCATCAGCCGGCCTGCCCCAGCTGGGCGGTGATGTCGATTACCTGGGCGGCAAGCTGGTCATTGACCTTTGCCCAGCGGTCGCGGTTCCAAACCTCGAGGCTCGGCCCGGCGCCGGTGACCACGACCTCCTTGTCGATGCCGGCGTGCTCGACGAGGAAGGGCGGGACCATGATTCGCCCGGCGGCGTCGAGCTCGGTCTCCAGGGCGTTGGCCGAGAAGTAGCGCTGCAGGTTGCGCGCCTCGGGCGAGAGCGGGTTGAGGCCCTCCAGCGCGGAGGCGACGAAGGCGTCGTAGTCGCCGGGGATCCAGACGGCCACGCAGTCCTCCACGCCCTTGGCCACTACCACGCCGTCGGAGAGGGCCGCCCGGAACTTCGCCGGGACGGTTAGCCGGTTCTTGGCGTCGAGGTTGTGGTCGAAAGTGCCGCGGAAGGCCATTGGTCTCTCGCCGGTCGCGGGGCGAGGAAAGAAATTGCGGGCCGTGGTGGAGGAGTGGGAGGAACTCCTCCACCCCGGTCCGCGTCCACGACAGTACCCCACTTCCTCCCACAATGCAACCTATCTGCACACTTTTTCCCACACACGCCCCTCGCGACCCCCGATTTCCCCCGTGTTTACCTCGTGTTTGCGGGCCTCTTGGCCGATTGCGGAAGCGGTGACGTCAGGCGGAGAAGAGTCCCGACGCGAGCGCCGAGGCGATCAGCGCCATCGCGGCCGGCACCAGCAGGAGGGCAACCGCGAGCTGGATCTTCGGGCCGGCCTTCTGCGCGCGGTCACGGAGCGCCAGCGCCTGGCGCCGGCGTGCGTCGCGGGCGAGCTCGTCGAGAAAACCGGCGATGTCGGTTCCCTGCTCCTGGCTGCGCAGCAGAGCTGCAACCAGCGAGCGAACCTCCGGGACGGGACAGCGGCCGACGACCCGCTGGAGCGCGCTGGCGAACGGAACCCCGGCCTGGGCGGCATCGGAGGCAGCCGCGAGCTCGCGGGAGAGCGGGCCGGACCCTGGCCCGCAGGCGACCGCGATGGCCCGTACCGGCCCCAGCCCGCCGCTCACGACGAGGTGGAGGCGGTCGGCGACGTCGGGCACCTCCGCGAGCACGCCGGACTGGATACGCCGTGAGCGCCAGCCGAGGATGGCGTCGGGGATCAGGAATGCAGCCGCCGGCAGCGCCAGGAGAAGCAGGACCGCGGTGCCTCCAGGCGAGAGGGAGGCAAGCGCGAAGGCTACGACCCCCGCCCCGGCGGCCAGCAGGAGCTTCGCGCCCATGACCAGCCGCACGTCCACGCCGGGGCCCAGCCTGGCCGCCTCGATCCGTGCCCGAAGATCCTCGGGCACGGGCATCCCGGCGGGACGCACCGATGGAAGCCACCGTGCCATCCGGATGAGTCGGCCCGCCCCGGGAGCCCGCCCTCTCCTGCCGACGATCAGGAGAAACTCGGCTACCGCCGCTCCCGCCGCAGCCGCGGCGGCCGCAGCGGCGAGCGCGGTCATGGCCCGGCCACCCCAAGACGGGCCACGCGGCGCACGGCGACGATCGCCGCCACCTGCAGGCCGATCGCTCCAAGCACGAGGGTCCGGGACAGGGGGCTCGAGACCATCCCCGAGATCGTCCCCGGCGAGGCCACTTCACAGATGACCAGGCCGGCCACCGGCAACCCGACGACGATCCGCGCCGTCAGCCGCGCCTGCGAGCTGAGAGAGCGAGCTTCGTCGAGCGAGCGGGCCGAGGCCTCCAGCCCGGAGGCGAGGCTCCTCATTATCCGCGCCAGGTCTCCCCCGACCCGGCGCTGCACGAGCATGGCCGCCACGAGCGCATCCCACTCCGGCCCGGCCGTGCGATCCCGAAGCTCGACGAGACCGGCACCGAGATCGAGCCCCAGCCGGCAGCGAACCGCCAGGTCGGCCAGCTCGGTCGACACCTCGTCAGAAACCGCACCGTCGGCCGCAGCGCGTTCCAGCGCGGCGACGCCCGGGAGGCCGACCGCCGCGGCATCGCCGATCGCGCGGGCGGCAGCCGCGGCGCCCCGGCGCATCGCCCTCTTCCACCTCGACCTCCGGAGCCGAAAGACCAGCGACGAGGCGGCCAGCGCGAGAGCGCAGGCAAAGATGCCGCCCAACGGGCCGGCGGCGAGCGAGAAGGCTGCAAGAGCCGAAAGCCCGGCGAGCGCATGGATACCGGCCCGCTGGGACCGCGTGGCCTCTCTCCCCCGCCTGGCTGCGGAGGAAGCCGGGCCGAGGGCGGCCCCCACAACCCCCAGCGTGGCCGGGCGGACGATCGCCCCCAGCAGCTCCAGCGCTGCGAGCAGGCCGATGGCTGTCCCGACGCCGGCGAGCAGGCCGTTCACGCGGTTGCCGACCTGCGGTAGAGGTCTCTCAGCCCCAAGCCGTCGCCCGTTAACTCCTGAACGCTGAGGACCATCCGCTTCCCGGCCGCGTCGCGGGCCTGGAAGGCGACCAGATCGACCGCTGCCGCGACCTGGCTGACGATGGCACCGTGGGGAAGCCCGACCCCGGCCATCAGGGCCAGCGTGACCAGCCGCTCCAGTGCCTCCGCCGGCGAGCCGGCGTGCACCGTGGAGAGCGAGCCATCGTGCCCGGTGCAGAGAGCCGACACGAGGTCCAGCGCCTCGGCTCCGCGAACCTCGCCGACGATTATCCGGTCGGGCCGCATTCGCAGGGCGTTGCGCACCAGGTCCCTGATCGTCACCGCCCCGTGGCCCCCAGCAGCCGGTGGCCTGCTCTCCAGCCGGACCACGTGTTCGCCCGGGAGCTTCAGCTCCGCCGTGTCTTCGACGGTGACGATCCGCTCGCCGCCGGGAAGCAGCCCTGCGAGGGCCGCCAGGGTCGTCGTCTTGCCCGAGCCTGTACCTCCGCAGATGATTACGTTGCGCCGCTCGGCGACCGCCTCCTCGAAGATTCCGAGCAGCGCGGCGTCCCAGGTTCCCATCTCGACCAGGTCCCCGGCCGTAAAAGGCGACGGGCGGAAGCGGCGAATCGTCAGCGCCGGCCCGTCGACGGCCAGCGGGGGCAGCACCACGTTGATCCTCGACCCGTCCGGGAGGCGGGCGTCGCAGAGCGGCTGGGACTCGTCAACCCGCCGACCGGCCGGCGTGAGCAGCCGCTCTATCGCTTCCCGGAGCTCGCCGTCGGTCGAGAACGAACTGGAAGTCCGTTCGAGTCGCCCCTTGCGTTCAACCCAGATCGGCTCGGTCCCGTCGACGAGGATCTCGTCCACGGACGGGTCACGGAGCAGGAGCTCGAGCGGGCCCGCGGCCAGGGCGCGGCCGCCGATCCGCTCCGCCAGGAGCCGGCGCTCTGCCGGGGCGAGAAAACCTGCCTCCCGGTCCACAACCGCCTCGATCCGCGCGCCGGCGTCAAGGCCGGGTGACAGCCCGATGTCACCGACCACTACCTCGTGGAGTTCGGCGGCGAGCCGGTCGACGAGCGAATCACTACGCGGCATCAGCCCACGGGCCCGACTGGGAGCGCCCGAAGCTCCCGGGCACCGTTCTGGGCCTCCGCCAGCGCCACCGCCTGTGCCACCGTGGCCCTGATCGCGAGCTGGGCGCGGGGCAGGCCCGCACCCGGGCCCTCGGTCTGTGCCGGCGCCGGCCGGGACTCGACGACCTCGGCGCGCCGCAGGCCCACCGTGGTCCTGGAGGAGCCGGCCGCCGTCTCGCGGGTCACGAGAATGTCCACTACGGATCCGGGAGCCATCTCGGCCGCCGAGCCGACCACCACCAGGCGAAGCAGCCTCAGCCCCGCGGCTCCGGGATCCGCACCGGAAGCCACCATCGACCCGTGAAGGTCGCCGCCGGCAGGGATCGCCACCGCCGCCCTGGCTCCCTGAAGCTCGGCCGCCCTGGCAAAGGAGCCGCGCGGCACGTACCTCTCGGGCACCTGCCTGAGGGCGAGATCCCGGAGCGCGATACGGGCCCCGCGCGGAATGTCGCGGGCGGCGACGACAACCGGCACCGACGGCCCGACCCTCCGCTCGATCTCGGCCTCCCGGCTGGCAACCTGCGAGGCGGCGAGGCCCCCGAGGAGAATCGAAACCCCGGCCAGGAGCGCAGCCCTTCGACCCCGGCTCACGCCGCGGCGTGAGCCTCGGCCTCATCCTCGCCCACGAGCGCCGGAGCATCCACCAGCCGGTAACCGACGCCCCACACATTCACGACGTAACGGCCGCCGCCGCAGGCGAGCTTGCGCCTCAGGCGACAGGCGTGCGAATCGAGCGTGCGGGTCGTGCCCACCGTCCTGCGGCCCCAGATCGTCCTCAGCAGCTCGGCCTTGGTGAAGACCCTGGTCGGGTCGGCCGCCAGCACCCGCAGCAGGGCGAACTCCTTGGCGCTCAGCTCGAGCGCCTGCCCGGCTACGGCCGCCGTCCGCGCAGCCGTGTCGACCTCGATGTCGGCGACCCGAAGCCGTCCTCCCGTCCGCCCCCGCTCGCACCGGCGAAGGACCGCCTCGACCCGGCAGCGCAGCTCGCGGTAGCTGAGGGGCTTCTCCATCACGTCGTCGGCACCGCGCTCGAAGGCACGGATCCGGTCGAGCTCCCCGGCCCTGACCCCGATCAGGATCAGCGGCAGGTTGGGATCGACGCGGCTGGCGACGCCGTCCGACTCCCTTACCGTGCTGGCCAGGTCGTACCCGGAACCGTCGGGCAGTTCGGCGTCCACGAGCGCAAGATCGGGAAAGGAGCTGCCCATCAGGCGCAGGGCGTCGCGGGCGCAGTCGGCGACGACCATGTCGAAGCCGTCAGCGGTCAGGTGGTCGGCGAGGAAGGTGCGGGTCGCCTCGTCTTCCTCGGCGAGAAGGATGGTGGAGCGGTCTCGGTTGATCATGTCCCTGTTAGGAGCCGGGAGGGAAAAGTTCCCCCCTCCCGGGCCGGTCCGCCCCCGGCACCGCCACCTGCAGCGTCCGGTCCCGTTCGCGCCACCACGTACGATGCGGCGGTGAACAGTCGGGGACTCCTCGGATCAGCGATTGCCGCGATCGGCGCGATCGCCCTCTTCATCGTCTCCCTCCAGACCTGGTACGTCATCGACGTGTCGAAGATCCCCGGCGGGGCGAACCTCGTCGAGCAGTACGCGCGCGAGGCGGGCTTCGCCCTGAGCGCCAACGCATGGGAGCCCCGCGGCTTCCTGAGCGACCTGATCATGTTCGGCGTGATCGCCGGCACGCTCGCGGCCGTGGGCTGGGTGCTGGCCGGCGGTGGGAGGCTGGCCGGAACCACGGTGCTCATGATCGGCGTCGTCGCGGTGCTCCAGCAGCTCGTACACCTGCTCAGCACCCCCTCCCCGGCGGAGATCGTCGACGTCAGGCCAATCGCCTGGCTCGGGCTCCTCTGCGCCCTGGCCATAGCTGCGGGAGGGTTTCTCTGCCTCGAGTCACAGGGCGGGATACGGGGCCGCGGCGGGGCCTCGGGCGGCCGTGGCGGCCGCGGCACGCGCCCGGCGGGCGATGGGCCGGATTCCCGCTATTAGCGGGCTTTTCTGAAATATCCCGTTCAGCGCTGGGGGGCGGGGAGGTAATCCCCATACGATCCCGACGGGTCTTCGCCCGGTGCGAGGGCCCTATTGCTTTCTGGGAACTATGGATCCGTCAATTCGCGGCAACTACGACTCCGGCGAAGACTTCGTACTCGAGTACGGGGAGCTCCGCTTCACGTTCAACGAACGTGACTTCTCCGAGCGCTGCGAGCAGGCCTCGCGGCGCCTGGGCTTCGTCGAGGGAGTCCTCGACCCGGGCGAGCTCGAGGACCTCGTGAACCTCGCGGTCAACGGCGAGATCCAGGACCCGGCCTCCGGCCTTGGCGACCATGTCAACGACTGCTGGCCGGAGCTGGTCGGACCCGCCGACCGCTCCCTGGTCCACTGGATGCGCCGGCTGGTCTTCCGCTCCGCCTGGCTCGACCAGCGGGTCAAGGAGGGCGAGCTGGACGTCCGCTTCGACGAGGCCGCCCAGAGCTTCACCTACGTGCAGCCCGACCGCGACGACGAGCCGGTCGAGCTGGCGCCCGAGCCCTCGTGGACCCGGGTCGCCTACATCCCGCGCTCGACCGCTTCGGAGAACTAAGCCGAAGCCAGGGCCTGCGCCCTGAGCGTGGCGCTGCGCGCCGCGTCGACGACCGGATGGCCGGCCCTGGCGGCTTCGGCGCCGTCAAGCACGATCACCGTCGTCTCTCCCCCGAGCGGCTCGCGGGTCGCCGCAATCACGGTCAGCGATCCTCCGTCGGGGACGTTGCGTGCCGCGGCCAGGGCACGGCGCGCAGATGCGGCGCCGACCCCGTCGAGCGAGTCGACCAGGAGCGCCACGTGGGCGCCGCGGGCGACCGAGCGCCGGGCGGCCTCAACCGCCCGGTCGACGACCTGCGACTGTGCCTCCTGGCTTGAGCCCAGGGCGGCCACGGCGACCGGTTCGACGCCGGCCTCCTTCCACTCGGCCAGCTCCTCGGGGCGGGAGCCGGCAAGGACGACGCTCACTTCCACGCCCTCGTTGACGGCGATCGCGCCGGCCAGGCTGCGCAGCAGCGCGGTGCGGCCGCTGGCGAAAGGTCCGCTCACCGTGACCCGCGAGCCACGACCGATCGGGGCCCGCTCGGCGACCTCCACCAACTCGGGCCTCTCGGTGCCCAGGGCAAAGGCGACCGCCGGGAAGGCGGCAGCAAGCTTCTCGTAGGGGGTTCCGTCTGCGACCTCGTCGGCGGGGCGGTCGTTGATCGTCTCGACCCTCACCAGCGACGGGTAGCGCTCGGAGCGGCGCGGGGGCCTCACGGGACCGGTCACGCGGTCGCCGGAGACGAGCTCGCAGCGGCGGATCTGCGCGGCCGAGATGTAGACGTCGCCGTCGCTGGGGTCGGGCGGGCTCAGCCGCACGAATCCCGAGCCGTTGTCGAGCACCTCGACGGTGCCCTCCACGCTCTCTTCGGGCTCATCGGAACGGCCGCCGTCGCGGGAGGACCGTCGTGAGCGGGAGCGTGAACGGCGCGGGCGCTCCTCGCGCTCCTCTTCCTCTGTATCGGGTGCTTCGGGCTCCTCGCCGGTGTACTCCTCGCCGAGGATTGCGGCGATCAGCTCGCCCTTGCGCATCCGGCGGTAGCCGTCGATGTCGAGCTCGGCGGCGATCGAGTGAAGGTCGGAAAGCGTGCTGCCTTCCAGGGCCTCTCGGGACATGACTGACATTTCTTCTCCTTCGCAGGTTTCGGCAGGCATCCCGCGGGCGTGGTGACAGCCCGCGGCGAACCTGAATTTGCCCGCCAGACGGTAGCGATCAGGCGCAGACGGCGTAGTGAAGGAAGAGGCTGTCGCCGCTGCGCCCCACGGAGCGCAGCTCCATCGCGACCGGCGGCTCGAAGGTCGGCGCCTCGACGATGGCCGGCGCGTCGCCCCCGACCACTTGGGGCGAGAGCGTCAGGAAGAGGTCGCTGACCAGGCCGGCCTCAAACATCCCGCCCAGGAGCCTCGGCCCGCCTTCGCACAGGAGGCTCTTGACCCCGAGCCCCTTCAGGTCGTCCAGGACGGCGTCCGGTGTCAGCTCGCCGGCGGCAAAGCGGACCACCTCGACGTCGCCTTCACACGCGGGGAACTCGTCGTCCGACTCGGTGTAGACCCTCACCGGTCGCCCGGGAATGTTGAAGATCTCCAGGCCGGCCAGCTCCGGGTCAAGGCGACGGGAGATCGTCGCCAGGAGCGGCTCGGGCGCAAGGCCCAGGCGCTCCCGAAGCTCGCGCTGGTGCGGGTCGAGCAGCGTCGAATAGCTCTCGATCACCAGGGTCGAGGGACCGACCAGGCAGGCATCGCAGGCGGTTCGCAGCGAGCGGTAATGGGTCCGGTCGGCCGGGCTGCTCAGCCCGGCGGCGTGGCCCTCGACCGCGGCGCGCCCGTCGGCCGAAGCCACCATCACCCCCATCACCCTCGGGCTGCCGTCCGGCAGGGCCCCGGTCTCGCCCGGGGCTACTCCCTCTGCGGCCAGGAGCTCGGCCGGCGACGCGGGGGGCGCGCCGGGAGCGAGGGGCTCGATCGAGTCGCTCACCGGGCGGCAGGTCCGGTCACGGGGCCGGCGTGGCGCCGGGCGCCGGTGCCTTGGTACGCACCAGGGTGGCCCGGCCTCCGCTGACGCGGTAGGTGACCACAGTCGTGTTGCCGGCCCTGTCGGTGGCGGTGACCTTCATCGTCGCCTTCCTGGAGCCGAAGCGGTGACGGACATTCAGCCGGCTCGTGTTCGTGACGGCCGGCGCGGTGCGGTCGCCGAAGTCGACCTTGATCGAGGCCAGGCCCGAACCGCGTGGGGGCTTGGCCTTGGAGGCACGGGCGTCGATGCGTAGGGTCCCCCGCCCGCTCACCTTCACGCTCAGCTTCGGCGCCGTTCCGTCTACCCGGATCGGCTCGACCGCAGACGCTGCGCTCTGACCCCGCCGGTCGACGGCGACGACCTGCCAGGTGTGGCGGCCCGTCCTGATCGCGGTGGCCGGGGTGAAGGTCGGCTTCGTCGAGGTCCCGACCTCCTTCCCGTCCAGGAGGATCCTGTAGGTGAGGCCGGGCCAGACCTCCGAGGCGTCGTCCCAGGTGAACTTCGGCCTGGCCTTCAGCCAGCGGGAGGTGGTGTCCAGATCGACCGGCTTGGGCGCGAGGTCGTAGGAGGCGACCGAGATCGAACGGGCGCCGCCGCTCTCCTGGACGAAGGCGATGACCGCATCGCCGACGCGGTTGCTTGAGGCCTCCATCCCTGCGCCGGTAACGACCGGGCCCTGGGGGCCGGCGATGCTGCCCCCGGGCAGGAACGGGGGCGGCGCAGAAGCGGCCTTGTCGTCCTCGAAGTTGCGAGCGAAGGCGCCAGGCCCGTCGGGCGTGGCCCAGGCTGCGATTCCGTACTCGTTGCTGGCGACGGTCGGGACCGCCATGGCGTCAAGGCCCGGCGAGCCTCCGAGGGGAACCGCGGGCGCCGGCTGGTCGTCACGGATGATCGTTCCCCAGACCGTCCCGTCCGAGGACTGCGCAACGGCCAGCCCCGCCTCGCGCCAGGCCACGGCGACGCGCGGAAATGCCGAAGCGGCGAGCTCGCTGCCGCCGGCGAGCTGGACCGGGCTGTCGGTGCGGGTCCCACGCAGGCGGCGCAGGACCCCGCGGCTGGTGCCGTCGGCGTAGCGCTGGCGGAAGGCCAGCCAGCCGAAGCTCGAGTCGTCCTCGAAGGCGATGTCGGCGCGGTCTGCCGACTGGCCGGCCTCGCTCTCGACGCCGATATCGGTCACGTAGTCCGAAAGCCTTGAGCGCACGAGCCTGCGCGCGCCGGAGCGCGTGGTGGCGCCGTCGGTCTCGCCGAAGACCACGACGCCGACGCCGTCGGCCGCGGTGCCCACGCGGGGCCGCGTGTCGGCGCTCGAACCGGCGTTGCGGCCGGCCTCGATGTCGGCGGAGCCGGGCAGCACGGTGAAGCTGGTCGCCCCGCGGCCCATCCAGGCGGCGCGCACGTCGCCGTTTTCGCTCCAGGCCGCATAAGCCACCCCGGTGCCGGAGGTCATGTCGACCGAGGGCCAGGCCGAGCCCGGGCCACCGAGCTGCTGCGGGGCGCCGAAGGGCTGGCCCGCCTTCGGGCGCACGATCGCGAAGGCGCCGGCCGAGTTGGTGAAGAAGATCACCGCGCGGCCGTCGTCGCCGACGCTCGCCGAGGCCGGCGAGTTGAGCGGCGGAAGGCCGGCGTCCCCCCGGTTGGGGGATCCGGGCTGGCCGGCGGTCAGGTCGGTCCAGAAGAGGTGGTTCTCGCCGCCGTCGACCCGCGTCCAGGCCAGGATCCCCGTGCCTCCGCGCGCGAGGTCGACATCGTCGAGGGTGCGCACGTCGGCCGACGGACCGTCGGCGGTGACGCCCGGGAAGAAGGCGCCGGACGACCATGCGGGGCCCGCAAGGGCCAGGCACAGGCCCCCGGCGGCAGCGCAGAGCGCCAGGGCACGGACGGAGAGAGTCGCGCGAACCATTGCCTACAGGCTACGCAGCCGGTGCGGCGGATGCGACGATTCCTTCTGCAGCGGCCTCTTCGGCGAAAGCGGCAACTTCGGCCTGGATCCGGGCGTCGTCCCAGCCCAGCTCGGGGGCCATGGCCCGGGCGACGCGCTCGGCGACCCCGCTCTCCGGGTCGGCCACCTCCCTTGCCGCCAGCAGCCCGATACGGCTTCGCCTCAGCAGGGCGTCCCCCACGCTGCGCGCCTGCTCGCGGCGCGCAGCGAAGACCGCCTCGGCGAGCAGCTCGCTCGGGCCGCCGGGGACGATCGGCTGGGCCAGCTCGCCGCGCTCGGCCGCCACGGCCAGGACGTCGCGGGCCCGGTGGCCATAACGCCCCGCCAGCCGTTCGTAGGCGTCGGGGGGAACACCCTCGACGCGCGGCAGCTCGTCCGGCTCGATCGCCTGGCCGAGCGGGATCTCCTCGGTGCGGCACGGGGCCTGGCGGGCATCCCGCTCGACGATCCGGTCGACGACCATCTTCGCCATCCGCCGCCAGGTGGTGAGCTTGCCACCGGTGATCGTGATCATCCCGCTGCTGGTCTCGTAGAGCTCGGCCTTGCGGGAGATGTCGACCGACTTCTTCGGGTCGCCGGTCGAGATCAGCGGCCTGACGCCGGCGAAGGCGCCGGAGATGTCCTCCGCGCCGAGGTCGGTCAGGAAGAAGGAGTTGACCGCATCGAGCAGGTAGTCGATGTCGCTCCCCGCTGGCGCGACGTGGTCCAGGTCACTCTCGTCGTAGTCGTTGTCGGTGGTGCCGACCAGGGTGGAGCCGAGCCACGGAAGGGCGAAGATCGAACGCCCCTCGCCGGCCGGCACGATCACGCCGTCGTTCAGCGGCAGCTTCTCCTGCGGCAGGGTGATGTGGGTGCCGCGGCTCGGCCGGATCCTCGGCACCTCGGCCTCGTCGTGGAGCTCGTCGGGACGGATCCTGTCCGCCCACACGCCGGTCGCATTGACCACGTTGGCCGCCCGGATTTCGAAGCTCTCGCCGGTCTCCAGGTCACGGGCCAGGACGCCGCGGGCCAGTCCGCCCTCCTCGAGCAGGTCGAGTGCTTCGACCCGGTTGACGCAGACCGCCCCGAATCGGGCCGCCTCGATCAGCGCGGTGATCACCAGGCGCGAGTCGTCGGTCTGGCAGTCGTAGAAGAGGTATCCGCCGGTCGGCTCGCGCGTGGCCAGGGCCGGCGCCCGCTCGAGAACTTCGTCCCCGCTGATCGTCCGGTGGCGCTCGGGGGACCAGTCGCTGTCGAAGCCGTGGCCGTCGTCGTCATCGTCGCGGCGGCGTCGGCGCCGCAGGCTCTCGCGGGACATGACGTCGTAGAGGCTGAGGCCGGCTCCGACGATCCGGTCGGGCGGCTCGTCGTCGAAGGCGGGGACGATCATCGGCAGCGGCTTGACCAGGTGCGGGGCCAGCTTGACCATCAGCTGGCGCTCCAGCAGCGCCTCCCGGACCAGGCCGAGGTCGAACTGCTGCAGGTAGCGCAGGCCGCCGTGGACGAGCTTCGACGAGCGGCTCGAGGTGCCGGAGGCGAAGTCGTGGCGCTCGATCAGGGCGACGGTGTAGCCGCGCGTCGCCGCGTCCAGCGCCACCCCGGCGCCGGTGATCCCGCCGCCGATTACCAGCACGTCGAAGCTGTCGGCGGCGAGCGCCTCGATCCCCTGTTCCCGCTCGATCATCGGCTACCAGTCTGGCAGCACTTACGGCGCGCTCCCGCGCCAGCTAGAGCGCGGCGAGCTCGCTGACGATGTCGCCGACCGAGTCCTTGGCGTCCCCGAAGAGCATCGAGGTCTTCGGGTCGAAGTAGAGCTCGTTCTCGATACCCGCAAAGCCCGGGTTCATCGAGCGCTTGAGGACGATCACCGACTCGCTCTCGTTGACGTTGAGGATCGGCATCCCGTAGATCGGCGAGTCGGGATTGGTGTTGGCCGCCGGGTTGGTGACGTCGTTGGCGCCGATCACGAGGGAGACCTGGGTGCGCGGGAAGTCGCCGTTGATCTCGTCCATCTCCTTCAGCTGCTCGTACGGCACGTCGGCCTCGGCGAGCAGGACGTTCATGTGGCCCGGCATGCGGCCGGCGACCGGGTGGATCGCGTACTTGACCTCCACCCCGCGCTTCTCGAGCTCGTCGGCCATCTCGCGAACGGTGTGCTGGGCCTGGGCGACGGCCATCCCGTAGCCGGGGACGATCACGACCTGCCGTGCGTAGGCCATCTGGATCGCGGCGTCGGCGGCGCTGGTGGCGCGAACGGTCCCGCCCTCCCCGCCTTCGCCGGCTCCGGCCGCCTCGGCTCCGCCGCCGAAGCCTCCGGCGACGATGCTCGGGATCGAACGGTTCATCGCCTCGGCCATCAGGCGGGTGAGGATCGTTCCGGAGGCGCCGACGATCATGCCGGCCACGATCAGCGCCGTGTTGTCGAGCGCCAGGCCGGTCGCCGCCGCCGAGAGCCCGGTGAAGGCGTTCAGGAGCGAGATGACGACCGGCATATCGGCGCCGCCGATCGGAAGCACGACGAAGATTCCCAGCAGCCCGGCGGCGATCAGGACGGCGGCGATATAGATCCCGGAGGTCTGGCCGGCGGCGATCGCAGCAGCGGCGCCAACGGCAACGATCAGCAGGAGCAGGTTGATCGGCTGCTGAAGGCGCCCGGCGCCGATCGGCCGGCCGGGGAGGATCTCCTGGAGCTTGCCGAAGGCGATGTTCGAGCCCCAGAAGCTGATCGAGCCGACGACCGCGGCGAAGAGCGACGGGATGATGAAGGTGAGCGGCTCGTCGGCGTAACCGCCGGTCTCGTTGAACTCCGCCCAGGCGATCAGCGCGACGGCCCCGCCGCCGACGCCGTTGAAGAGCGCGACCATCTGCGGGATGGCGGTCATCTTCACCTGGCGGGCCGAGGGGATACCGAGGATGGTGCCGACGACCAGGCCGAGGGCGATCAGGGCCCAGTTGCCCATCCCCTCGATCAGGAAGGTGGCGATCAGCGCCAGTGCCATGCCGACGGCGGCGATCCGGTTTCCGCGGACCGCCGTGCGCGGGCCGGTGAGGCCGCTGAGCCCGTAGATGAAGAGGCTGAAGGCGACGATGTAGAGGATGGCGACGAAGTTGCCGTCCTGGTAGAAGGCGGTGGCCGCGGGCAGGCTCATGAACCCTCTCCCCCGTCGTCCTTCTTCGGCGGCTCCGGCCGGCTCTTGAACATGTCGAGCATCCGGTCGGTCACGAGGAAGCCGCCGACCACGTTGATCGTCCCGAAGATGATCGCCAGGACGAGGATCGCCTTGTTGAGGGGGCTCAGGTCGACCCCGAGCCCGAGGACGATGATCCCGCCGAGCACGACGATGCCGTGGATGGCGTTGGTGCCGGACATCAGGGGCGTGTGGAGCGTGTTGGGCACCTTTGAGATGACCGCGTAGCCCACGAACCCGGCGAGCACCAGGATCGCGAGGTTGGTGACGAACGGGTCGATCCCCAGGGCCGATACGGCGACGGGCGTCATCTCAGGCTCCTCCTCCCACGGCGGCGCGGGCACCCTCGTGGACGATCTCTCCGTCGCGGGCGACGCAGGCGCCGGCAACGATCTCGTCGTCGAAGTCGAGCTGCACCGTCGGAGCGCCGGCGCCGTCACCCTCCGGGTCGGGAGCGATCAGGTCGAGCAGGGAGAGGACGTTGCGCGCGTAGAGCTGGGATGCGTGCTCGGGCATGTGGGCCGGGAGGTTGAGCGGCGAGACGATCGTCACCTCTTCGCGCACGACGGTCTCCCCCGGCTCGGTCAGCTCGCAGTTGCCTCCGCTCTCGCCGGCCAGGTCGACGATCACCGACCCCGGCTTCATCCCGCGAACCGCCTCCCCGGAGACGAGCCTGGGAGCCGGCCGGCCGGGAACCAGCGCGGTGGTGATGACGACATCGAACCCCTTGATCGCCTCTTCGAGCGCCTTCTGCTGGGCGGCGCGCTCCTCTTCGGTCAGCTCGCGGGCGTAGCCGCCTTCTCCGGCGGCCTCGATCCCCAGGTCCAGGAAGTTGGCCCCGAGCGACTCCACCTGCTCGGCGACCTCGGGCCGCACGTCGTAGCCGGTCGAGACGGCGCCCAGGCGCCGGGCCGTGGCCAGCGCCTGCAGCCCGGCGACCCCGGCCCCGAGCACCAGGACCTTGGCCGGCGGGATGGTGCCGGCGGCGGTCATCAGCATCGGGAAGAAGCGGGTCAGGTGCTCGGAGGCGAGGATGACGGCCTCGTAACCGGCGACGTTGCTCTGGGAGGAGAGCGCGTCCATCGACTGGGCGCGCGAGATGCGCGGGATCGCCTCCATCGCCAGGGCGGTGATGCCGGCGTCGCGGGCGGCGGTTGCCGTCTCGGGGCTGGTGAGGGGAGCCAGGAAGCCGATCAGCAGGGCGCCGCGGTTCATTGAGGCGATCTGGGCGGGCGCCGGTGGGGCGATCGTGACGACCACGTCCGAGCCCCACACCTCGGAGGCCTCGCCGATCGTTGCCCCGGCATCGGTGAAGGCGGAGTCCGGGATCAGCGCCGCCTCGCCGGCGCCGCGCTCGACGACGACGTCGATTCCGCGCCCGGTTAGCTTGGCTGCGACCTCCGGCACCAGCGCCACGCGGCGCTCGCCTTCGGCGGTCTCCTTGGGAACCCCGACCCTCATCGAGGCCGGGACGCTAAAGGATTGCGAAAAAGCCCGCCGTGAGGGAGCACTCTCACCGGCGGATCCGGACCGGGAGGGCGCGCCTTCCGAGGGCAGCGAGCGACTGGGAGGTGACCCAGACCGGGGTCGCCGCGCTGGTGGACGAGTAGCGGATCAGCCCGCTCGACATCTGGCGGGCACCGAGGTAGCCGAGCGGCGAGCGGCTGGCGCGGCGCTTGAGCGCCGGGTTGCTCCCCATGGCGACCATCGCCTGGACGGTGAGGGCGGTCGACTGCGAGTTCGAGCGGCCGGGCGGCTGGAAGGCAAAGCCGCCGTCCCCGTTCTGGCGCGAGATCAGGTAGTCGAGCGCCTCCCGGGACGCCGATCCGCGCCGGCCCGCGGCGGCAAGGGCCTGGAGGGCTCCGGCCGTGTCGTCGGTGGTTCCCGGCGCCCCGCGGCGCGCGTAGTTGAAGCTGCCGTCGGAGTTCTGCCTGGCCTCGATCCACCGGGCGGCGCGCTGCACCCTGCTGCTGCCGGCCGGGAGCCCGGAGGCACGCAGGGCGATCAGGCCGTAGGAGGTGAGGTTGATCAGCCCGGCGAAGGAGCCGTCTGCCCTCTGGCTGCGGCGCAGGCGCGCAGAGAGCCCGCCGGTCGACGCCGGCAGGCCGGCCGCGGCCAGGGCGATCGCGGTGCGCTCGATGTCGGCCGTGCTCCGGGAGCGTTCGGCGTACCGGCGCAGCAGCGCGGTCGGCGTCCTGCCGCGCATCTTCACGCGGAGCGGGTCGTATCCGGCGGCGGCCAGGCCGACCACGGCCCATGAGGTCTGCACCGCGTTGCTGCGGGCGCCCGGTGCCGGGCCCCAGCCCCCGTCGCGGTTCTGGGCGGAGACCAGGTATCGGGCCGCCTTGAGCTTCACGCTCGCTGCGGCCGCCTCGAAGGGGGCGGCCAGCATCCCGGCGCAGAGCGTCGCGGCGAGCAGGAGGACGGCCGGCCCCGCGATTCCGCGGCCGGCACCGGCGGCGGCGGGAGCCGACTCCCCCCAGCTGACCTCCATGCGGTCGCGGAAGCGGGCGAGCGCCCGGACCAGGGCCGGCCCGAAGGCCAGGGCGAAGACGAAGTTGCCGGCCGCGTGGGCAAGGTTGAACGGCAGCGAGGTGGCGGCGATCGCCAGGTACTGCGAGATCCCCTGGCCGCCGCCGTAGGTAACCCAGATCGAGGCGTCCATGATCGCGCCGAACATCAGCCCGGCACCGGCGCAGGCCAGGGCAAGCGGCAGCCGGCCGACCTGCCGCGAGGTCATCCGCCCGATGAGGGCGCCGAGGATCCCGCAGAGCCCCCAGGCGGCCATCTGCCACGGGGTCCACGGGCCCTGGCCGAAGAGCAGGTTGGAGGCCAGCGCCGCCACCGAGCCGACCACGAAGCCGGGAGCTCCACCCAGGACCAGGCCGGCAATGAGGACGATGTCGGTGGTCGGCTTGACGTTGGGTATCGGCGCGAAGGCGATCCTGCCGATCGCCGCGAGCGCCGCGAGCGTCGCGACCAGGGCGAGCATGCGCGAACCTGGCTGGCTGCGCTCGTACCAGGCGAAGCCCGCCACCAGGCCGGCACCGAGGATGACGAACGAGACCAGCTCCCAGCTCACGGGGCCACCTCCACGCTCATCGCGCCGCGGAGCAGGTCGCCGCCCTGCTCCGGCGTGCAGGCGCCGCCGGCGCCCCCGAGGATCCGGGCCGTCTCGGTCGAGAAGTGCCAGCCGCCGCTGAGCACCTCCGACGGGGGAGCGTCGGCGACCGGCCGGCCGCCCGAGAGCAGGACCACCCGGTCGGCGGCCACCGCCGCCAGCTCGGCGTCGTGGGTGGCCACGACGATCCCCACCCCGGACGCCGCCAGTGCCCGAAGCCTGGAGACCAGCTCGCCGCGCGCCGCCCTGTCCATCCCCCGCGTCGGCTCGTCGAGGAGGAGTGCGGCCGGAGGCTCGCCCTCCATCATCAGGGCCAGGGCGAGCCGCTGGCGCTGGCCACCGGAGAGGTCGCGCGGGTGGCGCTCGGCGGCGTCGGCGAGCCCGGCGAGGGCGAGCGACTCCTCCCCCGCCTCGTCCCCGACCCGCTCGGCGAGCAGGTAGTCGCCCGGGTTCTGCAGCAGCAGGTAGACCGGTCCGGACGCCTGGACCTGGCCGCGGTCGGGCCGGTCGAGACCGGCGAGCAGCCGCAGCAGGGTCGACTTGCCGGCCCCGTTGCGGCCCATCAGCGCGACCGTCTCGCCCGGGGCGACCCCGAAGTCGACCGCCCGCAGGACATCGCCTGCACCCGGTCGCGATAGCCAGGCCCCGCCCGCCGAGACTGCCGCCTCCGGGCGCGGGGCGCGGCGCAGCGAGAGGCGCCTGCGGCCGGGGCCGGGGTCGCCGGCCGGAGGCGCCGGCGGGAGGGCGTCGAGCAGGCCGTGGTCGCGAAGGGTCGCTCGCGCCTCGCGCACGCCGGTCGGCGCCGGAACCAGGCCGGCCCGCTCGAAGAGTCGTGCAGCCGGTGTCTGGAGCGGGGGCTCGTGCTGCGCCGCCCACTCGAGCATCGCGCGCGGCTCGCCGTCGAAGGCCAGCCGGCCGCTGTCCAGGACGATCACCCGGTCGGCGTGGGCCAGGCAGCGCTCGAGCCGGTGCTCGACCAGCAGCACCGCGGTCCCCCACTCCTCGTTGAGCCGGCGCAGCAGCCAGATCAGCTCATCGGCCGCGACCGGGTCGAGCTGCGAGGCGGGCTCGTCGAGGAGAACGAGCGGCGGCCTGGTAACCAGCGCCGCCCCCAGGGCCACCCGCTGGAGCTCGCCGCCGGACAGCTCGGAGACGGGACGTTCGAGTAGCTCGCCGATCCCGAGGGCAAGGGCAACCTCCTCGACCCCGCGCGCCACGGCCGAGGGTCCGAGCCCCTGGTTCTCCAGCGGGAAGGCCAGCTCCGCGCCGACGGTCCCCATCACCACCTGGGTCTCGGGGTCCTGGAGAAGCGTCCCGGCAACCGCAGCCAGGTCGCCGGGCTGGTGCTCGCGGGTGTCGAGGCCGCCGACGGTCACCCGCCCGGAGACGCCGCCGCCGTGGAAGTGGGGCACCAGCCCGCAGGCGGCGCGCAGGAGAGTCGACTTTCCGGAGGCCGAAAGCCCGGTGCAGACCACGAACTCACCGGGCTCGACCTCGAGGGAGACAGAGTCGAGCGCCGGGGCATCTGCGCCCGGGTACCGGTAACTGAGGTTCTCGACCCGCAGGACGGTCATCGCCGCCTCCCCTCCCGGACGACCAGGGCCAGCGGCAGGACGGCGACAACGAAGAGCGCCGCGGCGAAGGCGGCCTCGACCACTCCGGCGTCCATCGAGAATGTCGGATAGGGCTGGAGAGAGGCGACCTCGGACACGACCCCCCAGGCCATCAGCGCGGCGAGCATCAGCGCGGAGGCTGCGACCGCCTGGTCGTCGCGCGACCACGGCTCGCGACCGGCGACGACCGGCCCGCGCGTCGCGTAGCCGCGAAGCTCCAGGGTCGCCGCGACGTCGACGGCCCGGTCGAGCGCTCCCGTGGCCACCGCCTGCACCAGCGCCATCCGCCCGGGACCGTCGGCTGCCGGGCGGGCCCGGCGGGCGTCGTTCATCCGCCTCGCGTCGCGGGTGAGCACCCCGGCCATCCGTGTGGCCAGCGTGGCGGTCAGCGCCGAGCGAAACGCCGGCCGGCGCATCTTGCGCAGCACCTCGTCGGCATCGACCACGGCCACCAGCAGCGCGAAGGCGCTGACGATCACGACGATCCGCAGGCCGAGGACCAGGCCGTAGGCGAGCGCCTCCGCCGTCAGGTCGACCTGGCCGGCGACCGGCAGCTCGCCGAAGCGCCAGATGACCGTCTCCCCGTCACGGACCACCAGCGCGTTGATCAGGGCCATCGTCACCACGAGCGGGACGGAGAAGCGGGCGGCCCGGGCGAGGTCGCCGCCCACGCCGCAGAGCGCCGCCGACGCGGCGACGGCGAGCCCGACGGCGACAAGGACGATCGGGCTCGACCAGACGAGGGCGAAGGCCACGAGCAGAAGCCCCCAGGAGGCCGCGAGGGCCGCCCTGGCGCCTCCGAGGGGACCGAGGGCGACCGGCGGCCTCACCGGCCGCCACTCTCCTGGGGAGCGCCGATCACCCGCGACCCCTCGACCACCACGGCGTAGCGGTTACGAAGGCTCCTGGCGTTGAACGCCGCAGCGGCGGCCGTCAGGCCCGCAGCGTCGGTTCCCGCCACGACCCAGACCGGCGGAGCCTCCCCGGAGGCCGTGGCAGCGACGATCCCTGCGCCGGCCTCAAAGGTCCTGGCCGTGCTGCCGTCCGGGCGCAGGAGCGAAATCTCGTCGCCGGAGGGCGAAGGCCGAGCGTAGACCCCGCTTGCGCGCGGGCCCTCCTCGATGGGCAGGATCGACGTCTCGTCCCTGAGCTGGCGCCACTGGCCGACCAGTACGCGGATCGTCTCGTCGGCCACCTGCGAGCGGAAGGCCTGCGTCGCGACGGGTATCTCCTCCTCGGCCAGCGCACGGGATACGGCGCGGCACGGCCCGGACCCGACCTCAATGCACTCGACCCTCACCGGGAGCTTCTTCTCGGTGCCCGGGCCGTGGAGGAACGGTTCCGGGAACGAGCCGACCACCGCCGGCACGTTCGTCGCCTCTCCCCAGTCGCGGAAGTCCCACCAGATGGCGTCGCCGGGCCTGACCTTCGTCGCGGCAGCGCCCTTCGGGGCTTCGCGCCCGTTGACAAAGAAGAACCAGTCCACCGGGCGCCCGTCGCGCCTGCCGCCCTTCAGGCCGTCGACCGACTGGACGAAGCCGCCGCCGTAGCGGGTCGTGAGCTTCGCCTCCGCTCCCAGCAGCCTCATCACCGTCTCGGATTCCGGAAGGCCCTTGACCGACTTCGAGATGAGCTCCTGGCTGCCGAAGTCGCGGGTGACGGTCAGCGAAACCTGCCCGTCGCCAGGGCCGGCCCCCGGCCCGCAGCCCGCCACGCCCGTGAGGGCCAGCACTGCCAGCGGACCGGGGAGCCAGCGCAGCATCAGCGGCGGCGGGCGCTGACCCTGACGGCGTTGGAACGGACGAAGCCGTCGGCGGTCGCCTTCACGCGAACCGACCCCCGGGAGGGACGCGGGACCTCGACCGTGCCGTCGGCGCCGGTCGTCAGCCGCCCCACCTTCGCGCCGGCCACCGGGGCGCCGGTCGCCCCGTTGGTGGCCGTCAGCTTCACGGAGGGGGACGTCCGCGCCCCGGATGACTTGAGGACGAGGAGAGACTGGGACCCGTCGGTCACCGCCCAGACCACCGAGTCGCCCTTCTTCAGGCCGAGCTGGCACCCGCCGAGGTATTCGAGCTCGACCGCGCCCTTCCCGTTGACCCAGAAGTCCCAGTAGGCCGGGTCGGCCGGGTCCTCCGCGGCGATCGACTCGACCAGGAATCCGGTGTACTCCGGGTACCAGTTGAGCCCCAGCTTCAGCCGGGTCGGGGCGAGGGCCGAGATCGGCGTGGCCGCGCGCTTGCCCGAGCCGCCGTTCTCGACGACGTCGCAGGGGAATCGACCCTGGTTGGGACCGACGTTCGAACGGAGCGTCGCTGGGCTCGCCGCTACCGCCCTCTCCAGGAGCGTCTTCGACGCGCCCTCAACCCGGAGGTCGACCTTCACCGACGCCATAGCGCCGGCGGGAACCGCCACCGAGACGACCGCGGCGCAGGCCACGGCAATGCCGGTCCTTCTCTTGCTGCTGAACATGAGCAACCCCTTTCCACGAGGGTCTATGTGCCTTTGGCCGGAGGCAGGTCTCCTGGCTCCCGGGCCTACCTGCCGCGCCTTCCCGGCGCTCGTCGCGCCAGTGGCCTCATGCGGCTGGCCTCACCCGGTCACAGTGGCGGGTCCGCGCCGGTCTTTCACCGGACTTCCCTTCACCACCGGCCCTATCGCGGCTCACCCTACACGACCGGTACGCTCGACCGGTGACCGTCAACCTGACCAAGATCTACACGCGCCTGGGCGACGACGGCGAGACCCACCTCGGCGACATGAGCCGGGTTCCCAAGACCGACGAGCGCATCGAGGCCTACGGAACGGTCGACGAGCTGAACGCCCAGATCGGCGTCGCGCTCACCGTCGAGGGGCTGCCCGCCCAGTACGCCGGGTGGCTGCGCCATGTGCAGAACGACCTTTTCGACGTCGGCGCCGACCTCTCTGTCCCGGGAAGCGAGGGTGGGGACGACAAGCTTCGGGTCCTCCCCGAACAGGTCGCCTGGCTGGAGGAGCGCTGCGACGAGGTGAACGCCGGCCTCGAGCCGCTCAAGTCGTTCGTCCTCCCCGGCGGCACTCCGGCCGCCGCCCAGCTTCACGTATGCCGAACGGTCTGCCGGCGCGCCGAGCGGCGCACCCTGCAGGTCGATGGGGCCAACCCGGAGACGGTCCGCTACCTCAACCGCCTCTCCGACCTCCTCTTCATCCTCAGCCGCGGCGCCAACGCCGGCGACGAGCCGCTCTGGGAACCGGGCCGCTTCCGCGACTGAGAAGGCGCTTCGGGAAGTACCGCCAAGGGGATTCGAACCCCTGTTTCCGCCGTGAGAGGGCGGCGTCCTAGTCCCCTAGACGATGGCGGCTAGGTCGCGGGCAAGGCTAGCAACGGGCCGGTGCTATTGTCGCCGGCCGGCCGCGCGGATGTGGCGGAATTGGTAGACGCGCACGGTTCAGGACCGTGTGGAGGCGACTCCGTGGAGGTTCGAGTCCTCTCATCCGCATGACGGCCGGGCGCCCGCCTCGCGACCGTACTCCGGCCGGGGTGTAGGTTCGGTCGGTGAGGACCCTCCTGCTCACCGACGGCTCTGCCCTCGGGGCCGCCACCGGCGAAGCGCTGCGCCGCCACGGCGCCGGGCTGACGGTCCTTCGCGACCCCGGCGACCGCGCGGTCCGCCGCGAGCTGGAGGCGGGGCCCGACTCGGTGGCGGTGGTCACCCGGGACGACGTAGTCGCCCTGCGCCTGGCCCTGATCGTCGAGCACTTCCGGCCGGGCATCCCGCTCGTGGTCACCGTCTTCGACCGCACCGTCGCCGGCGAGCTGCGCCGCTCGGTCCCGGGCTGCCGGGTCGTCTCCCTGGCCGACATCGCCGCCCCGACGCTCGCCGACGCCTGCCTCGGCGGGGAGCCGCCGCGACGGCCCGCCTGGCCGGTCAGGGCGTTCGATCAGCTGGTCGGCTCGGTCAACCCCACCTATGCGGGCGCGAGGATCCTCCTGGCCGGCCTCTTCGGTCTCCTGGCGATCTTCGTCATCGACTCGATCCTGCTGGGCACGGTCCTGGGGCTCGGCGCCATCGACTCGATCTACGGCGCGGCGAAAACCCTCACCACGGTCGCCGCCGAACCCGAGGTCTCGACCGGGCCGGGTTGGCTGAAGCTCTTTTCGGCCGGCGCGATGCTCCTCACCATCGCTTTCGCGGCGATGTTCACCGCCGGCCTGGTGCAGAGGCTGCTCGACCCGCGCCTGGCCACCGTCTTCGGGCGACGGTCGATCCCCCGACGGGACCACGTGATCGTCATCGGCCTGGGCCAGGTCGGCCTGCGGCTCTGCACCATGCTCCGCGAGATGAACGTGCCGGTGGTCGGCATCGAGGTCGACCCCGACGCGCCGAACGTCCGGCTCGCACGGGGCTACGGGATCCCGGTGGTGATCGGGCACGGCGAGGACCGCGGCGTGCTGCGCAGCGTCTGCGCCGGCAGGGCGAGGGCCCTGGCCGCCGTCACCTCCAACGAGCTCGCCAACGTCGAGATCGCGGTGGCCGCCCGGGCGGCCCGCGACGACCTGCGCGTAGTGCTCCGCATCCGCGAGGGCGACATCGCCGAGGAGACCCGCGCGCTCGTGCGGCTGGGAACCGTCTGCGACGTTCACGCGCTGGGTGGTGAGGAGCTGGCCGCGATGGTCGAGGCTCCGCCCGGCGACGCGCTCGGGGCGCCCGGAAGCGCAGGCGCAGCCGCCGGCGCGCCAAACCGCATCGCTCGGTAAGCCCGCGGGTTACACTTCCCGCAATGCTTCGCATGGGGAGGGTCCTGACGAGAGCTGCCGTTGCCGCCTGCGCGGCTTCCTTTGCGCTGCCGGCGCTCGCCGCGGCGCAGTCGCCCCCGCCGGTCGAGAAGCCGGCTCTGCCCGAGGGAACGGTCACCAAGACCTACCGCTTTCCCCTGAACGTTAAGCCCGGGCAGAACCTCAACCTCTACGACTACCTCAACAAGGCCGGGGAGCGCCCCGAGGAGAACGGCTGGATCGTCGGCTTCCGCCCGAACCTCAAGCGCATGGACGGAAGCACGCCGCCGGTCGACGAGATCCACCTCCACCACGCCGTCTGGCTCGCCGACAGTCGCATCACCTTCGCTGCCGGCGAAGAGAAGACCTCGATCCTCCCCCCCACCGGTTACGGCTACCGCTACACCACCGACCAGCGCTGGCTCCTAAACCACATGATCCACAACCTCACCGCCACGCCGGAGAAGGTGTGGGTCGAGATGGACCTCGACTTCCTCCCCGACTCGGCGCCGGCCGCCGCCTCCATCAAGGAGGTCCAGACCGAGTTCGTCGACGCGATGGGCGGGATGGCCTATCCCGTCTTCGACGTCAAGAAGGGCGAGGGCGTCGCCGGCAAGCTCACCTACCCGCAGGACACCTCGGCCTCGCTGGCGGGCCGCAACCGCCGGGTCATCCGCCAGGACGGCACCCTGGTCGGTACCGCCGGCCACCTTCACCCCGGCGGCCTGTACACCGAGCTCTTCCTGACGCGCGGCGACCGCACCGTGAAGCTCTTCCGCTCCAACGCCTACTACTACGGCCGCGCGAAGTTCACCTCATGGAACGTCTCAATGGGCGTCCCCACCGACAAGTGGCGGATCGCGCTCAAGCGGGGCGACATCCTGAGCGTCCAGGGCACCTACGACACGACCCGGGCAGCCTGGTACGAGTCGATGGCGATCTCCCCCGCGATGGTCACCACCAAGCCCGACGGGGGCATCGACCCGTTCGAGACCGCGCCCGACCAGACCGAGGTCCTTACCCACGGCGAGCTGAAGGAGAACCGGGACACCGGCGGCCGGCCGAACCCCGGCCTCGCCGACCCGCGCAAGCTCAAGGACGGGCCGAAGCTCCGCTCGGTCACCATCAAGGACTTCCTCTACCAGCAGGGCGACCTCTCGATTCCGGGACGCAAGGGCCGCCCCCCGGTCGTACGCCCGGGCAAGCAGCTGAAGTTCGTGAACCGCGACCCGCTCCGCGAGATCTTCCACACCGTCACCCCGTGTAAGGCGCCCTGCAACAGGAGCTCGGGAATCAGCTACCCGCTGGCCGACGCCAAGCAGGTCGACTCCGGCGAGCTCGGCTTCGGTCCCATCGGGATTACCGCTGCCGCCAACCGCGCCGACTGGTCGATGCCGGCAGGCACCAAGAAGGGCACCTTCACCTACTTCTGCCGCGTCCACCCGTTCATGCGCGGCGCCTTCCGCGTCAAGTAGCCAGCAGCTCTTCAAGCTCGGCGGGCTCGCCCACCGGGCGCGCGCAGGTGAAGCCCTCGCAGACGTAGGCCGAAGGCCGGCCGCCTGCGGCCTCCCGGCCGGCGAGGAGAGGCACGCCCTCGGCGTCGCCACCGGCGAGGACCAGGCGCGGCCGGAAGGCGCCGCGCACGACGGCGGCAAGCGTGCCGTCGTCCCCGGCCAGCGCCACCTCGCGCGCCGCCCCCAGCTGCCAGTCCAGGCCGAGCAGCGCGTGGCCGAACGACTGCGGGTGGCGGACGGCCACCTGGCCCAGGAGGGCGAGCGTGCGGTCGGCCTGCTCGCGGTAGCGAGGCTCGGCCGTTAGCCCGCAGAGCCGAAGGAGGCCGAGCGCCGCCGCGGAGTTGCCCGAGGGGATCGGGTTGTCGTCGATCTCCTTACGACGGGCAATCAGTTCCTCGTGGTCCGAGGCGGTCGAGAAGAAGCCGCCCTCGGCCGGATCCCAGAACCGCTCTGCCATCGCGTCGGCGACCTCGCTGGCCGCCGCGAGCCAGCGGCTGTCGAATGTCGCCTCGTAGAGCGAGACGAGCGCCTCGACGAGAAAGGCGTAGTCCTCCAGGTAGCCGTTCAGCTTTGCCTCACCGTCCTTCCATGTGCGCTTCAGGCAAAGCGGGCCATCCGCGGGGCGCTCGACCATCTCCCCCAGGAGGAAGTCGGCGCACGATTCGGCGGCCGAGAGGTAATCGTCGCGCCCGAGAGCCGCTCCCGCCTCGGCGAGGGCCCTGGCCATCAGCGCGTTCCAGGCGGTAAGGCGCTTGTCGTCCAGGCCCGGCCGCTCCCGGACCGAGCGGGCTTCGAGCAGCCGTGAGCGGACCGCGGCCAGCTCCCCGGGGTCCGGGTCGCCGGCGAGCACGAGGACGCTTCGGCCCTCGAAGTTGCCTTCCGCGGTGACCCCGAACCAGGCGATCGCCTCGGCGCCGGACTCCTCTCCCAGCACCTCCAGCAGCTCGTCAGGGGTCCAGGTGTAGAAGAGCCCCTCGCCGCCACCGCTGTCGGCGTCGAGGGCCGAATAGAAGCCCCCCTCCGGACCGCGCATCTCCCGCAGGGCCCAGTCGAGCGTCATCTCGCAGACCTCGCGGAAACGCTCCTCGCCGAGGGCCTGCCAGCCGTGGAGGTAGGCGCGGGCCAGGAGGGCGTTGTCGTAGAGCATCTTCTCGAAGTGCGGGACCACCCAGCGGGCGTCGACCGAGTAACGGGCAAAGCCGCCTCCTACCTGGTCGAAGATCCCGCCCGATGCCATGGAGGCGAGGGTCAGCCGGGGAATCGAATGCTCGCCACGGGCCAGCAGGAACTCGACCTGGGAGGCCGGCGGGAATTTCGGCGCGGCGCCGAAACCGCCGTTGACGGGATCGAAGGCCTCCCGGAGACGCTCGACCGCAGCGTCGAGTTCGGCCCCGTCGATTCCGGTCTCCGGAGCCCGCAGCCTCGCCGCCCCCGAGAGCTGCTCCCGGGTGCGGCCAGACTCGGCTTCGATCTCCTCACGGCGGTTCTCCCACGCGTCGACCACGGCCTCCATGACCCGGCGCCATGACGGCATTCCCGGCCGGTCGGCCGGGGGGAAGTAGGTTCCCGCGTAGAAGGGCACCTGGTCGGGGGTCAGGAAGGCGTTCAGCGGCCAACCGGCCTGCCCGGTCATCGCCGTGCAGGCGTCGATGTAGATCGCGTCGACGTCCGGGCGCTCCTCTCGGTCGACCTTGATGCAGACGAAGTGCTCGTTCATGAAGCGGGCGACCTCCGGGTCCTCGAAGGACTCGTGCTCCATCACGTGGCACCAGTGGCACGACGAGTAGCCGATCGAGACGAGGATCGGCTTCCCCTCCTCGCGCGCCCGCTCGAGCGCCTCCGGCCCCCACGGATACCAGTCCACCGGGTTGCCGGCGTGCTGCAGGAGGTAGGGCGAGCTTTCTGCTCCCAGCCGGTTGGCCATGGCCCAATCCTCGCAGCACGAGCTGGTGCCGATTGGCCCGCAGCCCGGCCGGGTATACGATCGCGCCCGTCAAGGGAGGTAGACCGGAGGTTCAAGATGGGTGAGGCCGACAACAACCAGAGTCCGCTGGAAGATCGCCTGGAGGAGCTATTGGGCCAGGAGCTGTTCGAGCCCCCGGCCGAATTCGTGGCCGCGGCGCAGATCAACTCCCCTGACATCTACGCCGAGGCGGAGGCCGACCCGGAGGCCTGGTGGTGCGAGCGCGCCCGCGAGCTCGACTGGTTCCGGGACTTCACGACCGGGCTGGACGCCTCCAACGCCCCCTTCTACAAGTGGTTCGAGGACGGGGAGCTGAATGCCTCGCACAACTGCCTCGACCGGCATGTCGAGGCCGGCCTGGGCGACCGGGTCGCCTACTACTGGTACGGCGAAGAGGGAGAGGAGCGCGAGGTCACCTACGCCGAGCTGCTCGCCGACGTGAAGAGGACCGCCAACGCCCTCAAGGCCAGGGGAATCAAGGCCGGCGACGTGGTCGGGATCTACCTGCCGATGATCCCCGAGGTGGTGGTGGCGATGCTGGCCTGCGCCCGGATCGGCGCCCCCCACAACGTCGTCTTCGGTGGCTTCTCGACCGACTCGGTGCGCGAGCGGATGGAGTTCTCCCACGCCAAGGCGCTCTTCGTTCCCGACGGCGCCCGGCGCAAGGGGAAGACCGCCCCGGTCAAGGCCGACGTCGACGAGGCGATGGGCGACCTGGACGACCTGGAGACGATCTTCGTCGTGCGCCACACGGGGACCGAGACCCCAATGACCGAGGGCCGCGACGTCTGGCTCGACGAGGCCTGTGCCGCGGCCGACCCCGAGTGCCCGGCGGAGCCGCTGCCGGCAGAGCACCCGCTCTTCATCCTCTACTCGTCGGGCTCGACCGCCAAGCCGAAGGGGATCCTCCACACAACCGGCGGCTACCTGACCGGCGTGGCGTTCACCCAGAAGGAGGTCTTCGACCTAAAGCCCGAAAGCGACGTCTGGTTCTGCTCGGCCGACGTCGGCTGGATCACCGGCCACTCCTACATGGTTTATGGCCCCCTGGCCAACGCCGCGACCAGCGTCATGTACGAAGGCGCCCCCGACTACCCGCACAAGGGGATCTGGTGGGAGCTGATCGAGCGCTCGAAGGCGACGACCTTTTACACGGCGCCGACCGCCATCCGCGCCTGCATGAAGTGGGGCGCCGACATCCCGGCGAAGTTCGACCTCTCTTCGCTGAGGCTGCTCGGGTCGGTCGGGGAGCCGATCAACCCGAAGGCCTGGCTCTGGTACTGGGAGGTGATCGGCCAGGGGCGCTGCCCGATCGTTGACACCTGGTGGCAGACCGAAACCGGCTCGATCATGATCAGCCCGCTGCCGGCGGTGATCGCGGCCAAGCCCGGCTCCGCCACCCGCCCGCTGCCCGGCGTCGAAGCGAAGGTGCTCGACCAGGACGGCAACCCGATCGACCCGGGCGGCCCGCAGGGACTGCTGGCGCTGACCCGCCCGTGGCCCTCGATGCTGCGCACGCTCTACCACGACGACGAGCGCTACGTGGAGACTTACTGGAAGCGGTTCGGGCCGGAGACCTACTTCGTCGGGGACGCCTCGCGCTGCGACGACGACGGCTACTTCTGGGTGATCGGCCGCGTCGACGACGTGATCAACGTCTCCGGGCACAGGCTCTCGACCGCGGAGATCGAGTCGGCGATCGTCGCCCACCACGCCGTGGCCGAGGCGGCGGTGGTCGCCGAGCAGGACGAGCTGACCGGGCAGGCGATCGTCGCCTTCGTAACCCTCGAGGGCAACTACGAGGGCGACGCGGAGATGGAGGCCGAGATCCGCGAGCACGTCGGCGAGAGGATCGGCAAGTTTGCCCGGCCCAAGCGGCTCATCTGGGCCGACGACCTGCCCAAGACCCGCTCCGGAAAGATCATGCGCCGGCTGCTGCGCGACATCGCCGACGGGCGCGAGATGGGAGACGTAACCACCCTCCGCGATCCCGCGGTCATGGAGCAGCTACAGGCCGCGATCGCCAGTGGCCAGCACGACGAGGACTGAGCCGGCGCGAGCCGTTCAGGCCAGGTCGCCGCGCCGGAAGCGGATCGCCCCCAGCACGAAAAGGACCACCAGCCAGGCCGCCGCCACTCCGGCCGCCTCGGGGACCGGGAACTCCGCGCTGCGCTGGGCGATCGAGTCGGCCAGCGACGTCGTCGCCGAGCCGAACATGTAGCGGCCGACCGTTGGGATCAGCTGCAGAAGGCTGTCGACGCCGATGCCGAGCACGAGCGTGATCACCAGGCCGGCGATGTAGCTGCGCAGCAGCAGGGCAAAGCAGAACCCGAGCAGCCCCCAGAGCGCCGCCTGCAGGGCGAGCCCCCCGAAGTCGCGCAACTGCGCCTCGACGGAGAAGGGAACGTCGCCGTAGAGCGTGCAGCCCTTCACGGCGCCGAAGGCCAGCCCGAAGGCAAAGACCGAGAAGACGACGACCATGATCACCGCCGCGGCAAGCTTTGCCGCCAGGAGCCGTCCCCGGCTGGGCTGCATGGTCGCGCTCAGGCGGATCGTCCTGCTGGCGAAGTCCAGGCCGGCGATCCAGGCCCCGAGGATGATCGCCCCGACCGGGCCCATGATCTCTCCGGCCAGCTTGGGCCCGTCGACGTACCAGTTGACGTCCTGGCCGGTCGGCTTCAGGCCGATCACCAGGGCGGAGGCCACGAGCACGGCGATGAAGGTGACGATGAAGACCCAGCGGGGGGTCGGCAGTCGGCGGATCTTGAGCAGCTCAACCCTGAGCATCGGCCCCTCCGTCGTCGACCAGGCCCAGGAACGCGCTCTCCAGGTCGTTGTGCTCGGGCCGCAGCTCGGTCGGGTAGATGCCAGCGTCGGCGAGGGCCTTGGCTACGTCCGAGGCCGGCCGGCCCCCGGTGTCGACCCGCACCGTTCCGCCCGCGCCGGCGGTCGCCCCCATTCCGTAGGCGGTGAGAACGTCCACCGCGTCGCGCGCCTCGCGCCTGGCGACCTGGACGAGCGTGTAGCCGCTGGAGACGATCTCGTCGATCGCACCCTCGGTGACCAGCTTTCCATCGCGGATAATCAGGACGCGGTCGACGGTGCGCTCGATCTCGTCGAGCAGGTGCGAGGAGACGAGCACCGTCGTCCCGCCCGACGGAAGCGAACGGATCAGCTCCCGAATCTCGACAACACCCGACGGGTCGAGGCCGTTCACCGGCTCATCGAGGATGATCAGCTCGGGCCGGTTGAGGATCGCCAGGCCGAGGCTGAGGCGCTGGCGCATCCCCATCGAGAAGCCCTTTACCCGGTCCTCGGAGCGACCCGACAGCCCAACCAGTTCGAGAACCTGGCCTATCCAGGGATCCCGCCGCTTTATGCCGAACCCGGCGCCGTGAATCTCGAGGTTGCGGCGGGCACTCACCCGGTCGTAGAGCGCTGGGAGCTCGATCTGCGAGCCGGTCCGCCGCACCGCCGTCCGGAAGGCTCGGGTGCGTGGAGCAGCTCCGAAGAGCTCGATCTCGCCCTCGCGGGCGCGGGCGAGCCCCAGGCAGAGCTTCATGACGGTGGACTTGCCGGCGCCGTTGGGACCAAGCAGCCCGGTAACGCTCTGAGCCTCGACGGCGAAGCTGAGGTCGTCGACGGCCTTCACCGAGCCGTACGACTTGCTTACCCCGTTGAAGCTGAGCACCGTCCCGGCCACGCGGCGGGAGCGTACCGGCTCGCCCGGGTGCAACCGGCGTCGGTCAGGCCCGGTATGGTCAGTAATCCAATGTTCACCAAAAAGCCTGTGTTCGGTTTAACCCTCGCCCTGGCTGCAGTGGTGGTCGCGGGGTGCGGCAGCTCGACCCTCAACCAGCAGGAGAGGGCGGGCCTCAACGAGCAGGCGGTGAACCTTCAGTCGCAGCTGGCAAAGGCCGGGGATCAGGCCACCGCCTGCGCGACCGAGGACAAGATCAAGAAAGAGGGCCTCAAGGGCATCGGGGAGTGCCTCGGCAAGGCGCTCGACCGGTCCGCCAACCAGGTGACCGAGGTGAGCGGGTACGTGAAGAAGCTCGCCGGCGACGCGAGCGGCGACTGTCAGTCCAAGCTGAACGACTTCGCCGGCGCTCTCGACCAGACCGCCAATACGCTGAGCGAAGCTTCGGCTCTAGCCAAGAAGGGCGAGATCGACAAGATCGACAAGGAGCTCCAGGGCGTCAGCCAGAACCAGGTCGACGTCCAGGTCGCTGGCCGCGACGCCGACAAGGCCTGCGGCGGCTGAGCCTTCGGCATACCGGTGCCCCGACAGGTGCCGCATGCCGGGACCACGTGGGCACACCGGTCCCTGTCTCCCTTACCCACAGAGCCCGGTAATCCGGGGTTTGGGGGTCACGACCCCTCAGCCCACACCATCCTGATTGCCCCAATTTCCGGGGTTTTGGGGCCCAAATCGCCAGAAAACCGCCAATACGACCGGCTTGCTCTTTAGCTTTGCGCCCAGGTTCCCAACACTAAGGAGAAGCTGTGAACAAGCAGGAACTGGCTCAGAAGGTCGCCGAACAGACCGGTACCACCCAGGCCGAGGCCGGCCGCGCGGTGGACGCCGCGCTTGACGCCATCGTCAGCGAGGTTGCCGGCGGCGGCGAAGTGAACCTCGCGGGCTTCGGGAAGTTCACCGTCGCCCACCGCAAGGCTCGCACGGGGCGCAACCCCGCCACGGGCGCAACCATCCAGATCGCCGCCAGCAAGGCGCCGAAGTTCTCGGCCCTCGGCGCGTTCAAGAAGGCAGTCAAGGAGGGCTGAGCGCCCTCGCGCCCGCAAGGGCGCTCCCGCCTCGGCCCGCACGGCGGACCAGGCGGCGGGGAGCGCAGACCGCGGCGTCCCGGGCCACCGGGGCGCCGCGGCTGCCCCTCTTTCTCCGCAGTCTCCTCAGGCCCCGGTTAGTGGGCTGCAGCGCCGGCCGGACCGGCCGTTCGGCGGTCAGGCCCCGAGGGCCAGGCGCACCGAGGCGATCGCCTCGTCGAGCGCAGCCGGCGTGAAGTCGCCATCTACGGCCTCGAAGACGCCGCGGGCCGTGCGCCCATAGTGATCGGCGAGGGCGAGTGCCGCCGTCGGCCCGTCACCGGCGCGGACCGCCTCCGTAATCCTGCGGTGGTCGTGCTGGGCGTCGAGGAGGGCGCCCGAGACGTCGGGGACCGCTGAGAGGTAGGCCACCCGGTAGCGGCTGGTGTGGTCCCACGAGGTCTGGGCAAGTGAAGCGAACCTCTCCCCCGCAGGCTCCACGAGCAGGCGGTGAAACCGCCGGTGAGCCTCGTCGAAATCGCCGCCGGCCACCGCCCTCTCGCCGATCTGCTCCAGCGCTTCCTCGATCGCGTCCACCTGCACTTCTCCCATTCGCGGGACCGCTACCCGGAGCGCAAGCGCCTCGGTAGCGACGCGGACGGCGTAAAGCTGGTCAAGGTCCTCGAGCGAAACCTCGGCAACGCGCAGCCGCTGGTTGGGCTCGCCGACGAGAAGCCCCTCGTTCTGCAGCAGCCTCGCTGCTTCGCGCAGCGGCGTACGGCTAACCCCCAGCTCCTCGGCCAGCGACGCCTGGGAGACGGGACTCCCGGCCGGCAGCTCGCCGCCGAGCACCATCGAGCGCAGCTGGTCGTAGACGTAGCCGGTGCTCCTTCGTTCCTGGGGGCTCGGCGCCCCCGGCCTGCGCCCCGCCACCTCAGCCGTGGACGAGCGGCGCGCCGGCGAGCAGGAAGCGCGGGGGCGTGACCCCGCCCCACTGGCTTACCGACACCGGGCGGAAGGTCCAGTCCTTGGGCTCGTAGGTCGAGCCGGGGACGAACTGGGCGATATCCGAACAACACTCGATCAGCGCGCCCGACGGGCCCTTGAAGTAGATGAAGTGGTTGTTCCCGGGCCCATGGCGCCCCGGGCCCCAGTGAAGGGTCTGGCCGCGGGCGGCCAGGCGGTCTGCGGTCGCGCCCTGGGCGTTGAGGTCGGGCTGGGTCCAGGCGTGGTGGTGGAGCTGGTTGACCGGAGCGCGCTGGAGGGCGATTCCGTGGTGGTCGGGGTCGCAGTGCCACCAGGAAGCCATCTTTCCGCCCATGCGGTCAGAGAACTCGAAGCCGAGCCCTTCGGAGAGGAAGCGCTCCATCGGCGCCGGGTTTACGAGCTTGAGCGCCACGTGCTCGAACCGGGATGGCCGCACGCCGGTGGGCTCGGGCTCCGGGGCCGCGACGGTCTCCATCCCGTAGAAGAGCTTGAAGACATGGCCGCCCGGCCCCTGGATGAACTCGCCGCCGGCGATGCCGGGCTCGCCGGTGACCGGTCCGAGGCGCCTTCCACCGGCGGCCTCGGCGCTGGCGAGGGTCTCTTCGAGCGCCTCCGGTCCGTCGACCTCGAGGCCGACGTGGTCACAGCCGTCCTTGCTTCCCTCGATCAGGATCAGTTCATGGTGGCGGTCGTTGCAGGTCATGAACGACCGGCCGGGCTCCCGCAGGGTCTCCTGGAGGAGCAGGACGTCTGAGAAGAAGGCCACGGCCTCGTCAAGGTTGCGAACCCGGAGCCCCATGTGACCGATTCGGGAAACCATGCAGCAACTGTATACACTTCCGCGCCATGCGATTGGTCACCTATGACTCAGGCAATGGTCCCCGGGCCGGCATCCTCCTCGACGAGGAGATCGTCGACGCCGAGGCAGCGGGGGCTCCGGCCCCCAGCGTCCGCGGGATCCTCGAAGCGCTCGACGCCGACGGCCTCGCCAGCCTCGGTTCCGCCGGCGCCGGGGTGACCGACCGAATCCCCGTGGCCGACGCGAACCTCCTGGCCCCGGTTCCCGACCCGCAGAAGATCATCTGCCTCGGGCTCAACTACCGCGACCACGCCGCGGAGGCGAACAAGGAGATTCCGGAGAACCCGATGTGGTTCGCCAAGTTCGCCAACTCACTGATCGGGGACCGCGACGAGATCGTCCTCCCGGTCGTCCACGGCGAGCACGTCGACTACGAGGCCGAGCTGGCCGTCGTGATCGGCCGCGAGGCGCACCGCGTCAGCGAAGCCGAGGCGCTCGACTACGTGGCCGGGGCCATGCCTTTCAACGACGTGAGCGCCCGCACCCTCCAGCTCGAGAACCCCCTCTGGACCTCCGGCAAGGCTCTCGACACCTTCGCTCCCTGCGGCCCGGCCCTGGTCACCCTCGACGAGGCCGGCGACCTGCAGTCCCTCGGGCTGCGCACCTACCTCGATGGCGAGGTCGTCCAGGAGGGCAATACAAGCGAGATGATCTTCGGCGTGGCCGCGACCGTTGCGTGGCTGTCGCGCACGATGACGCTGCTCCCCGGCGACATCATCGCCACCGGGACCCCGGCCGGCGTCGGCGGAATCCAGGGGATCTTCCTGAGGGATGGAAGCACCGTCCAGGTCGAGGTCGACGGCCTGGGAACGGTCACCAACCCGATCCGCGCCGCCTCCTAGCGCAGGCGCGCCGCTCAGGCGCTCGCGAGCACGGCGTCCAGCGCCGAGCCCAGCTCGGCCGTCGGGTCATCTGCGGCCCCGGGGCTGCGCCAGGCGACGAACCGGTCGGGCCTCACCAGCACCGCGCCCTCGCGGGATATCCCGCGGTGGCGAGCCCAGAGGCTCCTGGCGTCGAACCGGTCGCCCTCGACGTGGCCGATCCGCAGCGCGTCAACCGGCTGACCGGCAGCCGCCAGCGCCCGGGCCGCCTCGACCCAAGGCTGGCCGTCTTCCCCGGCTATGAGCAGGAAGCGCCCGGGCTCGACCAGGTCCTTGATCGGCTCGCGGTTTCCCTCCTCGTCGTCGATCCAGGCGTGCGGCAGCGGCGACCCCGGCCGGGTCGACGGCAGGTGGATCCGCATCTCGTCCGGGTTCTCGACAGGCGCAGTGCCGTCGTCCACGACGGCGGCCGACTCGTAGGCGTACCCGTACTCGACGTTGTGCTCGGAGAACTCCTGCGACTGGGCCCGCACCGCGGCCAGGAATGCGCTGCGGGCCTCGGCGTCCTCCTCCCTGCCGCTCCAGAGGCGCGCGAGCGCGGCGCGGTTTGCCTCCTCGTCCTGCTCCGGGCTGAGCCCCGTTGCGTTGAAGATCATCAGCTGCCCGAGCGCGTTCTCCATCGACCTCTGGACGTTGCGTGCGTCCACGGGCTTGCGCTCGGCCTCATAGGTCTCAAGCAGCGCCGGGCCCGCCTGGCCCGAGAGCACCGCGGCAAGCTTCCAGCAAAGGTTGTGGGCGTCATGAACGGCGCTGGTCAGGCCCAGGCCCCCTGTCGGAGGGTGGCGGTGGGCGGCGTCCCCGACCAGAAAGACGCGGCCGTCACGGAACCGCTCGGCCAGCACCGCCCCGACGTCCCACCGGGTCACCCGGTGAACCTCCATCTCCAGGTCTTCGATGCCCAGCGACTCCCGGACCATCGCCTCGACCGAGTCCTCTTCAGGCATCCGGGGGTCGTCGGGCAGGAAGATGATGTGGATCGCCCACTCCTCAGACTTCGATCCCCAGTGGCTTGGTCCCATGGGGGCGAGCACGAAGCTCGCCCCGCTGCGAGGGGCGGCGACCCAGCGCAAGAGAACGTCCTCCTCACCGCCGGTCAGCCCCGACAGGTCGGCGCTCACGTAGAGCGAGTAGGTGATGGCGAGCTTGTCGAAGCCCTCGTAGCCGATTCCGACCAGCTCGGGCACCGTGCGACCACCGTCGGCGGCGACCAGGTACTGGGCCCGAACCTGGTACTCGCTCCCGGCATCACGGTCGAGGATCGTCGCCGTGACCCCTTCCTCGTCCTGCTCCAGGGCGGTCAGCTCGTGGCCGAAGCGGATCTTTCCGGGGGCCAGTTCCTCGGCGCGCTCCTTGAGCACCGGCTCGAGGCGGATCTGGGGAAGGTTGAGCTGCCTGAACGCGCTGGCCGCCCGCCAGCTCTCATCTTCCCCCGCCGCCCCCCAGCACTCCAGCCGGGCCAGCAGGCGCCCGTCGTCGGGGTGGTCGCCGGAGAGCCCCGAGTACCAGGCGGTGGCCGCCATCTGCTCGGGCGGGGTGCTCTGGCGCCGGATCTCCTCGTAGGCGCCGCAGTCGTCGAGGATCTCGAGCGCTCTCTGGTTGAGCACGTGGGCCTTGGGGAGCGTCGAGGTCGTCGGCTGCGAGCTGACCAGGAGGTGGTCTACCCCCAGGCG
>JBBATA010000010.1:0-14000 GCA_040399005.1 Solirubrobacteraceae bacterium
GAGGTTTCCGTGGCGGTCGGCGTCGAAGCGCATCCGGCGCCTCTGGAGGTCGGCAATCATCTCCGGCGCTTCACCGGTAAGGACCTCGGCCGCCGACCGGCGCACCAGCCCGCGGCCGGCGCGCTCGGTATCGGCCAGGTGTAGCTCGGGAGAGTCGTCGACGGCGAGGGCGGCGGCGAGACCTCCCTGCGCCCAGTAGCTCGCGGTCTGGGCCAGCGGCGTTGCGCTCACCACGGCCACGCGACTTCCCCCGTCGGCGGCGACGAGCGCCGCGTACAGGCCGGCGGCGCCCGCGCCGACCACGACGATGTCCGCGTCGATCGGTTCGGGCGCGCCCATCGGGGCCTACCGTACCCGTCGCCGGCTGCTTCGGGAGGGTGCCTTCGATTAGTTTGCGGGCCGGTGCCCGAGCCCCTCTTCATAAGCGAAGCGTCCCGCCTTCACGACACCTCGGCGATGCCCGAGGTGCCGGAGCGCATCGCCCGCATCGACGCGATCGAATCGGTACTCGCCGCGCGGGAATGGTGCGGGTACGAGCCCCGGGAGTCGCCGGCCGCGGATGACGGCCTCCTCGAGCTGGTCCACGACGGCTCCTACCTGCGGCGGATCGAGCAGGCCTGCGCAGCCGGCGAGGCGCTCGACCCCGAGACGCCGACCGTGCCGGGAACGATCGATGCCGCGCGCCACGCCGCCGGCGGTGCGGCGGCGATGGTCGATGCGCTGGCTGCCGGCGAGCGGGCCGGGGCATCGCTCCATCGTCCCCCCGGCCACCATGCGGGCCGCTCGAGCGCTTCGGGCTTCTGCCTGTTCAACAACGTGGCGGTCGCCGCCGCACACGCGCGCGTAGCCCACGGAATGGAGAGGGTCCTGGTCCTCGACTGGGACGTCCACCACGGGAACGGGACCGAGGCAATCTTCTGGAGTGACCCGGGGGTCTGCTTCATCTCGATTCACCAGTCGCCGCTCTGGCCGGGCAGCGGAGCCCTGGCCGATGCCGGCGAGGGCGAGGGCGAAGGGTTCACCGTGAACCTTCCGGTACCTCCGGGCTCGGGGAACGAGACCTACGAGGCGCTGGTTGCCCACGTCGTCGAACCGGTCGCGGACGCCTATGCCCCCGACCTGGTGCTGGTCTCTGCCGGGTATGACGCCCACCGGGCCGACCCGCTCGCCGAGTGCCTGGTCGACGAGGCCGGCTTTGCGGCGATGGCCAGGCGGGTGGGCTCCCTCGGCAGGCGGCTCGGTGTGCCGGCCGGGATCGTGCTGGAGGGGGGCTACGACGTAGATGCCCTGGCCGCTTCGGTGGCGGCAACCCTGGAGGCGCTCCGCGAGGAGCCCGAAGGCGAGGCTCCTGCGCCGGATGCCGTGGCCCGGGTCGCCGACGAGGTCCTGGCGCGACCGGCGTTTTCGTGATGGTCCGCGGCCGCTAGGGGACGGCCGGGTCGGCCCCGGCGTCGGGGGCCGCGCCGGTGTCTGTGCCCCCGGTTCCGGTCTCGGGCACCGGGTCGACCGGCACGTCGGCGGGGGGTGCCGTCTCCGGAGCCGCGGTGGTGGGCGCGGGGGTAACCCCGGGCGCCAGCGGCTCTCCGGGCTGCACGGTGATCGTCTGCGTAGTCGTCCTCGCCGGCGGCGGGTCATCGCTGGTCAGCGCGATGAATGCGGCGACCATCACGCCGAGCGCGAGGGCCGCGAGGGCCAGCAGCGCCACGATCGGACGCCGCCACCGCGGCGACGGGGCGATGACCGTCCGTGCCGGGTCGCCGCATCGCAGGCACCAGTCCTGCTCGGAGGCGAGCCACTCGCCGCAGCGCGGGCACGGGATGACTCCCGGCGCGGGGACCATCTCCGGCACCGCAGGGGTGCTCATGGCGAAGGAGGCTGCGGAGGCGGAGGCTGGACCTCGGTCTCCTGGGCAGGCTCAGGAGCAACCGGCGCCTGGGGGGCCGGCGGGTATGCCGCCGGCTGGGGAGCCTCGGGGTAGGCCGATGCCCCCGGCCCCGCGACCGGAGTGCCGAAGACAGGTGCGGGGGAAGGCTGTGGGTAGGCACCGCCCGGGGCGCCGTCCGGGGTCCCGACGCCGGCGATCGTCCTCGGCCCCTTGAACGAGAGCCCGCACTGGGGGCAGAACCTGGCGTCGCTGCCGTGGAGCGCTCCGCAGCGCGGGCAGGCGCTAAGCCCGGGGATGAAGAGCTCGGTGTAGGGAGTCGATTCGGAGAGCGCCTGCTCGATGGCGCGCATCTCGACGTCGAGCGCCTCGATCGCCTCGACCTTGCCGGCGACGAGCTCCTCGTTGGGGCGCTGGAAGCGGTGCTGGTCGAGGACAAGCCCACCGAGGTCCCGGTAGCCGAGCTCGCGGACTTCGCGCAGGTAGCGAAGGCGCCGCCTGAGCCTGCCCCGCTCGCGGAACCCCGGTCGCGCCGGGGGAGCGGGCTGCTGGGGGACCGCGGGCTGGCCGGCGGCGGCGTTCGGAAGCGGGGACTCGGAGCCGGGCTGGCCCGGCTCCGCCGGGGTCCCGGAGGCTGCTTCGCTGCCGGTTTCGGGCTCGTGCTCCTGCGGGGGTGCGATGAAGGTCTGGTCCTCCGGAACGCCGGGCCCGGGAACCGGCACCCCCTGGACGATCGTCGGCATCTCGTCGGGGGCGGGCGCCGCGTCGCCGGTGGCTGGCGGCGCCTCATCTGCGGCGGGGGCGTCCTTCTTTCGGCTGAAGCGGTCTCTCAGTCCCATGTTGCGGCCGTTCGGGCCCCCATCGGTCTCGTAAGGCGGCGGGCGCCGAGTCTAGCGGGCGCAGCGGGGTGATCGGGACGCTCCCGCGTGGCGATTACGTAACTGGGACGGGCTGGTGACGGGCGCCTTCGAGGGCGAGCATTGCCGCCGTCAAACGCGACCAACCAAGGAGAGAGACCATGCTCTGCCGAGCCCAGGGATACGCCCACGCCAACGCATACCGCCTCTGGCAGAGGCTCAGGAGCACCGACGGGCAGGGGACGGTGGAGTACGTGGCGCTGATCCTTCTCATTGCCGGGGTGCTGGCCGGCGTGATCGTCGCGGGGCGCTCGCTGCGCGGTGGCGGCATCGCCCAGACCGTCGTGGGCAAGCTCAAGGAGGCGATCGACGGCGTTGGCGGGACTTCCCGCTGAACCGGGGCGGGCGCCCCTATGCTGCGCCAATGGTCCCTGCCAGCGACCCGCGCGACCGCCCGATCGCCGTATTCGACTCGGGCGTGGGCGGCCTCACCGTGCTGCACGAGCTGCTCGTCCAGCTGCCCGGCGAGGACTACATCTACCTGGGCGACACGGCGCGCTTCCCGTACGGCAACCGGTCGGCCGAGGAGCTGGCGGCCTTCAGCATGGAGATCGCCGAAGAGCTTCTCGCGCGGCGCGCCAAGCTGCTCGTGGTGGCCTGCAACTCGGCGACGGCCGCCGCGCTGCCGGCCCTCCGCGAGCGGATGCGCCAGACGACGCTCGGCGTGGACGTCCTGGGCGTGGTGCGGCCCGAGGCGGTCCAGGCCGTGGCCGCTACCCGGACCGGCCGGATCGGCCTGCTGGCGACCCCGGCGACCGTCGCCAGCGGCGCCTACGAGGAGGCCGTGCACGCCGCCGACCCGCACGTGGCGCTCACCTCGGTCGCCGCTCCGGAGCTGGCCGCGCTGATCCAGGACGGCTCCGAGTTCGACGACGAGGTGGTGGCGCTCGTCCGCGGCTACGTCGGTCCGCTCAAGGAGGCGGGAGTGGACACCGTGATCCTCGGCTGCACCCACTACCCGCTGCTGCGGCCGATGCTGCAGAGGCTCCTCGGTCCCGGCGTCCAGATCGTCGGTTCCGGCGCGGCGCTGGCACGCCAGGTCGAGCACGCGCTCGGGACCCGCGACCTCGCCAACCGTCGGGACGGCGAAGGTGACTACCGGTTCCTCACGACCGGCGACCCCGAGGCCTTCCGCGCCCTGGGGTCCCGCTTCCTCCAGCTTCCGCTGGGGCCGGTCGAGCAGGTGGTCGTGGCGAGGGAGGCGGCGGCATGAGCCGGGTCGACGGCAGGAGCGACGGCGAGCTGCGGCCGGTGACCATCGAGCCGGGTTTCGTCTCCTCGGCGACCGGGTCGGCCCTGATCGCCTGCGGGGGCACACGGGTCATCTGCACCGCGAGCATCGCCGAGGGCGTGCCCCGCTGGCGGGAAGGCCGCGGCCTGGGGTGGCTCACCGCCGAATACGGAATGCTCCCGGCCTCGACGGGGCAGCGTCGCCCCCGGGACATCAACAAGGGGCGGCTCGACGGCCGCATCGTCGAGATCCAGAGACTGATCGGAAGGTCGCTGAGGGGGGTGGTCGACAACGCCGCCCTGGGCGAGAGGACCGTGAGCATCGACTGCGACGTGCTCGAGGCCGACGGGGGAACCCGGTGCGCCTCGATCACCGGCGGCTTCGTCGCCCTGGCGCTGGCCTGCCAACGCCTCGTCGACGAGGGAGAGCTCGAGCGAGTCCCCCTAACCGGCGAGATCGCCGCGGTCTCCTGCGGAATCGTTGACGGCCGGCCGATGCTCGACCTCAACTACCCCGAGGACTCGAGCGCCGAGGTCGACGCCAACGTGGTTATGACCGGCGACGGCGGCCTCGTCGAGGTGCAGGCGACCGCGGAGGGGATGCCGCTCGAGCGCGCGCACCTGGACGACCTGCTCGAACTCGCCGCTGCCGGAATCACCGAGCTGCGGGCAGCGCAGGACGGAGCGATCGCCTCGGCCGGGGACTGAGCGATGGGTCTCAGGCTCGCCACCGCGAACGCGCACAAGATGCGCGAATTCGGCGGACTCCTGGGTGACCTCGAGTTCACGGGCATCCCGGAGTCGTTCGAGATGCCCCCCGAGACCGGCGAAAGCTTCGAGGAGAACGCCCTGATCAAGGCCCGGGCGCTCGCGGCCGCTACCGGCGAGCCCGCCTTCGCCGACGATTCGGGGATCTGCGTGGAGAGGCTCGGTGGCCGACCGGGCGTCTACTCGGCACGCTGGGCCGGCGAGCAGGCAACCGACGAGGAGAACCTCGCGCTGCTGCTGGAAGAGACCGAGCCGGGCGACCGCCTCGAATACGTCTGCGTGATCGCGTGGGTCGACCCGGTCGCCGGCGAGGAGCGCCTCTTCGAAGGCCGCTGTGCCGGCTCGCGCGCGGTACAGCCTGCCGGGGAGGGCGGCTTTGGCTACGACCCCGCCTTCGTGGCCGATGCCGAGCCGGGGCGGACCATGGCCGAACTCGACGCCGCGCAGAAGGACGCCATCAGCCACCGGGGCCAGGCGGCCAGGGCGCTGCGCAGCTGGCTCGAGGGCCGGTGAGCGGAGGGCGGGAGACGACCGGCGGGGCGCGAGAGGCGACCGGCGGGGCGCGAGAGGCGACCGGCGGGTCGCGGGCGCTGAGGCGGTCGGCGGCGGTCTCCATCGCGGCCGCCTGCTTCCTGGTGGCCCTAAAGCTGGTCGGCGGAATCTTCAGCGGCTCGCTCGGCCTCTACGCCGAGGCGGCCCACTCGGGGACCGACCTCGTGGCGGCGATGCTCACCTTCTACGCCCTCGGCGTCTCGGCCCGCCCCGCCGATCGCGAGCACCCGTACGGCCACGGCAAGGCCGAGCACCTCGCGGCGCTCGGCGAGGCGACATTCCTGGTGATCGTCAGCGGGGTTATCTCCTGGGAGGCCATAAACCGGCTGGCCGACGGCGGGAGCCACCAGATCGACGCCGACTGGTGGGTTTTCGTTCTCCTCGGCGTGGTGCTCGCCGTCGACCTTTCGAGAGCGGTCGTCTCGCACCGCACTGCAGAGCGCTTCGAGAGCGCGGCCATGGCCTCCAATGCCCTCCACTTCGCATCGGACTTTGCCGGCACCCTGGCCGTAATCGCCGGCCTGGTCTGTGTCAGCGCCGGCTTCCCCGCCGGCGACTCGATCGCCGCGCTACTCGTGGCCGCGCTCGTGATCGTCGCCGCCGTCCGGCTCATCCGCCGCAACGTCAACGTGCTCATGGACAGTGCCCCCGCCGGGCTCGAGGAGACTGCCCGCGAAGCGATCCGCGACGCCGAGCCAGGGGCCGAGATCCGCCGGCTCCGGGCGCGTCAGGCGGGCGGGCGGCCGTTCATCGACCTCGTCCTGGCCGTCGAGGGAGACGCCGGCCTCCAGCAGGCCCATCTCGTCTCCGACCGCGTCGAGGCCTCCATCGAGCGCGTGCTTCCCGGAGCCGACGTAACCGTGCACCTGGAGCCCCGCACGGTCAGCGACCTCAGGGAGCGGGCGACCGGCGCGGCGATGGCCGCCGGGCCCGTCAGGGAGGTCCACAACGTGCGTGCGGTCAAGGTCGACGGGCGCACCGAGCTGAGCCTTCACGTAAAGCTCCCGGCCGGAGAGACCCTCGAGGGCGCCCACGCCACCGCAGACGCCGTCGAGGCGGCGATCCTCGACCAGATGCCGGAGCTGAGCGCGGTCCACGTCCACCTCGAGCCGCTGGCCCGGGACGGAGGGGTCGTGGCCGTCGGAGAGGACCGGGAGGGCGAGATCTACTCGGCGGTCGTTGGGATCCTGGCCGAGATGGACCAGGGGAAGCCCGAGGAGCTGAGCGTCCACCGCGAACCGAGGGGCATCGTCGTCTTCCTGACCGTCTCGATGCCCGGATCGCTTGCGCTCACCGAGGCCCACGAACGCGCCTCGGAGATAGAGCGGGGGATCCGGTCACGGCTGCCCGAGGTCGCCGAGGTGGTCGTTCATACCGAGCCCGAGCGGGCCGGCTAGCGGATATTTATCGAGGCGGCCAGGCCGATCACGATCGCCAGCACGCCGTAGCCCTGATAGCCGGCGACGAAGAGCAGGACGGCACCGACTGCGCAGGTTGCCGTCACGAGCAGCCAGGTCAGGCGGGCCAGCGACACGGCCCAATGTTGGCACCCCGGGCCGACGCCCCGGCGCCGGGAACCCGACGCGGACGGTTGGTAGCTTCCGTCCGGGTGCCAGCCAGCCGACCAGCGAAGAGGGCCAGATGAGCGAAGCCGCCGGCTTTGGCAGCCTCGTCGCCCTCCGGGTAGAGGAGCGTCGCTCGCAGATCGTCCTCGGCCTCGACCCCGATCCGTCACGCCTCTGGCCCGGGTCGGAGGCGGCCGCCGGCGACCACCGGGGCGCGCAGGCCGCTGCCGCGGCAGTGGCCCATCACTGCCGGTCGCTGATCGAGGCGGCGGGGGAGGCCTGCGTTGCGATCAAGCCCCAGCTGGCCTGCTTCGAGCGCCTCGGGGCGCCGGGCCGGGAGGCGCTCGGCGAGGTCTGCCGGGCCGGCCGTGAGGCCGGCCTTCTGGTGATAGCCGACGGCAAGCGCGGTGACATCGACGTGAGCGCGGCCGCCTATGCGTCCGCCCTTTTCTCGGGTATCGACACCCCGTTCGGGCCGGTCGCGGGACTCGGGGCCGACGCCGCAACCGTCAACCCCTACATGGGAATGGACACTCTCGAAACCTTCGCCGGGGCAGCCGCGCAGGCCGGCGCCGGCCTGTTCGTCCTCGTAAGGACCTCGAACCCCGGGGCGGCCGACTTCGAAGACCTTCCCACCGGCGAAGGGGCCCTCTGGGAGCGGGTGGCGGCTGCCGTATCGGCGCTCGGCGGTGACGGCCCGGGGCTGTCGAGCATCGGGGCCGTTCTCGGGGCCACCGAGCCCGAGCACCTGGCCCGCGCCCGGGAGCTGATGCCCTCGGCGGTCTTCCTCCTGCCGGGGGTCGGCGCCCAGGGCGGCTCGGTGGAGGCCCTCGCGCCGGCCTTTGCCCCCGGGCCGGCCGGCGGGCTGGTGACCGCTTCGCGGTCGATCGCCAACGCCGGCGAGCAGGCCGGAGGCGACCCGGCCCAGGCCGCCCGGGAAGAGGCCGAGCGCCTGCGGGACCTGGCCTGGTCGCTCGCCTGAGAGAGCCCGTCGGCAATGCTGCAACGCCACCGGTCATCGCTTGCCAAGCCGCCGCCCCGGCCTATCCTCATTGGGGATGGCGACCCCGCGTTCAGGCTCGCGTTGGATGGCTCCCGCCGCGCTGGCGGCGGTTGCTCTCGTTGCGCTGCTGATCATCATGTCCGGTGGCGGATCGGGGAGCGAGAGCGGGACGGTGGCCACGGAGCCCGTGAAGACGCAGGCCAAGAGCTCGGGGCCGAAGGTCTACGTCGTAAAGCAGGGGGACACCCTGTCGGCGATCGCGATGAAGAACGACGTCTCCGTCGAGGAGATCCAGCAGCTCAACCCCGACATCGACGTGCAGGCGCTCCAGCCCGGAGCGCGCCTTCGCCTGCGCCAGTGATCGTCCGGGCGGCCATCGCCGTCCCGGCCCTCGCCGCTTTCCTCGCCTTCCTCCTTCCGGCCAGCCCGGCCCAGGGCGCCAAGAGGCTCGTAGGGGCGCCTTCCGCGATCCTCGTCCAGCCCGACACCGGGGACGTCGTCTACGCGCGCAACGCGTTCAAGAAGCGGCCGATGGCCTCGACGGCGAAGATGATGACCGCGCTCGTGGCCGTCGAGAACGCCTCGCTGGGCCGGCGGTTCCGGGTGGTCAACTACCCGGCCGCATCGGCCGAGTCGGTCGCGGGGCTGCGGCCCGGGGAACGGGTGACCAACGCCGGGCTGCTCCAGGCCCTGATGATCGCCAGCGCCAACGATGCCGCTGCCACCCTCGCCGTGGGGATAGCCGGGTCGAATTCGCGCTTCGTGAAGCTGATGAACCGGCGGGCCGCGCAGGCCGGCCTGACATCGACCCGTTTCGCAAATCCGGTAGGCCTCGACGCTCCCGGGGCCTATTCGACCGCCCGTGATCTCGCCCGGCTCGGCCAGCTGGTGCGGCGCAACGCCTACCTGCGCAGGATCGTCGACCGTCCGCGCTCCACCATCACCGCCGGCGAGCGGAAGATCACTCTCTACAACCGCAACACGCTCGTCGGCCAGGTGCCCTGGGTAAGCGGGATCAAGACCGGCCATACGCAGCGCGCCGGCTACCTGCTGGTCGGTTCGGGGGAGCGCAGTTCGGTGCCGCTGGTCAGCGTCGTCATGGGAACCCCTTCGGAGGCCGCGCGCAACCGGGACACCCTCGCGCTGATGCGTTACGGCTTCCCTCGCTTCCGATCGGTCACCGCGGCGCGAAAGGGGAGGGTGGTTGCCACGGTTCCGGTAGCGCTCCAGGGGACCACCGTTCCCGTTGCCCCGGCCCGCACGCTCAAGGTGGTGGCCCGCCGCGGGGAGAAGGTGACCGTCGTGCAGCGTGGGCTTCCAGCCGAGGTGGCGGGGCCCCTTTCGCAGGGATCCCGGGTGGGGGAGATAGTGGCCAGCCGTCGGGGCCGCGTAGCGGGGCGTGTAGCGCTGGTTACTACGGAACCGGTAGCCGCGGCGACCCTCTGGCAGCGGTTTACCGGCACCCCGGCGGCGATCGCCGGTGCCGCCGTGCTGGTCCTCGCGGCAGCCGCTACCCTCGTCGCGTCGCGGCGGCGCCGCTCTCGCGGACGCCGCCCGGCCCGGAGGAGAAGGCCCGCGTGATCATCACCGTCACCCTCAACGCCGCGATGGACAAGTCGCTCTCGGTCCCGAGCTTCCAGCTGGGGCACCGTCACCGCACCGTCGAGCAGCAGGCGACCCCGGGAGGCAAGGGCGTGAATGTCGCCCGCCTGCTCAAGGAGCTCGGCCAGCCGGTGATCGCCACCGGGTTTGCCGGTGGGGCAACCGGCACGCGGATAGTCGAGGCGCTGACCGCGGGCTCGATCCTCAACGACTTCGTCCGCATCGGCGAGGAGTCCCGCACCAACACCTCCGTGCTCGACCCGACGACCGGCGAGCAGACCGAGATCAACGAGAGAGGCCCGGAGGTGACCCCCACCGAGGCCGGGCTCTTCATCGAAAAGCTCTGCTACCTGGCCCGGGGGGCCAGCATCTGCGTCATCGCCGGCTCGCTGCCGCGGGGTGTCGACCCGGGCATCTATGCCGAGCTGGTGACCCGCCTCGCCGAGATGGGAGTGACGACGGTGGTGGACTCCGAGGGCGAGCCGATGCGCCTGGCGGTAAAGGCCGGGCCGACAGTCATCTCCCCCAACCGCGAGGAGGCCGAGGAGCTGGTGGGCCACGAGTTCAACGACGAGGCGGAAACCCTTTCGGCGGTCAACGAGCTTCGCGCCCAGGGGGCCGAGGAGGCGATCATGACCCTCCCGGACGGGTGCGTGGCGAGCGTCCTGGTCGAAGGGGCCCCGGTGGTTCACCGTGCCTGGATCGCCCCGCGCGAGGCGGTGGCGAGCGTCGGATCCGGAGACGCGTTCCTGGCCGGATACGTCGCCGGCCGCTACATGGGAATGGCCCCGGAGGAGTGCCTGCGGTACGCGGTCGCCTGCGGCGCCGAGTCCACCCAGCGGCTTGGTGCCGGCCTCGTAGACCCGGCCGGCGTGGAGCGGCTGCTCGACGAGGTCCGGGTCGAGCCGGTGGAAGCGCCTGCCGCAACCCTCTGAGCGGTATCGTCGAAGGGTGGCTTCCACGCCGCCAGCGAACCCGGTCCCCAGCGCCTGGCGCGCGGTCCGGGTTGCGCCGTTTCGTCCGCCCCCGAACCTAGGGTCCGCTTATGGAAATTGAGATTGGCCGGGGCAAGAAGGCCCGGCGCGCTTACGGCTTCGACGACATCGCCATCGTGCCCTCGCGGCGGACCCGCGACCCCGACGACGTCGACATCTCCTGGAAGCTCGGCCCCTACCGCTTCGAGCTGCCGCTCCTGGCCTCTGCCATGGACGGGGTCGTCTCGCCGACCACCGCGATCGAGATCGGGAAGCTCGGCGGCCTGGCCGTGCTCAACCTGGAGGGCGTCTTCACCCGCTACGCCGACGCCGACGACCAGCTTGCCCGAATCGCCGAGCTGCCGAAGGATTCGGCCACCCGCGAGATGCAGGAGATCTACCGGGAGCCCCTCAAGCCCGAGCTGATCGGCGAGCGCATCGCCGAGATCAAGGCCAGCGGTGTGGTGACGGCCGCCTCCCTGACGCCGCAGCAGGTGGTCACCCACTACGAAGCGGCGCTAGAGGCCGGCCTCGACATCCTCGTGATCCAGGGGACCGTCGTCTCGGCCGAGCATGTCTCCAAGACCAGCGAGCCGCTCAACCTCAAGGAGTTCATCGCCGAGCTTCCCGTCCCGGTGATCGTCGGGGGCTGTGCCAGCTACCACACCGGCCTGCACCTGATGCGAACCGGCGCCGCCGGCGTGCTCGTCGGCGTCGGCCCGGGAGCGGCCTGCACCACCCGCGGCGTGCTCGGCCTCGGGGTTCCCCAGGCAACGGCGATCGCCGACGTGGCCGGGGCCCGCTCGACGCACATGCTCGAAACCGGCGAGTACGTAAGCGTCATCGCCGACGGCGGGATGCGGACCGGCGGCGACGTCGCCAAGGCCGTGGCCTGCGGCGCCGATGCCGTAATGATCGGGTCGCCGCTGGCCCGCGCCTACGAGGCGCCCGGCCGTGGCTACCACTGGGGTATGGCCACCTTCCACCCGACGCTGCCCCGCGGCGCCCGGGTCCAGACGATCCAGAACGGCTCACTCGAGGAGATCCTCACCGGGCCGGCCCGCGAGAACGACGGGACCTTCAACCTGATGGGCGCGCTCAGGACCTCGATGGCGACCTGCGGCTACCAGGACATCGCCGAGTTCAACCGCGCTGAGCTGATGGTGGCGCCGGCCCTGCAGACCGAGGGCAAGCTGCTGCAGAGCTCGCAGGGCGTCGGGATGGGGAGCCGTGGCTCGGCCGCCTCGGCCAACGGCGGGTCCAACGGATCGCCGGCCGACAAGTCGGGTGCCCTGAGCACGACCCCGGCGTGAGCTCCGGCGCGGCGCACGAGACCCACAACGTCGTAACCGAGGCGACGGCGGCCACCGAGCTGGCCGACGAGGGCGCGCCGATCGAGCACCCGGCCGGGGTCGACGAGGTTGTCGTCCTCGACTACGGAGGCCAGTACTCGCAGCTGATCGCCCGTCGCGTCCGCGAGTGCGGGGTCTTCTCGGAGCTGCTTCCCCACCACGTCGGCGCCGAAGAGGTTGCCCGCAGGCGTCCCAAGGGCCTGATCCTTTCCGGCGGCCCGGCCTCGGTTTACGAGGAGGGCGCCCCGGAGCTCGACCCCGGGCTCCTGGAGCTCGGAATCCCGGTGCTCGGCATCTGTTACGGCATGCAGCTGCTGGCCCGCGAGCTCGGCGGGCGGGTCGAGTCGGCCGAGGTGGGCGAGTACGGGCGCTCGGAGCTGACCGTTCGCGAGTCCGGGCTGCTGTTCGAGGGCCTGCCCGGCGAGCAGCCCTGCTGGATGTCCCACCGCGACACCGTCTACAAGGCGCCCGAGGGCTTCACCGAGCTGGCGGCCTCGACCCAGTCACCGGTGGCCGCCTTCGAGTCCCGCGAGCGGGGGATCTTCGGGATCCAGTTCCACCCCGAGGTGGTCCACACCCCGTTCGGCCAGCAGATCCTCACCCACTTCCTCCGAGATGCCTGCGGGTGCGACATGAGCTGGTCGGCGGCCTCGATCGTCGACGAGCAGATAGCGGCGATCCGTGAGCAGGTGGGGGACGGCCAGGTGATCTGCGGGCTCTCCGGTGGCGTGGACTCCTCCGTTGCCGCGCTGCTGGTCCACCGGGCGATCGGCGACCAGCTGACCTGCGTCTTCGTCGATCACGGGCTGATGCGCAAGAACGAAGGCGAGCAGGTTGTCCAGACCTTCCGCGACGAGTTCAGCGTCCCGCTGGTTGCCGTCGACGCCGAGGACCGCTTCCTCGAGAAGCTCGCCGGGGCCACCGAGCCCGAGCAGAAGCGCAAGATCATCGGCAACGAGTTCATCCGGGTCTTCGAGGAGGAGGCAGGGAAGCTCTCCGGGGCAAAGTTCCTCGTCCAGGGAACGCTCTACTCGGACGTGATCGAGTCCGGCGGCGGGACCGGTGCCTCGACGATCAAGTCACACCACAACGTCGGCGGGCTGCCGGACGACCTCGAGTTCGAGCTCGTGGAGCCGCTGCGCTCCCTCTTCAAGGACGAGGTGCGGGCGGTCGGCGCCGAGCTTGGCCTCCCGGAGAAGCTGGTCTGGCGCCAGCCGTTCCCGGGGCCGGGGCTGGCGATCCGCATAGTCGGCGGCGAGGCCACCAAAGAGCGCCTCGACCTGCTCCGTGACGCCGACGCCGTCCTTCAGGACGAGATCCGCAACGCGGGCCTCTACCGCGAGCTCTGGCAGTCGTTCTGCGTCCTCCCCGACGTGAGGACGGTTGGCGTCCAGGGGGACGAGCGCACCTACGGGTACGTGGTCGTCATCCGCGCGGTCACCTCCGACGACGCCATGACCGCCGACTGGGCGCGCCTTCCCTACGACCTCCTCGAGAAGATCGCCTCGCGCATGATCAACGAGCTGAGGGACGTGAACCGGGTGGTCCTGGACATCACCTCCAAGCCCCCCGGCACCATCGAGTGGGAGTAGGCCTGCGGGCCGCCCCCTGGCCCTGCAGGCCGCTATTCTCCCTTCCTGCGCCGCGTTGCCTGCCGCTCGCGGCGCTTTTCACGCAATGAAGACCTACGTCGCCAACAGCACCGACCGCGATCGCCGCTGGCTGCTCGTCGATGCCGAGGGGCAGACGCTCGGGCGCCTGGCGACCCAGATCGCCGACGCCCTGCGCGGCAAGCGCAAGCCCGAGTACACGCCCCACGTCGATACCGGGGACTTCGTGATCGTCGTCAATGCCGAGAAGATCGCCGTGACCGGGAACAAGATGACCGAGAAGATGTACCGGCGCCACACCGGCTATCCCGGCGGTCTGCGTGAGCGCACGCTGGCCGAGATGCTCGAGCAGCGCCCGGAAGAGGTCATTCGCAAGGCCGTGAAGGGGATGCTCCCGCGCAACCGCCTCGCGCGCCGCCAGATCACCAAGCTCAAGGTGTACGCCGGGCCCACGCACCCGCACACCGCCCAGAAGCCGGAGCCGATGGAGGTGGCCAGCTGATGGCCGACGAACCGCAGCAGCCCGAAGAGCCGCAGGCCGAAGA
>JBBATA010000010.1:14100-21019 GCA_040399005.1 Solirubrobacteraceae bacterium
CGAGGAGCCGCAGGCCGAAGAGAAGCCTAAGGACAAGGGCAAGAAGGACGGCGGGAGCGAGCCGGCAGCCATCCCGGGCGCCGATCTCGAGGTCGACATCGTCGCCGAGGGCGAGGCCGCCCTGCCTGGCGAGGAGGACGAGTCCGACGAGTACTCCGAGCACATCGAGGCCGAAGAGATCGTCGAGGTAGAGGAAGAGGTCGTCGAGGAGCCGATCGTCGCAACGATCGCCCTCGCCGCCGACGCCCGCTACCAGGCCACCGGCAAGCGCAAGACCGCCGTGGCCCGCGTAACCCTCAAGCCCGGCAAGGGCGAGTACCTGATCAACGGCAAGTCGCTCGACGAGTTCTTCCCCCGCGACACCCTTCGACGCAACATCCGCGAGCCGCTCGAGGCCGTCGGCTACGAGGCCAAGATGGACGTGGTGGCCCGGATGCACGGCGGGGGCGTCTCCGCCCAGGCCGACGCCCTGCGGCACGGCATCTCGCGGGCGCTGCTGGAGGCCGACCCCGGCCTGCGTGGCGCGCTCAAGAGCCGCGGCTTCCTCACGCGCGACGCGCGCGCCAAGGAGCGCAAGAAGGCCGGGCTCAAGAAGGCCCGCAAGCGGCCGCAGTTCAGCAAGCGCTGAGGCCTGTGCCGCGCGCAGGTCGCGTGCCGGCGGGAAGGGCCCGCCGCTGATGGCCCGGAAGCTCTTCGGCACCGACGGTGTCAGGGGGGTGGCCGGCGAAAAGCTGACCGCCGAACTGGCGCTCGCCCTCGGGCGCGCCGCCACCGAGCAGGCCGGAGGAGAAGGGCGGCGCGTGCTGATCATCCGCGACACGCGCGAGTCGGGGGAGATGCTGGAAGCCGCCCTTGCCGCGGGCGTAGCCGCCGCCGGTGGGGACGTCCTTCTGGGCGGCGTGCTTCCCACGCCCGCCGCCCCGCTGCTGATCTCCCGTTACGGCCTCGATCTCGGCGTCGTGGTCTCGGCCTCCCACAATCCCTACCGGGACAACGGCATCAAGTTCTTCGGTAGCGACTCTCTCAAGCTCTCCGATGCGACCGAGGAAGAGATCGAGGAGCGGCTCGAGTCGCCGGGGCCGCCCCCGCAGGCCCCAGGGCGGATCCGCGAGCTGCACGGAACCCAGGAGGACTACCTGCGGTCGCTGGAGGAGCGCTTTGGCGAACTCGACCTTTCCGGCACCCGGATACTTCTGGACTGCGCCAACGGTGCTGCGCACCGGGTTGCGCCGGAGATCTTCCGGCGCCTTGGGGCCAAGGTCGGGACGGTGGGGACCGAGCCGGACGGGCGCAACATCAACGACGGGGTCGGCTCGACCCACGTCGAGTCGCTTGCCGCCGCGGTGGCCGAGGGCGGCTACGACCTCGGCTTCGCCTTCGATGGTGACGCCGACCGGGTCCTGGCCGTCGACCGCGCGGGTGTCGTCGTCGACGGGGACGAACTGATCGCCCTGGCGGCTCTTCACCTGCGTAGCGAGGGCCGGCTCGGTGGAGGCGTCGCCGTGACCGTGATGACCAACTACGGCTTCCACACGGCGATGCGCGAGGCCGGGATCGAGGTGGCCGTGACCGACGTCGGTGACCGCTACGTGCTGGCCGAGCTGCTCGAGCGCGGATGGAGCCTGGGCGGGGAGCAGTCGGGCCACATCATCGACACCGGGTTCGTGCCCTCCGGCGACGGGATAGCGAGTGCGCTGCTGACCCTCGAGGCTTTGGGCGGAGCCGACCTCGCCGGGAGGTCGGCGATGACCAGGCTCCCCCAGAGGCTCGTCAACGTTGCCGTTGCCGACAAGGGCGCTGCGATGGCCGCCGTCGAGGAGGCCGCGGCCTCCGAGCAGGAAGGGCTCGAGGGGAGGGGGCGCGTGCTGGTCCGCCCGAGCGGGACGGAGGAGCTCGTGCGGGTGATGGTCGAGGCGCCCGACGAGGGCGAGTGCGAAGCGGTCTGCGGGCGCCTGGTGGCGGTCGTCGAGTCGGCTTCCTGAGCCCGTTTCCGGCCTGGGGGCCATCCCTTCCGGCAGCTAGGCTCCGGGGCCAATGTGCGGCATCGTCGGATATGTAGGCGACCGCTCGGCCGAGGAGATCCTGCTCGCCGGGCTGGCACGCCTCGAGTACCGCGGCTACGACTCGGCCGGGATCTCGCTCATGGCCGACGGCCAGATCGAGGCCGTCCGGGCCGTCGGGAACCTCGAGCACCTGCGCGAGGCGGTCAGGGCGCGCTCCGGCGGTGACGGGCCCGTCGCGACACTGGCGCGCGAGGCGACGATCGGGATCGGCCATACGCGCTGGGCCACCCACGGCCGGGTAAACGAGGAGAACGCCCACCCCCACTTCGATACCTCGGACAACGTTCACGTCGTGGTCAACGGCATCGTCGAGAACTACCTGGAGCTGCGGGAAGCGCTCGTTGCCGACGGGGCCGTCTTCACCTCCGAGACCGACGCCGAGGTGATTGCCCACCTGGTCGCCTCCCACCTCGACGGCGACCTGGCGGCCGCCGTGCGCGCGGCCTTCGCCAGGCTGGAGGGTCACTTCGCCTTCGTGGCGATGAGCACCGAGGCCCCCGGGCTCCTGGTCGGGGCCCGGATGGAGTGCCCGCTGATCGTCGGCGTGGGGGAGGGCGAGAACTTCCTGGCCTCGGCGGTCCCCGCCTTTCTCTCCGAGACCCGCCAGGTGCAGTACGTGGAAGACGGCGAGATCGTCGAGGTGCGGGCCGACGGGACGCAGTTCAGCGACGTTGAGGGCAATCCGGTCGATCGCGAGGTCACGACGGTCGACTGGGATGAGGAGACCGCCGAGAAGGGCGGCTACGAGACCTTCATGCTCAAGGAGATCCACGAGCAGGCCGACGCGGTCGCCGAAACGATCGCCGACCGGACGGTGCGCGAGGACGGCGTCGACCTCAACGACGAGGGCGCGCTCAGCGACGAGCAGCTGCGCTCCGCCGGCCGGATCATCGTCGTCGCCTGCGGAACCTCCTACCACGCCGGCCTCATCGGGCGGTACGTGATCGAGGAGCTCGCCCGCGTCCCGGTCGATGTCGAGATCGCCTCCGAGTACCGGTACCGAAACCCGATAGTCGGGCCGGGCGACCTGGTCATCGGCATCACGCAGTCGGGCGAGACCGCCGACACGCTGGCGGCGATGCGCCTCGCCCGCGAGAAGGGCGCAACGGTCCTGGCGATCACCAACATCATGGGCTCGCAGGCCACGCGCGATGCCGACGGAGTGCTTTACACGCGCGCCGGTCTCGAGGTCTCCGTTGCCGCAACCAAGACCTTCGTCTGCCAGGTGGCGGTCATGTATCTCCTCGCGCTGCGGCTCGCGGAGCTGCACGGCACGCTCGACGATGCGAAGCGGACCGAGCTCGTGGGGCAGCTGAAGAACACCCCGCACCTGATCACCGAGCTGCTGGAGGGGGTTGATGCCCCGATCGAGGAGATCGCGGGCGAGCTCTGGGAGGCGGACTTCTTCCTCTACCTCGGGCGCCACGCAGGCGTGGCCGTGGCCCACGAGGGGGCCCTGAAGCTGAAGGAGGTCTCATACATCTCGACCGATGCCTACTCGGCCGGCGAGATGAAGCACGGGCCGATCGCCCTCCTGAGCGAGGCGACCCCGGTGGTGACCGTCGCCACCGACTCGCCGGTGCTGGAGAAGGTCGTCTCGAACATGCAGGAGGTCCGCGCCAGGGGCGCCCACCTGATCGCCGTCTCCACCGAGGGCAACACGATGATCGCCGAGCAGTCCGACTCGGTGATCGCCATCCCGCGGACCGACTGGATTCTCCAGCCGCTCCTGGCGGTCATCCCGCTCCAGCTGCTGGCCTACCGGATCGCCCGGCTGCGCGGCCTGAACGTCGACCAGCCGCGGAACCTGGCCAAGACGGTCACGGTCGAATAGCAACGTTCCGGCCGGAGTGCGGAGGCGCTCCGGGCTAGATTCACGGCGTGACGCAAGTGGGAATCGACCTGCTGGAGATCGGGCGCCTGGAGCGCGTGCTTGAGCGTCGTCCGGCCCTTGCGGGCAGGCTCTTTACCGACGGGGAGCTGGGCTACGCGAGGGAGCGCGCCCGCCCGGCGCGCCACCTCGCCGCCCGCTTCTGCGCCAAGGAGGCGGCCAGCAAGGCCCTGGAGCTCCCGGTCTTCCGGCCGCTGGATTTCGAAGTGGTGAGCGGCCCATCGGGCTCGCCGGCCCTCGAACTCCGGGGCGAGGCCGCCCGCCGGGCCGAAGAGCTCGGGGTCAGCCTGAGCTGTTCGCTCACCCACGCGCGGACGATGGCCGGCGCCGCGGTGGTGGCCTCATGAGCGCCATGCCCCCCTGGCTTATTCCCCTCTCGGACGCCGAGCGCTGCCGGGAGGCCGATGGCTGGGCGATAGGCCAGCGCGGCGTGCCCTCCCTCACGCTGATGGAGAACGCTTCGCAGGGGGTTGCCCGGCTGGTCCAGGAGACGGTTCCCGCGGGTCGGGTGGTCGTGGTCTGTGGAGGGGGAAACAACGGCGGGGACGGTTACGCGACGGCCCGGATCCTGCGGGCCTCCGGCCGGGAGGTCGTCGTGCTCGAGGCCGCCGACCCCGCGAAGCTCTCCCCGGACGCCGCTGCCCAGCGGGCCGCCCTCCCGGGAGCGCCCCCCGTGGAGTTCGCTCCCGAATGGCTCGAGGGCGCGGGCGTGATAGTCGACGCCCTGCTGGGAACCGGCTTCACCGGGAAGCCGCGCGGAGTGGTCGGAAAGGCGATCAAGGCGATCGCGGCCTCCCGGGCTCCGGTCGTCTCGGTCGACGTGCCGAGCGGGATCGACGCCTCGACCGGCGAGGCCGGCGGCGACTTCGTCACGGCATTCGCCACGGCGACCTTCCACTTCGACAAGGTCGGGCTCCACGTGAACCCGGGACGGGACGCGGCCGGCTTCGTGAGGGTGATCGAGATCGGCATCCCTGAGGGGGCTCCGGTCGAGGCGCCAGAGGTCGGGCTGATCGACGACGCAGGCGTGCTGGGACTGGTGCCGCGCCGCGGGCCACAGTCCAACAAGTTCACGAGCGGCCACGTCTATGTCACCGGCGGATCGGTCGGCCTCACCGGGGCGACCGTGCTGGCCTCGCGGGCCGCCGCCCGTGCCGGCGCCGGGTACGTCACCGCATGCGTGCCGGCATCCGAGCAGCCCGTGGTAGCCGCGCACCTCGTCGAGGAGATGCAGATGCCGCTTCCCTCGCGCGACGGCCACCTGAGGGCGACCGGCGCCGAGTCGCTGGCCGCCGCCATCGCTGAGCGGCCAGGGGCGGTGGCGCTCGGCCCGGGGCTGGGGGGAAGCGATGGCGCCCACGCCTTTGCCCGCAGGCTCGTGCGGGATGCCAGGGCGCCGATGGTCGTGGACGCCGACGGGCTCAACGCCTTCGCCGGGGATGCCGGGCAGCTGCGCAAGCACCGCGGAGGCGCGGTATGCACGCCTCACGAGGGAGAGCTGGCCAGGCTTCTGGGCACCTCCTCCAAGCGGGTTAGGGCGCGGAGGCTCGAGCACGTGCGAAAGGCGGCGGCCCGCAGCGGCGCGGTCGTGGTGCTCAAGGGCGTCGACACGCTCGTAGCCGAGCCGGGTGGGCTGGTCGGGGTAAGCGCCGGGGCGAGCCCCGCGCTGGCTACCGCGGGGACGGGAGACGTGCTCAGTGGGGTGATCGCCTCGGTGCTCGCCCGCGGGCTGGACCCGTTCGCGGCCGCCTGCGCCGGCGTCAGGCTTCACGCCCGTGCCGGGGGCATCGCCGCCGAGAGGGTGGGCACCGACGGGGTCGTCGCTGGCGACGTGGTCGCCGCCCTGCCGCGCGCCTGGGCGTAGCGGTACGCTGCGGCAATGTCTGCAAGCGTCAGCGAGATCATGGATGCCGACCCGGTTTCGGTGACCCCGGATGATGGAGTCGAGCGCGTTGTCGAGCTGATGCACGAGAACGAGCTTCCGGGGCTCCCGGTGGTCGACGACGAGGGCCTGCTGGTCGGGATCATCACCGAGAGCGACCTCCTTCTCTTCGACGAGCGTGAGGACGTGGACCCGCCGCCCAGCATCCAGGTGATGGGTGGTGTGATCTACCTGGGTTCGGTGAAGCACTGGGAAGAGCGCATTCGCAAGTCGATCGCCGGGACTGCGGGCGAGCTGATGACCGAGGATCCGGTGACGGTGACCGCCGACGCCAGCGCCCACGACGCCGGCCACCTGATCTCCGAGCATCGCCACAACCGCCTTCCCGTCGTCGACGACGAGGGCCACCTGGTTGGGATGGTGACCCGGGTCGACGTCCTCGAGGCGCTGCTGGAAGACCGCTAGGGGCACCGTGGCTCAGCGAGCCGTCGCCTCCGTCAACACAGCGGCCATAGAGCGCAATACGGCCCTGATGGCCCGGGCTGCGGGCGAAGCCACCGTCTGCGCCGTCGTCAAGGCCGACGGCTACGGGCACGGGATGGAGCAGGCGGCCCGCGCCGCCCTGGCCGGCGGAGCCGGTTGGCTCGCGGTAGCGACCGCGACCGAGGTCGCCGCCCTGCGAGAGGCCGGGATCGAGGTGCCGGTGCTGGTGATGGGCCTGCTGACCGCAGAGGAGGCCGCACTGGCGATCGAGGCGCGTGCCGACCTCGTCGCATGGACGCCGGACTTCGTCGACCTCGTCGACTCGCTCGGCGGCGCCCCGATCCACGTGAAGCTCGATTCGGGGATGGGAAGGCTGGGAACCCGCAGCCCGGATGAGGCGACCTTCCTGGCCGAGCGCGTATCGGCCTCCGAAACGAGCCGCCTGGCAGGGCTGATGACGCACTTCGCAACCGCCGACGATGAAGCTGACGACTTCTTCGGGGAGCAGCTGAGCCGGTTCCGAGCATGGGCGCAGCCCCTCTCGGATCGTTACCCGGAGGCCCTGGTCCACGCCGCCAACAGCGCGGCGGTGCTGAGGGA
>JBBATA010000010.1:21119-57584 GCA_040399005.1 Solirubrobacteraceae bacterium
GTGGTCGGGATGGTCAGCATGGACAACCTGGCGGTCGACCTCGGCGCAACCAGCGCGGTTTCGGTCGGCGACAGGGTCGACCTCCTGGGCGGCGATGGGCCGGAGGCGATCACCGCGGAGGAGGTCGCCCGCGAGCTGGGCACGATCAACTACGAGGTCACCTGCGCCCTTACTCCCCGGGTGGCCCGGTCATATCGCCGGGACGGCGAGCAGGTGCCCACTTGAGCCTCTCGCCCCTGGCCCTCGCCCGGGAGGAGCTCGCCGGAGAGAAGGCGTGGCTGGTCGGCGGGGCCGTCCGGGACGAGCTGCTCGGAGTCGTTGCCGCCGACGAGGCCGCCGACATAGACCTGGCGCTGGACGGTGACCCGGCAAGGGCGGCGGAGGCACTGCGTCGCAGGGCCGGGGCGGGGGTAGCGGCCTTTCAGCTCTCAGACGAGTTCGGCGGCTGGCGTGTGGCCGGCGATGGCTGGCAGGTCGACTGCATTCCCCTGCAGGGCGGAGGGCTCGAGGAGGACCTGCGCTCTCGTGACCTCACGATCAACGCGATCGCCCGCCCGCTTGCTGGCGGGGACCTGGTCGACCCGACGGGCGGGGTCTCCGACCTCGAGGGCGGTCTCCTGCGGATGGCGGGGCCGGAGTCGTTCGGGCTCGACCCGCTCAGGGTGCTCAGGCTGGCCCGCTTTGCCGCCCAGCTGGAGATGGAGGCCGACCCCTCGACGCTGGCGGCTGCGGCGCAGGCGGCCCCGGGCCTTGACGGCGTAGCCGCGGAGCGCGTCTTCCAGGAGCTCTCGCTCCTGCTCTCGAGCGGCAGGCCGCGGGTCGGGCTGGAGGTCGTCGCCGGAACCGGGGCCGAGGAGGTGGTGCTGCCGGAGCTGACTGCGCTTCGCGGCGTGGAGCAAACCCGCTACCACCACCTCGACGCCCATGGCCACACGCTCGAGGTGGTCGAGCGGGCGGCCGCCCTCGAAGCCGACCCGGCGACGGCGGCGGGAGGCCGTTCCGACGAGGTGAAGGCCGTCCTCGGTGAGCCGCTCGCCGACGGGCTCACCCGGGGACAGGCGCTCCGCTGGGCGGCGCTCCTGCACGACATCGCCAAGCCCCAGACGCGGGTCGTCTCGGATGAGGGACGCGTCGGCTTCCCCGGCCACGACCGTGAGGGGGCCCGGATGGCCAGGGAGATCCTGGGGCGCCTGCGCGCCAGCGACCGGCTGGCGGGCTACGTCGCGGCAATCACCGAAGCCCACCTGCTCCTCGGCTTCCTCGTCCACCAGCAGCCGATAGACGCCGGGATGCGCTTCGACTACCTGTCGGCCTGCGACCCCGTCGAGGTCGACGTCACGCTGCTCTCGGTCGCCGACCGGCTGGCGACGCGCGGCCGAAAGGCCGACGAAGCCATCGCCGCCCATATGGAGGTGGCCACGCCCATGCTCTTCGCCGCGCTCGACTGGAGGCGCGACGGGCGCCCGTCCTCGCCCATTCCCGGCGACGAGCTGGCAAGGGAGCTGGGGATAGAGCCCGGGCCGCAGCTCGGGGAGCTGCTCCGGGGCGTCGAGCGAGCCGTCTATACCGGCGAGGTCCTGGGGCGCGAAGAGGCTGTCGCCTGGGCCAGGTCGGCCCTGGAAGCCGGCTAGGAGCCGCGGGCCAGGAGCTCGATGGCACGTCGGCAGACGCACGTGGCGTCCGCGACGGTGCCGTAGTCGACGTTCTCGGCGGTGTCGGTCGGCCAGTGGTAGTTGGCCGGCGCCTTGAACTCGGTGATCGAGCCGAGCATCACGGTCGGATAGCCGGCCTTCATGGAGATGAGCCCGTCGGTCGCGTTGCGGAAGCGAAGCCCCCGCACCAGCTCCACGCCCTCGTCCCTGGCTGCCCGGGATACGAGGTCCTTGAAGGCCTCCGGGTAGTCGCGCATCACCAGCATCCCTTCCCCCTCCAGCTCCATCAGCGTCGGGGAGCCGACCGTGTCCACGCAGATGAAGCTTGTCGAGCCGGTAGGGAGTCTCGGGAAGTGACGGCGACCAAAGGCCTGCATCCCTTCCATGAAGGATTCCTCCGATCCCGTCGAGACCAGCAGCACGCGTGCACCCTGCACCGGCTCGGCCTGCAGGGAGGCGGCAAGGCCGAGGATCACGGCAACGCCGCTCAGGTTGTCGTTGGCCCCGGGAACGACTGAGCGCGACCCGATCTCCGAGAAGGCCGCTGAGGCGCCCAGGGATAAGACCGAACCGATCCGTCGCAGGAGGCCGCTCCCGGTGAGGCCGGCCAGGAAGACGGCGAGCGGGCCGGCAAAGACGGGAAACATCACCGGCGGGGTCGTGTCGGCCTTCTCCAGCGAGCGCGGAAACCGCTCTCCGAAGAACTCGGGGACCGCGGGGGAGAAGAGCAGGCTCCAGTGGGCGGCATCGTGATGGGCCACCACCACGACGGTGCGTTCGGCGTCCGGGTCGCCGGCTTCGGCCACCACGTTCCAGGTTGGGCGGCTGGGAAGGAGGCGTCGGAAGAGCTTCGGCCCTCCACTGATGTCGTCGGCAACCAGCGCGGCCATGGAGCCGCCGGCGATCAGCCATGCGAGCCGGCTCCTGGTAAGCGAGGCGAGCCCGGCGACGAGGGTCATCAGCCCCAGCGGCCACCAGTAGCCGCCGTGGGCGCTCTCGCGCTCCACCACCGCCCTGGCACCCAGGGAGTCGAGCTTCGCGGCGATCCAGCGGGCTGCCTCGTGCTCGCCCTCGGAGGCCGACCCGCGCTCGAACGAGGCCAGGTGGGCGATCGCCTCGCGCGCCTGCGCCTCGAGCTCCTCACGGTCTCCAGCGTCCACGCAGGCAGCCTAGAGGCCGGCGGTCCCGCAGGCCCTTAGGATGCGGCCATGGACGCCGAGCCCGACTGCCTCTTCTGCAAGATCGTCGCCGGGGAGCTGCCCGCCCGGATCGTGGCCGAGGACGAACTGACGGTGAGCTTCATGGACATCAGTCCCGCGACCCATGGCCACGCCCTGGTCGTGCCGCGCCGCCACTCCGAGGACCTCTATTCGATCGGCAAGGAAGACCTCGCCGCGTGCATGAGCGGCGCCCAGGAGCTGGCGGTGAGGGCGCGGGACCGGCTGGGAGCGGACGGGGTGAATCTCCTTAACTCCTGCCGGCCGGACGCCTGGCAGACCGTCTTCCACTTCCACGTCCACGTCATACCGCGCTACCAGGGAGACCCGCTCAAGCTGCCGTGGGTACCGCAGGCCGGCGACGAGAGCGACATCGAAGCGGCGGCCGACGCCTACCGGGGCGCCTGATGTCCTCGCCGGTAACCGTTCGCGACGAGGGCCCGCTCCGGGTCCTGACCATCGACCATCCGCCCCTGAACCTCTTCGACCAGGCGATGTTCGCCGCGCTGGGCGGGGCGCTGGAAGAGTGCGCGGCAGACCCGCCGCGGGCGCTCCTGATCCGGGCCGAGGGGGATGTCGTGAGCGGAGGGGTCGATGTCCACGAGTTCGACGGCCTCGCGTCCCTCGATGCGGCCGAGCTGTGGCGCCAGCTGATCGGCACCGTCCGGTCGGTGGAGGCGATGCCCTGCCCGACGGTCTTCGCCGCGCACGCCCTCTGCCTGACCGCCGCCTTCGAGGTGTCGCTTGGCTGCGACCTGCTGGTTGCCGCCGAGTCTGCCCGATTCGGGCTGGTCGAGCGCGTCGTCGGCCTGACTCCGTCGATGGGAGGCACCCAGCGGATCGCCGAGCGCGCCGGGCCGGCGCGGGCGCGCGAGCTGGTGATGACCGGCCGCCTCTACGGTGCCTCGGAGCTCGAGGCCTGGAACGTGGTCAACCGCGTGTGGCCCGATGAGCTCTTCGAGGAGAAGGCGATGGCGCTGGCGACCGACCTGGCGAGCGGGCCGACCAGGGCCCACCTTGTGACCCGGGAGATCGTCCGCCTGGCCGCGCGTGAGGGCGTCGACGCGGCAGACGAGGCGACCCCGGAGCTCTCCTCGACCCTGTTCGAGACCGAGGACCTGAAGGGGGCGGTTCGCTCCTTCCTGGACGATGGCCCCGGGAAGGCGTCGTTCGAGGGCCGCTGAGGCCTTCCGGCGGGAATATCGCTGCATCACGGCCGGTCTCAGCGCCCGTAATGACAACGTTTGGCGGATTCTGTCGCCTGAACCGCAACAAATTGCCGGGTGGTTGTGTTCAATGTGGGTAATGCGCAAGCTCATTCCGTCGGCCGCGGTCGTTTCCGTCGCCGCTCTCCTCACCCTCAGCGCCACCGCGAGCGCCGAATTCATCGAGGTCGGCAAGTTCGACTCCGCCGTGAAGCCGGGATGCCCCGGCACGCCATGCTTTGCGATCAGCCGCACGACGGGCTTCCAGGCGCGCGCCGGGAACACGACCACCCCGATGGCTGTCACCAAGGCGGGCCGTATCGTCGCCTGGACGATCTCGCTGGGCAAGCCGAACAGCAAGCAGATCGACTTCTTCGACTCCAAGCTCGGTGGCGTCTCGCAGGCCCAGATCACGGTCCTGCAGCGCAGCTCCGATCGCAAGAAGAAGACGACCTACACCGTCGTCGCCCAGGGCGAGGCGACAAAGCTCGAGCCCTACTTCGGCCGCACGGCGACCTTCGCCCTGCGCCGCTCGATCGCCGTCAAGAAGAACCAGGTGATTGCCCTGACCGTGCCGACGTGGGCCCCTGCCCTTGCGACCGGCCAGGCCAGCGAGGTCTCCTGGCGCGCGGCTCGCACCAAGGCCCAGTGCGAGGACACGCAGGTCCAGACCGCTCAGGGCGAGGTCAAGGACTCAGCCGCCTACGACTGCCTCTACAAGACGGCGCGGCTTACCTACAGCGCGACGATAGTCGCCACGCCGGCCCGCCGGTAAGGGTCACTCAGGCGTAATTCCGCCGGTGTTGGGGGCGGCGCCGCCTCCGCCGCCGCCCGTGCCACCGCCGCCCGTGCCGCCGCCGGTACCGCCGCCGGTCGTGCCGCCGGTGTCGGCTCCACCCGTTCCGCCGGTGTCGGTGCCGGTGTCGGTCCCGTCGTCGGGAGTCGTGGTCGTGGTTGTGGTCGGCGTGGTCACGCCGCCGGAGGCGCTGTCGGCGTCCTCAGGCGGCAGCAGGGCCGGCGTCGAGGCCGGAACCTCGTCGTAGGGACGGCTGTCTCCGCCGCAGGCGCTGAGCCCCGTGACGGCGCAGAGAGCGACTGCGGCTACTGCGGCTACGTGGATCCTGGACATGCGACGAGCCTAGCGGCTGGTCAGCCCAGGGGCGCCATGCGCCGCCCGCAGGTCGGGCAGTCGTTCAGGTCACGCTGAGCCATCGATTCGCACCAGTTGCAGAACCTCAGGTTTTCGACTGCCCAGGGGAGCTTGGAGTCGGAGGGGGCGAGGGGAAGCACCTCGCCGACGACCTCCATCGGCTCACCGGTGCGTTCGTCGACGTAGACGGTGTCGGGCTTGGCCTCGAGGATTACCTCATCGCCGCTCGAGGTGTCGCGGAGCCGGAATCGCTGACCTTCAGACATGGCCGAAGCGTACCGCGATCAGCGGGCGGCTGGCTTTGCGGGAGAGCCACGAGGTGGGGCGGGCCGGCGGCTGCGCGGTCTCTCGGCAGGGTGCGGAATTCCGACGGCGAGCAGCCGTGGCGACGGCGGAAGGCCTTGGCGAATTGGGCCGGCTGGCGGTAGCCGACGGCGTCGGCTACCTCCCGCACCGGAAGGCCGGTGTCGGCCAGCAGCTCGGCGGCGCGGTCCATCCGGTAGTTCGTCAGGTAGGTCCGGAAGCTGGTGTGCCCGACCTCGTCGAAGGCCCGCTGCAGCTGGCGGCGCGATGAGGCCACGCGGCGCGCAATGTCTTCCAGAACGAGCTCGCTGGCGTACTCCTCGGCGATGATCTCGGCGACCTCGGCGTAAAGGGCCTGTCGCAACCGCGTTGTCGAAGGCCTCTGCATCGTGACCTTGGTACGGGCCAGCGGTAGCCGGGGGATTACCGGGCAACCCGGGTGGACGGGGAGCTACGCCGCCGCTACATTGAGACAAACCGCACAAGGAGGTTCTGATGCAGGTGTCTCAGGCGATGAGCGACTTAGTCGTAACGGTCGGACCCCACCACACCCTCGAGGACGCGGCCCGGCTGATGGCCGGCAGCAACGTCGGGGCAGCCGTCGTGCTGGACCCCGAGCAGCCGGGAGCGGGGATCATCACCGAGCGCGACGTAAGCAGCTCGGTGGGGGCCGGTGAGAGCCCCGCCCAGGAGCGGGTGGCCGCGCACATGGCCTCGAACGTGGTCTACGCCGAATCGGGCTGGTCGCTCGAAAAGGCCGCCGAGACGATGGTCAAACACGGCTTCCGGCACCTGGTGGTGCTCGAAGGCCCGGAAACGGCAGGCGTCATCTCGATGCGCGACATCGTGCGGGCCTGGGTAAGCGACGGTGCCAGCTGTGACATCCCGGCCGTAGAGATGGCCGAATGCTGACCTCTGGCGCCCCGGCGGCGCTCAGTCGTGGTGGGCGGGCAGGTCCCGGTACTCCCGGGTTGCCTCCACGATCCAGCGAATGATGACGAAGAGCAGGAGGACGACGCCGATCCCGCTCAGGAACCAGAGACCGACGAGCCCCATGAGCATCAGGGATAGCGCGAGCGCGATCAGCACAGGCTGGACGCTCGGGCCGGGGAGGTGGATCCTGTCGCCTACCGGAGGCGGTGATTTCTCCGGGCGGCTCATGCGATGTAGAGCGCCGCAGCGACGAACGAGAGGCCGAACAGCACGAAGCCGAGCGCGGTGATGATCAGGCCGGCGCGGATGTTCTTCTTGGCGAGGTTCTTGTCCATGTCTCAGCTCACAGTTGGAGGTCAGCAACCATAGCGGCGAAGAGGGCGGCCAGGTAGGCAAGGGAGAAGAGGTAGACGCGGAGCGCCGCCTTGCGGTCGGCCCGTCGCTTGAGGTTCCACGCGAGGCCTATCAGCGTCAGCCCGAGAACCATCGAGGGCACGAGGTAGACCACCCCGACCGCGCCGACGCAGAAGGGCAGCTGGGTCACCGCGTAGAGCAGGACCGAGTAGAGAAGGATCTGGCGCCGGGTCTCTGCCTCGCCCCGCACCACCGGAAGCATCGGCACGCCCACCTTCTCGTACTCGCCCTTCATGAGCAGGCTCAGGGCCCAGAAGTGAGGGGGAGTCCAGAAGAAGACGATGAAGAAGAGGATCACGGCGAGGCCGCTGATCGAGCCGGTGACCGCGGCCCAGCCGACCAGCGGAGGGATCGCTCCGGCGGCGCCCCCCCAGACGATGTTCTGCCAGGTGTTGCGCTTGAGGAGCATCGTGTAGCCGATGCTGTAGCCCAGGAAGCCGGCGAGCGAGAGCGCCGCGGCCAGGGGGTTGACCAGGAGCGCCAGCCAGGCGACCGAGACAACTCCGAGGACGATCCCGAAGGTGAGGGCGGCCCGGGGGGAGATCCGGCCGGCGGCGACCGGGCGGTCGGCGGTGCGCTCCATCCTGGCGTCGATATCCCGGTCGTACCAGTGGTTGATCGCTCCGGACCCTCCGGCGGAGAGCGCACCGCCTATCAGCGTGGCGATAACCAGGGCGATCGTTGGCGAGCCGGCGATGAACATCGCGCAGACCGTGGTGAAGAGCAGCAGGCTCTGGACCCGCGGCTTGGTGAGGGCAACGTAGTCGCCGACGACCTGGCGGGTTGCCAGGGCGGCGGGACTGGCAACTGCGGTGGCGCGCGAAGCCTCCATCCGGGATCAGGCTGGCGTCGCCGCTTCCTCGGTGCGTCGGTCCTGGCGCTCGATCTGCCGTCGGATGTCCTTCATCGGCTCGACAGACCGCACGCGCGGCACGGAGTCGAAGTTGTTGCGCGGGGGCGGCGATGGGGTAAACCACTCGAGCGTGTTCGCCTTCCACGGGTCCGGCCCGGCCTTGGCGCCAGAGCGAACGCTGACGACAATGTTGATGATCGTCAGCAGGATCCCGAAAGCAAGGATGAAAGACCCGATCGTCGAGATCAGGTTGTAGATCTCGAGGTTGTTCACGTCGGCGTACTCGTATACGCGCCGTGGCATGCCGCTAAGGCCGGCCGAGTGCTGGATGAGGAAGGTCGTCCAGAACCCGATCATGATCATCCAGAAGCTCCACTTGCCCAGTCGCTCACCGAGCATCCGGCCGCTGAACTTCGGGAACCAGAAGTAGAGGCCGGCGAGGATCCCGAAGACCGCGCCGCCGACGATCGTGTAGTGGAAGTGGGCCACGACGAAATAGGTGTCGTGCAGCTGCCAGTCGACAGGGAAGACCGCCAGGAAGACCCCGGTGATGCCGCCAAGCAGGAACGTGAACAGGAAACCGATCGAAAAGAGCGTCGGGATGGTGAATTCAATGGTCCCGCGCCAGAGCGTGAAGGCCCAGTTGAAGAGCTTCACGCCGGTGGGGATAGCGATCAGGAAGGTCCCCATCATGAAGAAGACCAGCAGCGCGTAGGGGAGCGGCGTGGTGAACATGTGGTGGGCCCAGACCAGGGTCCCGATGACCGCGATGCCGAGCGTGGCGGCGACGATCGCCCGGTATCCGAAGATCGGCTTGCGCGCGAAGACCGGCAGGATCTCGGAGATCATCCCGAAGGCGGGCAGTACGAGGATGTAGACCTCGGGGTGGCCGAAGAACCAGAAGAGATGCTGCCACAGGAGCGGTGAGCCGCCGTTGCTTGGGTCGAAGAAGTGGGTCCCGAACTGGCGGTCGGTCAGCAGCATCGTCACGGCGCCGGCGATCACCGGGAGGGCGATGATGAGGAGGATCGACTGGGTCAGCATCGTCCAGACGAAGAGCGGCACGCGGCTCCAGGTCATGCCCGGGGCCCTCATGTTGGCGATGGTCACGAAGATGTTCAGGGCTCCGATGAAGGAGGAGATTCCGGTGAGGTGGATCAGGAAGATCCACGCATCGACGCCGTTGGTCGGCGAGTACGCGGTCTCAGAGAGCGGCGCGTAACAGGTCCATCCGCACTCGGCCGGGCTGTACAGCAGCGATCCGTAGAAGACCACGCCGCCGGCAACTAGGAGCCAGAACGAGAGGGCGTTGAGCTTCGGGAAAGCCATGTCCCGTGCGCCGATCATCAGCGGGACGAGATAGTTCGCGAATCCGGCGATCATCGGGATCAGGAACAGGAAGACCATCGTCGTCCCGTGCATCGTGAAGAGGGCGTTGTAGGTCTGGGGCGTGATCAGCGTGCTGTCCGCCTGGGCGAGCTGCAGCCGGATCACGAGCGCCTCGACGCCGCCGACGACGAAGAAGAGCCAGCCGGCGGCCATGTACATGATGCCGATCTTCTTGTGATCGGTGGTGGTCAGCCAGGAGAGCCAGCCGCTGGGCTGGGGGTTGGCGTTGTGGGCGATGATCTCCGGGACGGGAGCCGGCGCCGTGCGGGTCGGAGCGGTGGTCGGTGCGGTGGTCATCGGTTTCCCTTTCCTCCTACTTTCCTGCCGAGGCCTTTACTGCGGCGTTGCGGGCCCGCGCCGCCTGCTCGTCGGCGTTGCGGATCTCGGCCCTCTGTGCGTCGTACCAGGCCTTGAACTTCGCGGGCGGGAGTGCACGGACCTGGGCGACCATGTTGGCGTGGTTGCGCCCGCAGAGCTCGGCGCACTGACCCTTGTACACGCCGGGCTCCTTGATGTTGAACCAGGTGTAGTTGACGTAGCCGGGGATGGCGTCGAACTTGCCGCCGAGCTGCGGGATCCACCAGGAGTGCTGGACGTCCTGGGCGTAGATGCGAAGGGCGACGGTCGCCCCGGTGGGGACGACCATCTCCTCATACGAGAAGACGTTGTTGAGGTTGTTGGTGTCGCCGTCGGGGTAGGTGTAGCGCCACACGTACTGGAGGCCGTTGACGTCGATCTGGTAGACGCGGCCGTTCTCGGGCAGCTTCTGGCGCCCGTCGGCAGCAGGCGTGACCTTGCTGGTGAGAGGAAGGGAGCGAGCGTCTGAGGCTGGGGGCTCGTAGATGCCGCCGAGCTTGGCGAACGTAACCACCGAGATCAGCACGAGGATGAGGGCCGCGCCGACGGTCCAGGAAACCTCAAGCTTGTTGTTGCCATGGATCTGCTCGGCGACTCCGCCCTTGCTCGCCCGGTACTTGACGAGCGTGTAGATGATGAGCGCGCAGACCCCGATGAAGACGATCAGCGCGAGGATTCCGATCAGCAGGTAGAGCGAGCGGATGCCCTCTGCGTTGGGGGTCCCGCCCCCGGACTCCGGCGCGACGATCCCGGCGCTCGCCCCGGCCACCGGGATGGCGAGGAAGGTCGCCAAGGCGAGGGAGGCGACGAGCGCGGTTCGTTTGCTCAGGAGGCGGACGGGTGCGGGCACGACTTCGTCAATCCTACCGGGGATCCGGACGCAGGGAGGCGCGGCTCAGCGCCCAGTAAAGGAGGCCGAACGCTTCTGCGTGAAGGCGCTCACGCCCTCAACGAAATCGGCGCTCGCCGCCATCTCCTGCTGGACGGCGGCCTCGAACTCGAGCTGGTCCTCAACCGCGCCGAAGAGCCAGCGGTTGGTCTGGCGCTTCGATCCGGCGTAGGACCGGGTGGGGCCATCGGCCAGGCGCGCCGCGATGGCCTCGGTCTCCCCGCTGAGGGTGTCTTCCGGGAAGACCCCGTTGATAAGGCCCCAGCTCTCGGCCTTTTCAGCTCCTACGCGCTCCCCGAGCATCGCCATCTCGGTGGCCCGGGCCTGCCCGACGCGGGCCGGGACGAAGGCCGACGAGCCGCCGTCGGGGACGAGCCCGATGTTGACGAAGGCGAGCAGGAAGTACGCGTCGGCCGACGCATAGACGAGGTCCGCGCTGAGGGCCAGCGAGAGACCGACGCCGACCGCGCCGCCGCGGACGGCGGCAACTACGGGGCGGGGCAGCTCGCGGAAGCCGAGGATCACTGGGTGATATCGCTCACGCAGCGACCGCTGGAGGTCGGGCTTGCCTTCCTCGGTCACGAAGGCGTCGCCGACCTCGGTCAGGTCGGCCCCGGAGCAGAAGGAACGCCCCGCCCCGGCCAGCAGGACCGACCTCAGGGTCTCGTCGGCCGAGATCGCCTCGAGCGAGGCCAGCAGGTCCGCAGTTAGCGCAGCGTTCCAGGCGTTGAGCTTCTCCGGCCGGTTGAGCTCGATGCGGGCGACCCCGCCGGAGCGGCCGAGGTTCACGGTTTCCAGGTCGAGGATCGGTTCAAAGTCGGTCATGGCGGCGGATCCTACGTCCCGCCGGTCTCCGGTGACGGCCGGCATAGACTCGGCCCGTGGGCGACGGGAACCCGGTGATCGGCATCTGTGCAGCGGTGGAACGCGCCCGCTGGACAGTCTGGGACCAGATGGCGGCGCTCGCCCCGCTCGACTACGTGGATTCGGTTCGTCGCGCCGGCGGGATCGCCGTGCTCCTGGCGCCCGACCCGCGGGTGACCGAAGACCCCGATCTCCTGCTCGACCGCGTCGACGGGCTGCTCGTCGCCGGCGGGAGCGACATCGACCCTTCCACCTACGGCGCCACGCTCGACGACCAGACGGGAGAGACCAACCTCGAGCGCGACCGTTTCGAGATATCCCTCACCCGGCGGGCGGTCGAGCGGGACATGCCGGTGCTCGGGGTCTGCCGGGGCATGCAGGTGCTGAACGTCGCCTTTGGGGGGACACTCGTTCAGCACCTGCCCGACCGCTTCGGCCATGAGGGGCACCGACCCAACCCCGGCTCCTTCGCCGGTAGCGAGCACGGAGTGCGCCTTGAGGAAGGGTCGCTCGCCGCCCGCGTGGCCGGCGAGGAGGAGCACTCGACCCTCCAGCACCACCACCAGGGGGTCGACCGCCTGGGGGATGGCCTGGTGGCGACCGGCTGGGCGGTTGGCGACGGTCTGCCTGAGGCCCTCGAGATGCCGGACCGGCGGTTCGTGCTCGGAGTCCAGTGGCACCCGGAAGCCGATCCGGGAAGCCCGGTCATCGGCGCGCTGGTCCGAGCCTGCGCCTAGGTGAGCAGGCCCTCCGCGGCCAGCCACTCCTCGCTTAGCCGCATTCCCTCGTCGAGGCTCACCTTCGGCTCCCACCCGAGGAGCTCACGGGCCCGCTGGTTCGGGTAGGTGGCGCGGCGCGAGATGTAGCGGATCGCCTCGCGGCTGACCGTGGGCGGGCGCCCTGTCACGCGTGCGACCAGCTCGGAGCCGGCCGCGACGAGCTGAACGAGCGGGAGCGGGGCGGTGCGGACCGGGCCCTTTCCGAGCATCGCGGCGTAACGGTTGAAGAATTCGGAAGCCGTTACCGGCTCGCCGTCCCAGACGGCGATGGCGACCCCTTCGACCCCGGGAGCCGAGGTGGCAGCGACGATCGCGTCGACCAGGTCATCGATGTAGACGAGGGTCATGATCCCGTCGCCGCTTCCGGGGAGGGCAAAGGTCCCGCTGCGGATCGCCTCAACGGGGCGGATGGTCCACGGGACCGAGCCTGGCCCGTAGACATCTCCCGGGCGGATGACCACGGCGCCGCGTCCGCGGGCCAGGTAGTCGGAGGCGCCCTTGGTGTCGGCGTACGGGCCGCCACAGCTGCGCAGGGGGGCAGCTTCGTCGAGATCGCGGTCGAACTCGTAGCCCCAGCCGGCGACCGATGCGAGATGGACGACCCGGCCTGCGCCCGAGGCCTCCGCGGCGTCGAGCACCGAGAGCGTGCCACGCACGTTGGCCTCGATGAACTCCTCCATCGGCCCCCAGTCGCCGACCAGCGCCGCAGTGTTTACCACGGCGTCGCAGCCTGCGAACGCGGTCTCGAGGCCCTCCGTGGACCGGATGTCGGCGGCGACGAAGCTCGCACCGTGTTCCTCGACCAGCGGCCGCGCCTCCTCGCGCAGGTCGACGCCGACCACGCGGGCCCCGTCGGCGACGAGCCGGCGGCAGACGGCGCCGCCGATGAACCCGCCGGCGCCGGTTACGGCAATCAAACGTTCCCCGTTCATGGAGTCCCGAACCTATAATCCGCGGCCGTGCGACTGTCGAAACTCCTGCGGGCGTCGGCTTTGGCGCTCGTCGGTGCCGGCGTCGCCGCGCCCCTCCTGCGCAAGAAGCTTCCGATCCCCAAGCCGGTTGTGCTCGGGCTCGCCTGGAGCGCACCGGCGGCGGCCTGCGTCGTGGCTCCGCGCTCGCCCAAGAGGGACCTTGCCGTGGTCATGCTCCAGATGATGGCCTACCTGGCCAGCTACGAGATGCCCAACGATGACCCCGAGGAGCTCGAGCGAAGGGCCCACGTCGACTATCCGGTGACCATCGACCGCGCCATCGGCCTGGGGGAGCTGCCAGGGGTCAGGCTGCAGCGCGCCTTTGCCGACCCGGGGCGCGAGTTCCGGTTCCCCGAGAAGGTCCTGGTCATGGCCCACTGGGTCTGGTTCTTCGTCCCTCACGCAACGGTGGCCTGGACGGCGCTGCGGCGCCCGGAGAAGTTCCCGAGGGCGGCGGCGCTCACCTATGCGACCTTCGACCTGGGAGCGGTCTGTTACTGGCTGCTGCCCACGGCACCGCCCTGGTACGCGGCGGAGAAAGGGCGCATCGGCGGCGCCGGCGATGAGGAGACGAGTGCGCTGCGGCGGATGATGCTCGATTACGGGGAACAGTTCTGGGGCAAACGCTGGGGCACGCTTTACGATGGCCTCGCCGGGAACCCGCTTGCCGCCATGCCGTCCCTGCACTTCGCAACATCCGTGATGTCAGCCCGGCTCCTTTCCGAAGTCGGTCCCGTCGAGGGTGCGGTCGGGTGGGCTTACGCCGGCACGCTCGGCTTCGCCCTCGTCTATCTCGGCGAGCACTACGTGATCGACCTGATTGCCGGATACGGCCTCGCCGAGGGCGTCAGGCGGGGTGCGCCGCGGGTGGCACCACTGGCCTCGGCTTTCTCCCGCGCCCTCCAGGGACTCGAGCGCAGGGCCCAGGCCTGAGCTGGTGACCGAGCCTCCCGCCAGCCCGTCGGTCGACGAGATCGAGGACGAGCTCGAGGAGGAAGGAGGAGAGCTTCTCGGCGGACGATTCGACCGCAAGCACCTCATCTGGGGGGCGGTATTCGTCGTCGTGGTCGTCGTCTTCCTCTATGTGGGGCTGCCCCGGCTGGCCGGTCTCGACGATACGTGGGACCGGATCCAGCAGGGCTCGCCCGCCTGGCTTCTGGCCTGCCTGCTCTTCGAGATCGTTTCCTTCGGCGGTTACGTCTGGCTCTTCCGCGGCGTGTTCGTGAGGGGCAGCGACCGGATCGGGTGGGCGGCGAGCTACCAGATCACCATGGCCGGTCTCCTGGCCACGCGGCTCTTCTCGGCCGGCGGCGCCGGAGGGGCGGCGCTGACCGTCTGGGCACTGCGGCGCTCGGGGATGCGGACCCGACTGGTGGCCACCCGGATGGTGGCCCAGTACGTGATCCTCTACGGGGTCTACATGGTCTCGGTCATCGTCTTCGGCCTGGGCCTCTACTTCGGCCTCTTCCCCGGCGGCGGGGACTTCGCGATCACGCTCATCCCGGCGGCGATCGGCGCGGTGCTGATCGGCGGGGCGCTGGCAATGACCCTGGTGCCGGAGCAGATCGACCGCAGGGTGGCCGAGTGGATGAAGGGGTCGGGCCGCGTGGCGCGGATCGCGACTCGCCTGGCCGCCCTCCCCGACGCGGTTGCGGCCGGGGTGCGCGAGGCGCTCACGATCCTGCGCGAGCGCGACGGTGCGGTCCTGGGGGCCGTCATCTGGTGGTACTTCGACATCCTCACCCTGTGGGCCGCGTTCAAGGCGTTCGGCGACGCGCCGCCGTTCTCTGTGATCGTGATGGCCTACTTCATCGGCATGGTGGCCAACCTGCTCCCGCTGCCCGGGGGCATCGGTGGCGTCGACGGCGGCCTGATCGGAGCCTTCATCGCCTTCGGCGTGGAAGGCAGCCTCGCGATCGTCGCCGTGCTCACCTACCGCGCCTTCGCCTTCTGGCTCCCTACGATTCCCGGGGTGATCGCCTACTTCCAGCTCCGTCGGACGGTGGGCCGCTGGAAGGAGGAAGGAAGGGGCGCCAGGGCAGTAGGGGAGGCGCCCGTTCCCGCCAAGGCCACGCTACGCTATACAAAGTAAAGCAACAGGGAAGGTTCGCAGATGCCGGAAGTCGAGAAGGTCATCATCGTCGGAAGCGGGCCGGCCGGCTACACGGCCGCTCTCTACACCTCGCGTGCGGAGTTGGCTCCGCTCGTGGCCGAAGGCTTCGCCTGGGGCGGGCTGCTCCAGCAGACCACCGACGTGGAGAATTTCCCGGGGTTCCCGAAGGGGATAGACGGCCCCGAACTGATGCTGGCGATGCGCGAGCAGGCCGAGCGCTTCGGCAGCCGGCTGGTGACCGACATGGCCACGCGAGTGGAGCTCAGCAATGAACCCGGCGGCATTCACCGCGTTCAGGTTGGCGGCGAAGAGCACCTCACGCGCACGGTGATCCTCGCCATGGGGGCCGAGCACAAGAAGATCGGCGCCCCGGGGGAGGACGAGCTCGCCGGACGCGGCGTCTCCTACTGCGCGACCTGCGACGCGGCGTTCTTCAAGGACATGGAGACGGTGATCGTCGGCGGTGGCGACTCGGCGATGGAGGAGGCGATCTTCCTTGCCAAGTTCGCCTCGAAGGTGACGATCGTCAATCGCCGCGACGAGTTCCGCGCGTCGAAGATCATGCTCGAGCGAGCGCGAGAGGTGGAGAACATCGAGTGGATGACCCCGTACGTGGTCGAGGAGTTCGTTGCCGGTGACTCTGGCGCCCTCGAGTCGCTGCGCCTGCGCAACGTCGAGTCCGGCGAGGAGAAGACGATCGAGGCGCGGGGTGCGTTCGTGGCCATCGGGCACGAGCCCCAGTCGGCGCTCGTCGAAGGCCAGCTCGAGCTCGACGACGAGGGTTACGTGGTGACGGAGGGTCGCTCGTCACGGACGGCCCTGCCCGGCGTCTTCGCCGCCGGCGACCTCGTGGACCACACCTACCGGCAGGCGGTAACAGCGGCCGGCTCGGGTTGCCAGGCCGCGCTGGACGCAGAGTGGTACCTGCGCGACACGCCGATGGTCGAGGCCGACGCCGCCGCGGCGGCCTGAGCCTCAGGCCGGCTCGCGCTCGGCCTCCATCGGCTTGAGGGCATCGACCCCCGTCACCGCGCGGCCGATGATCAGCTGCTGGATCTGCGAGGTGCCCTCGTAGATGGTGGTCACCCGGGCGTCGCGGTAGAAGCGCTCCACGGGATGGTCGGTGCTGTACCCGGCGCCTCCGTGAACCTGGATCGCCTTGTCGCAGCACCAGACCGCGGCCTCGGTCGCGTTGTACTTGGCGATCGAGGTCTCGAGCGTGCTCGGCCTGCCGGCGTCCTTGACCGCGCCTGCGCGGTAGACGAGGAGCCGGGCGGCCTCGGTGCGCACGACCATGTCGGCGATCATCGCCTGCACGAGCTGGAAGCCGGCGATCGGGCGGTCGAACTGGGTCCGCTCCTGCGCGTAGGCGACCGACTCCTCGAGTGCCGCCTGGCAGAGCCCGACGCAGCCTGCAGCCACCGAGTAACGGCCGGAATCCAGGGCGCTCATCGCGACCTTGAAGCCGTCCCCGACCTCGCCGAGCATCGAGTCCGGGCCGGCGACCACGTCGTCGAGGGCGATCTCGGCGGTGTCCGAGGCCCAGAGGCCCATCTTCCCCTTGATCTCGGCGGGCTGGAATCCGGGTTGGTCGGTCTCGACCAGGAAGCAGGCCAGGCCGCGGTGGCCAAGCTCGGGATCGGTCTGGGCAAAGATGAGGGCGAGCTTGGCGTTGTTGCCCAGGGAGATCCACATCTTCGAGCCGTTGATCTTCCAGCTCCCGTCGTCCTGCTGGACGGCGCGGGTCTGCTGGTTTGCCGCCCCGGACCCGGTCCCCGGCTCGGTGAGGCCGAAGCAGCCAAGCCACTCACCTGAGCAGAGCAGCGGCAGGTACCGGCTCTTCTGCTCCTCGGTGCCCCACTTGAGGATGGTCGAGCAGACCAGGGAGGTCTGAACGGAGATCACGGTGCGCATAGCCGAGCACCCGCGGCCGATCTCCTCGCAGATGATCGCGTAGGTCACGTAGTCGAGCCCGGCCCCGCCGTACTCGCGGGGGACGATCGCGCCGAGGTAGCCCTGGTCGGCGATCTTGCCCACGAGGTCGAGGTCGAAGTGGTGGTTGGCCGAGTTCTCGCCGGCGACGGGAACGATCTCCCGGTCGGTGAACTCCCGGGCCGTCTTGCGGATCAGCTGCTGCTCGTCGGTCAGGTCGAAATCCATGGCGCCAGCCTAGAGGCCGGCGATGCGTCCCGGTGCGCCGGCGCGCCGTCTAGCGGATCAGCTGGTAGGTGTTCTCGAGCTCGTCCTGGACGACGGTCGTGCGGCCGCTGGTGCGAAGCGTGAGGTCCTTCCGGAGCTTCGTGACCTTGAAGCTCCAACCGGCGGGGAGGTCCAGGCGGCTTCCCAGGCCATTGATCTGAGACTCGCGCAAGGTCGGATCCTTGATTTGTGAATAGGCCTGCATCGCGTAGCGGTTGCCGCTGGGGGCGACCAGCATGCGAAGCGGCTTCCTGCGGGAGAAGGTGAAGTGAGTCTTCCGGTTGACGATCGTCTCGGTGTAGGAGGGCATTCCCGGGGCACCGTTGACGACCGGCACGTCGACGGTGGTGAGGAGGCGCATCTTCAGGCCGCCGAACGAGCGGACCGAGCCCTGCGGGGGATTGGTGGAGGTGTCGAAGGTGATCCGGGCCCGGTGGATGAGCCAGTGCCGGGGGCCATTGAGCTTCGTCACGAGTGCCCCCATCTCGGCGCTGAGCGCTGCCGCATTTGAGGCTTTCCACTTCGTCGCGGGGCAGCTGTTAAGGCCGAAGGTGTTCCAGACATCCGCGTAGAGGCCCGAGTTGCCGGCGTGCACGAACAGGTACTCGCAGTAGCGCTTGTCGTACATGCTGTCCGTGCGCATGGCTGCGTCCGCGCTGGCCGGCGAAAGGGCCGCGGAGGTGGTGAGGGCGATGCAGCCAAGCCCGATGGCCAGGATCCTGGTTGCCGGACGAAGGCTCGGGAGGGGCATGCGAGGACCATAAACGCTCGTGGACCGGAATGCGCCGGGAGCGCCCCTGCGGCCGCCATAGACTGCGCCCGTGGACTCGTTCGCGGTGATCATCATCGGCATCGTCCTGCTCTTCCTGCTGGCGGTCGTCCTGCTCGGGGTCTTCTATCCGGGCTCCGGAGCCGACCAGCTCGACTGGAAACCGACTCGCTCGCCCGAGCTGGAGGCCCAGAACGACATCGACGACCTGGCCCAGATGCAGGCGGCGATCAACTCCAAGCGAAGGGCAAGGGGCGCGTCGGAGATAAGCGAGGGGCAGCTGCGTGAGCAGCTCGACCATGACCGGGCCGAGCAGGCCTCACGGCTCGCCGAGGTTGCCGCCGACCAGGAGGTCGAGGAGCTCCTGGCCCTCAAGAACCGCCGCCTTCGCGAGCGGGGAGAGCCGGAGCTGACCCGCGATGAGTTTGAACGCTCGCTCGAGGCGCCGGAGGGGCGCCAGTGAGGGCCCTCGTCGTTGGCGGGGGGTGCCGGGGGCTCGACCTCGCGCGTGAGCTTGGCCGGGAGGGCCACGCCGTGCGTTACGTGACGCGCTCGGAGGAGGGCCGCGCGGCGATCGAGGAGGCGGGCGCCGAATGCTGGATCGGAACCCCTGACGTGATCGGGACCCTCAGGTACGCGCTGGACAACGTCACGCTGCTCTTCTGGCTCCTCGGGACCGCCTCCGGCCCGGAGGCCGAGGTGGCGCCCCTGCACGGCTCGCGGCTGCGGATGATGCTGGAGAAGACCACCGACACGACGGTCCGTGGCGTCATCTACGAGGCCGCAGGCACGGTCTCCCCGGAGATCCTCGAGGCCGGAGTAGCCGAGATGGAACTCGCGCGGGACAGCAACGAGATTCCCTTCGCTCTCGTCACCGCCGACCCCCGGGGCGACCGCGAGGCGTGGCTGGCCGACGTCCGCCAGGCGACGGACCGCCTGCTGGCCGGGCCCCGGCGCGTGGGCTCCGCACAGCCCTGACCTTCGGGAAGGACTACGCCAGGCCGGCGGCCGACAGGCGACCGAAGAGCCCGGCGAGGATGCGGGCGGTCGCCCCCCAGACGAGCGAATCGCCGAGCTCGTAGGTGTCGGTGACGAAGGGGATCCCGCGGCGGATCAGCCTCCGGCGCCCGTAGCCCCCGGCGAGCACGGAGAGCGGAACCTCGATGATCTCCTCGACCTCTCTCTCCGAAGGCTTCCACGCCTGGGGTGTCGAGATAGCGCCGACGAACGGATGGATCGCGTAGCCGGTCGCGATCGTCGGCGTGGGGGGCAGGGCCCCGGCTACGTGGACCGAGCCCGGCGGCAGGCCTATCTCCTCGTGGGCCTCGCGCAGGGCGGTCGAAACCAGCTCGGGCTCCCCGGGGTCGCGCCGGCCGCCGGGGAACGAAATCTCCCCGGCGTGGCGGCGCAGGTCGGCGCGCCGGCGTGTCAGGACCGTCCCCAGTTCGCCTCCGGCCTCGTAGATCGCGACCAGCACGGCGGCCTCCTTGCTGCCGTGGACCGGCAGCCTGCGCGCCTCTTCGGGATCGAGCAGCGCCGGGGCCAGCCGGGCAGCGAGATCAGCCGGCGAGGCTTGCCCGCTCGACACGCTCGTCGAACATCACCTCGCCGTCGAGCACGCGGTGGACCGGGCACTTGGCGGCGATGACCGCGAGCCGTTCGGCCTGCTCGTCGGTGAGGTGCTCGGGGAGCCTGAGGACGATCTCGAATTTCGTGGGGGTTCCGCGTTCGGCCGGCGAGAACTCGACGTCCACCCCGACGCCGTCGACGTCCCAGCCCTTCCGCCCGGCGTACATCTCCATCGTGATGGCCACGCACCCGGCGAGCGACCCGGCAAGCAGCTCCAGCGGAGTGGGGCCCGCGTCAGTGCCGCCGTCCTCCGCCTCCTCGTCGACGGTCAGCTCGTGGCCGCGGATGGTGACCGAATTGCGGAAGCCCTCGATGCGGGAGGTTGATGCGCGCATGGGCCGATTATGCCAACGCGTGGAAGAGCAGGCCGGTCGGCACCTTCGGGGTGAAGAAGGTCGACTTGGGCGGCATGTTGACCCCCGCGGCGGCGATCTCCCTGATCTGGTCCACGGGCACCCCCGACAGGAAGAAGCCCGCGTCGAAGCCGTTCCCGACCATGGCGAGCGCCTCGTCGTCGCTGCGCGAGTAGCCCAGGCCGTTCAGGTGCGAGATGTCGTCCTCGGTAAGGCCGAGCGGCCCGCAGAGGATCAGGGCTTCGAGCACAGCGGTGTCCAGCCTGCGGTACGGCTCGGGGAACCCCGCGAGCGCCTCGTCGGCGATCGCCTGGTCACGCAGCACGAGCCGCAGGGGCCGGCGCTCGGCGGCCTCCAGGTAGCCGAACTGGAGCCGGCCGTCGGGAGCTGTTCCGCCCGGGGGAAGGTCGGCTTCGGAGGCCAGCTCGGTGACTTCGAAGCAGCGCTCGATCTCCGCCCGCAGGGCCTCTGAGCGGGCGGGATCGCCGAGAAGCCCGGTCACGAGGCGGTGGGTGGGGAAGACGGTCAGGCCCGGGTCCTCGAGGGCGACAAGGTTCATGAGCACGTAGCGCTGGGGGCCTTCGCCCCCGACCTCCTCGGCGTAAACCCGCGCCGTCTCGTAACGGTGATGGCCGTCGGCGATCAGCAGCTCCGAGCCGCCGAGCACCTCCTGGAGGATCGGGGCTGCCTCGTCGGCCGGCAGCCGCCAGAGGCGGTTTACCGTTCCGTCATCGTCGGTCTGCGTCGCCCACGGGTCGGCCTCCGTCGCCCGCCCGAGGGCGGCCGTTGCGAAGCCGTCCGGGTCCGAGTAGAGCGAGAAGATCGGGGAGAGGTTGGCCTTCGTCGCGCGCGTCAGCCGAAGACGGTCCTCCTTGGGTCCGGGGTGGGTGCGCTCGTGGGGGCGGATCTTCCCGGGGCCGTAATTCTCGATCCGGACGGCGGCGAAGAAGCCGGTCCGCGTGCGCGCCTGGCCATCGGGGCCTGTGTAGTCCTGGGTCAGCGCCCAGAGGGCGGGCTCGGCGTCCTGGATGACGGCCCCCTCGGCCTTCCACGAGTCGAGGATCCTGGCGGCCTCGGCGTACGGGTCGCCACCGGGCTCGGCCGGTTCCGGGAGGTCGATCCGGACGACGTTCCAGGGAGAGCGTGCCGCGAGGGCTTCCCGCTGCGCGGGGTCGATCACGTCGTAGGGGGGCGACGTCACCGGGTCGAGACCGCCGGTCATGTCGAGGTCGTAGTGAAGGGCCCGGAAGGGCTGAGCGTCGGCCACGCGGCCACGCTAGAGGATTGCCGGCGACGCCGGCCTTACCATTGGGCCCCATCGGGGCGTGGCGCAGCCTGGTAGCGCACCTGCTTTGGGAGCAGGGGGTCGCCGGTTCAAATCCGGCCGCCCCGATTGGAGGAGGCAGCCGCCGCGGCTCTCAGGCGGGGACTTCGGGGGCCGAGTCGGCCGGCGCGCGATTGCGGCGAGCCATGAGCCACGCGAACGAGCCCCCGGTAACCCACATGAAGATCCCGTAGACGGCTGCGGGGACGGTCATTTCGCTGTCCAGCGAAGCTCCGACCGCGATGGCCAGGGTCGCGTTGTGCAGGCCCAGTTCCAGCGCGATGGCGGTCGAGCTCTTCTCGTTGAGCTTCGCCGCGCGGGAGATCAGGTAGCTGAGGCTCATAGCCAGGACGTTCAGGGCTACCACGGCGACGATCACGTCCCCGAGATAGCCGGTGACCCGGCCCCACTCGCTGATGATCGCGGCGGCGATGATGAGCGCGAAGAGGACGAGCGAGACGGTCTTGAAGCGCTTCTCGTTGCCGGCGGTCCACTGCGGGTAACGGCTGCGCACGAGCATCCCCGCGATCAGCGGTATCAGCGTGATGGCCAGGACGCGTGCGGCGATCGGGAGGATCTCGACGTCGTTATCGACTCCGACGAGGTTGAACCAGGAGGAGGCCACCGACAGGTAGAGGGGCACCGTGATCACGGCCATTGCGCTTGAGAACCCGGTGAGGGTCACCGAGAGCGCCGTCTCGCCACGGGCCAGGTGGGTGAGGAGGTTGGCCATCGTCCCACCCGGGGCTGCCGCGAGAAGGACGAGCCCGACGGCGAGGACCGGAGGGAGCCCGAACACCTCGGCGACGGCGATCCCCAGGAACGGCGCCAGCACGAGCAGGTTGGCCATGCCCACGATCACACCCCGCGGGGAGCGGAAGACCCGGCGGAAGTCCTCGGCGACCAGGCCGAGGCCGAGCGAGAACATGATGAAGACCAGCCCGAGCGGCAGGGCGATCAGGGTTACGGGGTTCCCCTCTTCCACGGCGCGAGCCTATACGGCGAAGGCAGCGCGTTCACGGCCCGTGGCGCAGGCTAAAGTAGTTGCATGCGCAATGACCCTGAACCGAGCCGGGAGATCGCTGGCGCTGGCTCGTCGTCTCCCGGCGACCTGACCCTCGGGCCGGTCACACTCAACGTCTCATCACCCGGCGAGGTGAGCCGCTTCTACGAGGAAGCGGTTGGCCTCGAGATGCTGGAGGCCGGCGCCGACCGGGTGCTGCTGGGGAGCGGCGGAAAGCCGCTGGTAGAGCTGCGAGAGGCCGCGGGAGCGCCGCCCCGGCCGCCTGGCACGACCGGCCTCTTCCACCTCGCCGTGCTCGAGCCCGGCCGGGCCGCGCTCGCCGCCCGGGTGCGCCGGCTGATCGAAGCGGGGGTCGCAATCGACGGGGCCTCCGACCACCTGGTGAGCGAGGCGGTCTACCTGCGCGACCCGGAGGGAAACGGAATCGAGATCTATCGGGACCGCCCCCGGCCGGAGTGGGACTGGTCGGGAGGCGAGGTGGCCATGGCCACGCTGCCGCTGGATGTCGCCTCGCTGCTGGCCGAGCCCGACCCGGGTCCGGCAGCCGGGCCTCTGCTGCTTGGGCACGTCCACATGAACGTCTCCGACCTCCCGGCGGCTGTCGGTTTCTACACAGACGTCCTCGGTCTCGACCTGACCACCGGCAGTTACCCCGGCGCGGCCTTCGTCTCGGCCGGCGGCTACCACCACCACTTCGGCCTCAACACGTGGAACGGAGCCGGGGCACCTGCGCCGCCGACAGGAGCCCTTGGGCTGGCCGGGCTGTCGGTAGCGGTCCCGGACGACGGGGCGCTGGAGGCGATCGCCGGGCGCGCGCGGGAGGCCGGGGCGCCGGTCGAGGAGATGCCCGGGGGATTGGTCGTAAGCGACCCTGACGGCGTGTCGCTGCGGCTCCTTGCAGGCTGACCGCTGAAGGCCGCCAGCGGTGCCGGTACCGTGGCCGGGCCGGGAGATCGGTCCCGGCCGAGCCCCTGTAGCTCAGCTGGATAGAGCAGCGGCCTTCTAAGCCGCAGGTCCCAGGTTCGAATCCTGGCGGGGGCACTGGCCGCCCGCCCGTGGCGGGTTGGCAGCCCTTACACTTTCCCCAGCGCGGTGGGTGTAGCTCAGTTGGTAGAGCTCCTGGTTGTGGTCCAGGCGGTCGCGGGTTCGAGTCCCGTCACTCACCCTCGCGGCGGGCCCTGAGACGGGCCCACGCGGCAGCGGCGGCAAAACCCGCGATGTCGACCGCCGCGGCCGCACCGTGCCCCACCGGGCCGGTGACCAGCCAGGCGGCGAGCCGGCGGCGGAAAGGCAGGCTCTCAGGGGGCATGGCCTGACGCTATCGTGCCGCCGGTGCCGGAAGTCACTGCCACGCTGACCGAGCTGCCCGAATCGCGAGTTCGGGTCGAAGCTGAGGTTTCGGCCGACGAGGTGGCCCGGCGCGTCGACCAGGCTGCGAGGTCCCTGGGCCGCGACATGAAGATGGCCGGCTTTCGGAAGGGCAAGGTTCCGCCCGACCTCATCATCCAGAGGCTCGGGCGGGAGACCGTCCTCGACGAGGCCGTCCGCGGCTCGATCGGGTCCTGGTACGGCGAGGCCGTCGACGGGTTGCGCCTGCATACCGTCGGCCAGCCCGAGCTCGAGCTGGGCGACCTTCCGGCTGCCGGCGAGCCGCTTGGCTTCAGCTTCGAGATTGGCGTGCGCCCGGTGGCCAAGCTTGGGAGCTACAAGGGCCTGAAGGTCGAGCGCCGCGAGCCCCAGGCCAGCGACGAGGCGGTCGACGAGCAGATCGAGGAGCTCCGCAACCGCATGGCCAGCCTCGAGACGGTGGAGGAGCCGGCCGCCGAGGGGGACTTCGTGCTGATGGACTTCAAGGGCTCGATCGACGACGAGCCGTTCGAGGGTGGAGAGGGCTCGGGGCAGCTGGTCGAGCTCGGCTCGGGGCGCCTCATCCCCGGCTTCGAGGAGCAGCTCGTCGGCGCCGCCGCCGGGGACGAGCGGACGGTCTCGGTGACCTTCCCCGACGATTACGGCGCCGAGCATCTCGCCGGCCGGGACGCCAGTTTCGAGGTGAAGGTCGCGGAGGTTCGGCGCCAATCGCTCCCGGAGCTCGACGACGAGTTCGCCGAGAGCGCCGCCGGCTTCGAGACGCTCGACGAGCTCAGGGAGGACGTTGCCACCCGGCTGCTCGAAGCCGACCGCGAGCAGGCCGAGGGCGAGTTCCAGGAGGCCGTGCTCGACGCGGCCGTGGACGGGTCGAAGGTCGAGGTGCCCGACGCCCTCGTCGAGGCCCGGGCCCGCGAGCTGCTCGACCGCATGCTCCACCGGCTCTCCCACCAGGGGATCAGCCGGGAGATGTATCTCCAGATCTCCGGCCAGAGCGAGGAGGAGCTGGTAGCCGAGAGCGCCGAGGAGGCCAGGAAGACCCTCCAGCGCGAGGCGGTCCTGGCGGCGGTGGTAGAGGCCGAGGCGATCGAGCCTTCCGACGGAGACGTCCTCGACGCCCTGCAGGGGCCGGCGCTCCAGGAGAAGATGAGCCCCCAGAAGCTCCGCAAGAGGCTCGAGAAGGCCGGTCGGCTGGACGACCTCAAGGACGACCTCGCCCAGCGCGCCGCCCTCGACTTCCTGGTCGAAAACGCAGTCGCCACGGGCTGATCGGGCCCTCCTGACGGCCGCCGGGCCGTTGCTACTGTTCGCCTCCAGCCTGCGAGCGCCGTTGCACGCGGCAGGAATCCGACAGCGACACCGAAAGAGGCACCGACCATGAGCCCACTTGTCCCGATGGTGGTCGAGCAGACGTCGCGCGGCGAACGCGCCTTCGACATCTACTCGCGCCTTCTCAATGAGCGCATCATCTTCCTCGGGACTCCCGTGGACGACCAGATCGCCAACCTGATCGTCGCCCAGCTCCTGCACCTCGAGTCGCAGGACCCGGAGAAGGACATCTCCCTCTACATCAATTCGCCGGGTGGCTCGGTCTACTCCGGCCTGGCCATCTACGACACGATGCAGTTCATCAAGCCCGACGTGCAGACGATCTGCGTCGGCATCGCGATGTCGATGGGGGCTCTCCTCCTCGCCGGCGGGGCCAAGGGCAAGCGGATGGCGCTGCCCAACGCCAAGATCCTCATCCACCAGGTCAGCTCCGGCTTCCAGGGCCAGGCGACCGACATCGAGATCCACGCCAAGGAGATCATCGACGTCCGCCAGCGCCTGGACCACATCCTCGCCGAGCACACCGGCCAGGACTACGAGAAGGTCCGCGAGGACACCGAGCGCGACTACTTCATGTCGGCCGAGGAGGCCAAGGAGTACGGACTGATCGACAAGGTGATCGCCCAGCACTAGCGGCCGGGCAGGGGGAGAGAGATGGCGCGGCCGACCGACAGTAACGAGCAGCTCCTCTGCAGCTTCTGCGGCAAGTCCCAGCGCCAGGTCAAGAAGCTGATCGCCGGTCCGGGCGTCTACATCTGCGACGAGTGCATCGATCTCTGTAACGAGATCATCGACGAGGAGCTGACCGCCCCGTCCAGCTTCGATATCGAAAACCTCCCCCGCCCGAAGGAGATCTGCGGGGTTCTCGACGAGTACGTCGTCGGGCAGGGCGAGGCCAAGCGCGCGCTCTCAGTCGCCGTCTACAACCACTACAAGCGGATCCAGATGGCTCAGGCCGGAGAGGCCGAGATCGAGCTGGACAAGTCGAACATCCTTCTTCTCGGGCCGACAGGATGCGGAAAGACGCTCCTCGCCCAGACCCTGGCGCGAATCCTCAACGTTCCGTTCGCCATCGCCGACGCGACGGCGCTTACCGAGGCCGGCTACGTCGGCGAGGACGTGGAGAACATCCTCCTCAAGCTGATCCAGGCGGCCGACTACGACGTCGGCCGCGCCGAGACGGGGATCATCTACATCGACGAGGTCGACAAGATCGCCCGCAAGGCCGACAACCCCTCGATCACCCGGGATGTATCCGGAGAGGGGGTGCAGCAGGCCCTGCTGAAGATCCTTGAGGGGACGACGGCCAGCGTGCCGCCGCAGGGCGGGCGCAAGCATCCCCACCAGGAGTTCCTCACGATCGACACCACGAACATCCTCTTCATCTGCGGTGGCGCCTTCGCCAACCTCGACCAGGTGATCGAGAAGCGGATCGGCAACAAGGGAATCGGGTTCGGGGCGCAGCTGAGCGCCGCGGCCGAGCAGGACCCGGGCCGCGTCTTCGCCCAGTGCCTGCCCGAGGACCTCGTCAACTACGGCCTGATCCCCGAGTTCATCGGCCGCCTCCCGGTCACCAGCGCCGTCCACCAGCTGACGCGCGAGGACCTGATCTCGATTCTCACCGAGCCCAAGAACGCGCTGACCCGCCAGTTCCAGACCTTCTTCTCGTTCGACGACATCGAGCTCGTCTTCTCCGACGACTCGCTCGAGTCGATCGCCGATCGCGCACTGGCCCGGGACACCGGCGCCCGCGGCCTGCGATCGATCATCGAGGAGATCCTCCTCGAGGTGCAGTTCGAGCTTCCGTCCCGCCGCGACGTGCGCAAGTGCGTGGTGACCCGGGAGACCGTCGAGAACGGACTCCCCCCGACGCTGGTCACCGAAGCGGTGGACGGTGACGACGAGCAGCCGCTTTCGGCGGCCAGCTGACCATGCCACGACTGCCGGTGAAGAGCGTCTACTGGATGCTTGTGGCCCAGGCGGGTGTCGTCGTACTCGACCACCTCAGGCGCCTCGACGCCGATGACCGCGACGAGGCGCTGCGGATCCTCCGTGAGTCGAAGGGCCTGCCGAACCGGATGAACGACAGCGAACGACAGCGGCTCGTTTCGATCGCCCGCAAGATCGATCACCGGGCGCTGATAGCCGACCTCGCGCCGCTCGGCTCTTCCGGCGTTCGCAACTGGCGCCGCTGAGCCGCGGCCGGCCGGCGCGTCGCCTTAGACTGCGGCGCCGTGGCCAACCTGAGCGAACAGAAGCGCTTCGAGCCCTCGCAGGCCGAGCCGCGGATCATGGAGGCGTGGCTGGAGAGCGGCCTCTTCCATGCCCCTGCGACCGGGACGGCTGCCGAGAACTACTCGATCGCGATTCCGCCGCCCAACGTCACCGGGGCGCTCCACATGGGCCACGCGCTCAACGGGTCGATCCAGGACGTCCTGATCCGCTACCACCGCATGCTCGGCACCAACACCGAATGGATACTGGGAACCGACCACGCCGGCATCGCCACCCAGACCCAGGTCGAGAAGCGGCTCCTCGAGGAGGGGAGCTCCAGGGAGGCGCTCGGCCGCGATGCGTTCGTCGAGCGGGTCTGGGAGTGGCGAAGGGAGTACGGCGGGACGATCATCGAGCAGTTTGCGCGGCTGGGGGCCTCCTGCGACTACGGCCGCGAGCGCTTCACCCTCGACGAGGGCTATGAGCGGGCGGTCCGGCAGGTCTTCTGCGACCTGTACGCCGAGGGCGCGATCTACCGTGACAACTACATGGTCAACTGGGACCCGGGCAGCCGCTCGGCGATCTCCGACCTGGAGGTCGAGGAGCGGGAGGTAACCGACACCCTCTACTCGATCGCCTACCCGCTCGCCGACGGAGAGGGGGAGATCGTGGTGGCAACGGTCCGTCCCGAGACGATGCTCGCCGACACCGCGGTCGCGGTGAACCCCTCCGACGAGCGCTTCTCCGGGCTCGTCGGACGGCGGGTCATCGTGCCGCTCACCGGGCGCGAGGTGGAGGTGATCGCCGACGACTACGTCAAGACCGACTTCGGCACCGGCGCGCTGAAGATCACCCCCGGGCACGACCCGAACGACTTCGAGATCGGCAGGCGGCACGGCCTCGAAGAGCTCACGGCGATCGGCGAGGACGGGCGCATGACCGAGCTGGCCGGCGAGTTCGCCGGGCTGACCGTTGCCGAGGCGCAGGAGGCGGTCGTCGAGGCTCTCCGCGCGCAGGGCCTGCTTCGCGCCGAGGAGCCATACCCGCACACCGTTCCCTTCTCGCACCGCTCCGGAGAGCGGATCGAACCGCTCATCTCGCTCCAGTGGTTCATGCGAATGGACGAGCTTGCGCCGCCGGCCATCGAGGCGGTCCGCGACGGACGGGTCCGTATCCATCCCGAAAGCCAGGCGCGCCGCTACACCGACTGGCTGGAGAACATCCGTCCCTGGTGTATCTCCCGTCAGCTGTGGTGGGGCCACCGGCTCCCGGTCTGGTACCGGGGCGATGAGACCTGGGTGGGGATGGAGGACCCCGAGGGCGAGGGATGGGTCAGGGAGGAGGATGTCCTTGACACCTGGTTCAGCTCCGCGCTCTGGCCGTTCGCCACGCTCGGCTGGCCCGAGGAGACCCCCGAGATGGAGGCCTTCTACCCGACCGACGTCCTCTCGACGGCGCGGGACATCCTCTTCCTTTGGGTCGCTCGAATGGTGATGATGGGGCTCAGGTTCACCGGCGACGTGCCCTTCAGCGACGTCTACGTCCACCCGGTGATCCAGGCACCCGACGGCCGGCGGATGAGCAAGTCGCTAGGCACGGGGATCGACCCGATCGACGAGATCGACGCGCACGGGGCCGACGCCGTCCGCTTCGGCCTGCTCGCCATGGCCTCCACGCAGGACGTTCGCTACTCGCGGGAGCGCGTCGAGCAGGGGGAGGCCCTGGCCACCAAGCTCTTCAACGCGTCGCGCTTCGTCCTCCTGAACGTAGATGCCGACGCGCCGGCCGAGCTGCCGCCGGCGGATGCGATGAGCGTCGAGGACCGCTGGATCCTGTCCCGGCTCCAGCGGGTCGTCCAGGAGACAGGGGAGAGGATCGAGGCATTCGAGTTCTCCCGGGCCGCGTTCGGCCTCTACGACTTCGTCTACGGCGAGCTCTGCGACTGGTACCTGGAGATGGTCAAGGGACGCGAGTTCGACCGCGATCTCTCGGCAACGCTCCTGCACGTTCTTCGCACGACGCTCGCAGTGGCCCATCCCTTCATTCCGTTCGTCACCGAGGAGCTCTGGGACTCGACGCCGGGCACCGGGGGCCTGCTGGCCGGCGCAGCGTGGCCGCAGGTGGACGAGGAGAGGCTGGACCCTGAGGCCGAGGAGCGGATCGAGGCAGTCATCGGCGCCGTCACCGAGCTTCGCTCGTGGCGCAGCTCGGCGAAGGTCGCCCCGTCGAAGGTCCTGGGCGCGAGGATCGACTCCGGGCGCCTCGAGGGCGACCGCGAGATGGTCCTGAGGCTGGCGCGCCTCGACGAGGACGGGTTCGAAGGGGAGGTGACCGCGGCGATCCCGGTGCCGGGTGGGACGATCGAGATCACGGCGGGAGACGCGGTGGACCTCGAGGCCCAGGAGAGGGAGATGGCCGAACGCCGCCGTCGGCTCGAGGGCGAGATAGCCCGGGCCGAGGGCAAGCTGGCCAACGAGGGCTTCACCTCGAAGGCTCCGCCCGAGCTCGTCGATGCCGAGCGCGAGAAGCTCGAGCGCCTTCGCGACGAGCTTGCCGCGCTCTGAGCCGATGGAAGGGGCGGCGGCGACACCGTCGAGCTACGCGGAGGCCGACCGGTGGCTGCTCGGCCTCGAGCTCTTCGGGATGGACTTTGGCACGGACCGAATGGAGCGGCTCCTGGGCGAGGTCGGCGATCCGCAGGCCCGCTTCCGCACCGTGCACGTGGTGGGCTCGAACGGGAAGTCGTCGACGACGCGCCTGGTCGACACCGTCCTCGGGGCCCACGGCATCCGGTCCGGGGCCTACCTCTCGCCGCACCTGAGCTCCTGGACCGAGAGGGTGCTTGTCGGCGGCGAGCCGGTGCCCGAGGAGGTCTTCGCCGCATCGGTAGCGGAGGTGGCGAGGGCAGCCGCCCGGGTAGATGCCGACGAAGACTTCGGGCCGGTGACCCAGTTCGAGGCGCTTACCGCAGCCGGCTTCCTGGCCCTGGCCTCGGAGAGGGTGGAGACAGCGGCGGTGGAGGCCGGGTTAGGGGGGAGGCTGGACGCGACCAACGTGATCGGGGCGCCGGTCACCATCTGCACCTCGGTCGGCCTCGAGCACACGCAGTGGCTCGGCGAAACCGTCGCGGAGATCGCCGCGGAGAAGCTCGACGTCGTCGCGCCGAACTCGGTGCTCGTAGTCCCGTCCGACCTCGATCCGGACGCCATGGGCGTTGCAATCGCCGTAACGCGGGAGCGGGGCGCACGCCTGGTCGTCGCGCCGGCGTCGAGCCCGCTGGCGCCGGCAGGGACGCCCCCGTACCTGAGCCACAACCTCGCCCTCGCCCTGGCGGCCTCGCACGAGCTGCTCGGGGCCATCGACGAGGCCGCGGTCACCGAGGCACTCCGGGCGGGGGCGCTGCAGATGCCGGGACGGTTCGAAATCGTGGCTGAGCGCCCGTTGACCATTCTCGACGGGGCTCACAATGCCGACGGGATGATGGCGCTGGCCTCCGCGCTACGTGCGTCGGAGTGCCCGCGGCCGGTCGTCGCATGCGTGGCCATCCTCGACGACAAGGACCAGGAGTCGATGCTGCGCGTGGTCACCGGGTTCGCCGACCTCCTGGTGGTAACCGGCTCTTCCCACCCGCGTGCAGTCCCGCCGGACCGCCTGGCCAAGGTCGCGGCCGGCTTCGGCTCGCAGGTGCGGGAGGTCGCCGGGCCCCACGCCGCACTGGCCGCGGCCAGGGAGCTCGCCGGCGAGGAGGGAACGGTCGTGGCGACCGGCTCGCTATACCTGATCGCCGACCTGGGACGCCAACCCGGCTCCCGCGGAGGATCAACCCTGTGAACGACGACGGCCCATCGGTTCTGACAATGGTCGCGATCGTCGCGGTCAGCGTGGCCGTGGTGATCCTCGTCTTCTTCGGCATCGGGTATGCCTTCGGACGGCTCTTCCTCTGAGAGGCGCCGCGGGGCAGGTAATCCCGCTGGCCCGGCGAACGGTGCTTTACCCTCACGGGCCGAACGATGCAGACCCCCCTCGCGATATTCGGGCTCAGCGGCACCCTGGACGTAATCGTCCAGCTCGTCGTCCTCGGAGCGGTAGTCGTCTGGCTGGCGCTGGTCTGGTACACGTACGCCGACGCCAGGCGCCGCCTCGAGGACAAGCTCCTCGTGCGCACCGCGACCGTCGCCGCGCTGATCTTCCCGCTGATCGGAACCGTCGTATACGTGATCGTCAGGCCGCCTGAGTACCTGGAAGACCGGCTTGAGCGGGAGCTCGAGATGGAGGCCGCCGCCGCGCGCCTGGCATCGGCCGACTTCCGGGCCTGCCCCCACTGCGAGGAGATGGTCGGCTCCTCCTACCTGAGCTGCCCCCACTGCATGAGCAAGCTCCGGGACCCGTGCGGCTCGTGCGGGCGTCCGCTCGACCCGGACTGGCTCATCTGCCCGTACTGCGAGGCCGAGATTCCCGGAGTGACCCCGAGTCCCGAGGAGCAGGCTCGTGAGCGGCGGCGCCTCGAGCGCGAGGCCGAGAGGATGGCCGCGGCCGGCGACGAGCCGGAGACCGTCGTGGAGGAATACGATGAGGCCGATTACGAGCCCGGGGTCCAGTACGCCGAGGAGGAGGTCGACATCTTCTCCGAGGAGCTTCCTCCCCGGGCAGACGACCAGGACCGCTAACCGAAGGGCGTGAGATGGAACGGACGCTGATCCTTGTAAAGCCGGATGCCTTTGCCGCAGGCCTGAGCGGCGAAATCCTTGCCCGGTTCGAGCGCAAGGGGCTGAGTCCCGTCGCCCTGCGGCTGATGACCGTGGACCGTGAGCTCGCCGAGGCCCACTACGCCGAGCACGAGGGCAAGCCTTTCTTCGAGGAGCTGGTCACCTTCATCACCAGCGGCCCGCTGGTGGCCATGGTTCTGGAGGGCCCGCGCGCCGTGCCGGCTGCCCGCCAGGTAATCGGGGCCACCGATCCGGTCGACGCGGCGCCGGGGTCGATCCGGGGAGACTTCGCACTCGAGGTTTCGAGCAACATGGTCCATGGCTCGGACTCCGACGAATCGGCCGCCCGTGAAGCGGCACTCTTCTTCCCCGACCTGGCCTGAGCCGGAAGCGCAGCCCCTCGCCTGGGCCCCGTCCCTGCGGCTGGTGCTGGCCTCGGCCTCGCCCCAGCGGAGCGGGATCCTCGCTTCGGCCGGCGTCCCGTTCGAGGTTGCCCCGACCGGGGTCCCGGAGATTGCCGAAGGCGACCCGGCCGAGGTTGCGCTTGAGAACGCCCGCCGCAAGGCGCGCGAAGGGCTACTGCGCCATCCCGGGCCCGAGGTGGTCGTCCTGGCCGCCGACACGGTTGTCGCCCTCGACGGGACGATCCTCGACAAGCCTGCCGACGCGGGCCAGGCCCGGGCGTCGGTAGGAGCGTTGGCCGGGAGGACCCACGAGGTATTCGGCGGCATCGTCCTCGCGGGGCCCGGGGAGCAATGGCGGGAAGCCTCGTGCGTGAGCCGCGTGACCTTTCGGGCGCTGGCCCCCCGGGAGGTCGACGGATACGTCGCCACCGGGGAGTGGGAGGGGCGCGCCGGCGGCTATGCGATCCAGCTCACCGGCGGCGGGCTGGTCGATTCGCTGGAGGGCGACAGGGAGAACGTGATCGGCCTGTCGACGGCCTCGCTGGCCGGCCTGGTGCAAGGACTCGTGCCTTCCGGCGGCGATGCGGGCGACCGCTACAATCCCTAGGGACTCGGCCTTCATTTTTCCCCGGAAATTCGGGGTTTTTGCGGGCCGTTGTCCTCTACGGAAATGGGCGTATTCAGCTACCTCACCGGGATGGGCGGCCGCGACATGGCGGTCGACCTGGGAACGGCCAACACGCTCGTCTACGTCCGCGGCCGCGGAATCGTCCTCTCCGAGCCGAGCGTGGTCGCGATCGACGCGCGCAGCGGGGAGGTTCATGCCGTGGGCGTGGAGGCCAAGCGGATGCTTGGGCGCACGCCGGGCACGATCCAGGCGATCCGGCCGCTGAAGGACGGCGTCATCGCCGACTTCGACGTGACCGAGGAGATGCTCAGGCACTTCATCCAGAAGGTCCACCAGAGCCGCTTCGCCCATCCACGCGTCGTCGTCTGCGTGCCTTCCGGCGTCACCGGCGTCGAGAAGCGCGCCGTCGAAGAGGCATGTCTTTCGGCGGGAGCACGGCAGGCCTACCTGATCGAGGAGCCGATGGCGGCAGCGATCGGCTCCGGCCTGCCGATCGGCGAGCCGACCGGGTCGATGATCGTCGACATCGGCGGCGGGACGAGCGAGGTTGCCGTCATCTCGCTCGGTGGGATCGTCGTGGCGAAGTCGATTCGCATCGGCGGCGACGAGCTCGACGAAGCGATCATCAACTACGCCAAGCGCGAGTACAAGCTGCTGATCGGCCAGCAGACCGCCGAGGAGCTGAAGCTGGAGATCGGCTCGGCGCATGCGATGCGCGAGGAGGTCCAGGCGGAGATCAGGGGCCGGGACCTGGTCAGCGGCCTGCCGAAGACCGTGGTTCTCACCAGCGAGGAGATCCGGGCGGCGCTCGAAGAGCCGATGAGCCAGATAATCGGTGCCATCAAGGAGACCCTGGACAGCACCCCGCCGGAGCTCGCCTCCGACATCATGGACCGCGGGATCATGCTCGCCGGCGGCGGTTCGCTGCTGCACGGCCTTGCCGACCGGCTGCGGGAGGAGACTCAGATGCCGGTCCACCTGGCCGAGTCTCCGCTCACCTGCGTTGCGGTCGGATCGGGCCGCTCGCTGGAGGAATTTGAAGTGATCCACAGGACCAACCGAGGAGCGAGAAAGCGCCGCCGCTGACGCGCGCAACCGCTGCCATGGTCCATCGACACCCTTACCCCAGATGTACGACCGCACCGTACGGCGCCGACGGATAACGCTCGGCCTGCTCGTGGCCGCCGCGCTGCTCCTCCTTACCGTCTATTTCGGGGAGGGGGCCGGTGGCGGGCTGCACTCGGTCCAGCGGGGAGCCCTCGAGGTCCTCGCTCCCGTCCAGGAGGGCGCTTCGCGCGTCCTCAAGCCGGCTCGTGACCTCGTCGGCTGGGCGGGGGACACGATCAGCGCCAAGGGCCGGCTCGAGGATCTCGAGACCTCTAACGCCGCACTGAGGCGCCAGGCCCTGGCCGGCAGCGAGGCGCGGCGCCAGAACGCCCAGTACGAGAAGCTCCTGGCGCTGGACCGCCGGCTCGGGCTCGCCGCGGCCGCTCCCGTCGCCGCCCGGGTCATCGCGCAGTCGCCGACGGCCTGGTTTTCCACGATCACCATCGACCAGGGCAGCTCGCGCGGGATCGCGGTCGGCGCCCCGGTCGTGACCGGCGACGGGCTCGTGGGACAGGTAACGACGGTCACCGGCGGAGCCTCCGTGGTCACGCTCATCACCGACAGCGCCATCGCCGTCCCGGCCCGGGTGAGCGCCACCGGCGCTCCCGGCGTCGTCCAGCCCGGGGCCGGCGGCCCGGGTGACCTGCGGCTCAAGTACGTCGCCCGGCGGTTCCGCGTGGGACCCGATGCGGCCGTCGTCACCTCCGGAACGATCTCGCAGGCCGAGCGCCTCCAGTCGCGCTACCCGCCGGGGATCCCGATCGGCTACGTCACGCGGGTCGAAGATCCGGGGACCGACAACCAGAAGATCTTCGTGCGCCCGTACGCCGACCTCCAGCGACTCGAGACCGTCCAGGTCCTGACTCGCCCGATAAACGGGAACCGCGGCTCATGAGCGGCCGTGGCAAGTCATTGGCCTGGCGCCTGGTGCTCCTCGGGGCCCTGACCGTGATCATCCAGATTGCCGCGGTCTCGCAGCTCACCATCTTCGGCGCCCGCGCCGACCTGACGCCGCTCGTGGTGGCCGCCGTTGCCCTGCTCTGCGGCTCGGTGGCCGCGGCGGGCTTCGGGTTCGGGATCGGCCTCTTCTCCAACCTCGCCCTCGTGCAGACGGTCGGCCTCTCGTCGCTGCTGCTCCTGGGCATCGGTTACGCGATCGGCCGGTTCCGCGAGCTGCGCGACCCGCAGGGAGCGCTGGTGCCGGTGATCGCGGGCGTGGCGGCCACGGCGGCGGACCGGATCGGGTTCTCGGTCATGGAGTTCCTGCTGGGCACACCGGTTCCGCTCGGATGGACCCTCGTGCTCGAGATTCTCGGAACCGTCGCCGTAAACGCGGTCCTCGCCCTCCCGGTCTACGCGCTGGTGCGCGCCCTCGTCCTTCCCGTCCTTCCCGAAGATCCGCGCCGCCGGCGTCGCCGGGCCTACACGACCGGGGGCCTTTCGCCCCTTTCGCGCTCATGATGGAAGCCGGCGACAGCTCGCTGCTGCGGCCGTCCGGGGGGCCGCCGGTCGCTCCGCAGATGGCGCGTCGCGTCGCGATCCTTGGGGCAATCGCCCTCGCCCTCTTTGCGGTCATCTTCCTGCGCCTGTGGTTCCTGCAGGTCCTCACCGGTGACCAGTCGCGGCGCGAGGCGCTCGACAACCGCGTCCGCTCGCTACCGGTCGCCGCGCCGCGCGGTTCGATCCTCGACCGCAACGGAACCCCGATCGTCGAGAACCGGGTGGCCACCGTCCTGACCCTCGACCCCAAGCAGCTCCCGGCGAAGTCGCGCGAGGACGCCAACGCCTGGGGCCAGGCGATGACCGCCTGGCTCGAGAAGCCCAGGAAGGAGCGCGGAGCCGCCCCGAAGGTCCCGCCCCCCGCAACTCCCGAGGTGGCGGAGCGCTACCGGCGCCTTGCCTCCGTACTCGGGATCTCCGCAGCTTCGGTCAACGAGCGGGTCGTCCGCCAGCTTGCGCAGCTCCCGTACGCCAACGTCAGGGTCAAGGTCGACGTGCCCTCGTCGGTGCGCAACTACCTCCTGGAGCGCCAGTCCGAGTTCCCGGGCATCAGCGTCGACCAGGCTTATATCCGCCGCTACCCGGGCGGGGTCGGGGCCGCGCAGGCGGTCGGGGCGGTAGGCGAGGTCTCGCCCGACCAGGTTGGCTCTGACGAGTTCCGGGGCGTCCTGGCCGGCGGGGTTGTGGGACAGGAGGGGATAGAACGCGCCTACGACCGCTACCTGAGGGGAACCGACGGCACGCGGAGCGTGACCGTGGACGCCGCCGGACGCCTCAAGGGCCAGCGCGTCGCGCGCGAGGCCAGGCCGGGCAACTCGCTGCGCA
>JBBATA010000011.1:0-53076 GCA_040399005.1 Solirubrobacteraceae bacterium
CGCTGCCGGCCCTCGCGCTAATCGGGCTGGGCGCCGCGTGGTTCGGCCGTGGGCGCTCGCGCTCGCTGGTGGCCTGGCTGGTCGCGATTGGGCTGGTCCTTGGCATAGCGATCGGCGCCGGGCGCCTCGGCGCCGACGTCGGCGGGGTGATGACGGTCGGCGCAGGCTTCGCCGTGGCGGCCCTTCTTCTCTGGCCCGGAGCCGACCGGCGAAAGGCGGTGGCGGTGGTGATCATCGTCCCGCTCGCCGCGCTGGCGCTGCTTGCCGTGGTCGACCTGGTCACCGGGGGCGACTCGCACTTCTCCAGAACGGTCCTGCGCTCAGACGGCTCCGGCGACCTTCTCGACACCTTCCTGCGCCGCTACGAGCTGGCCGGCCGGGTCCTGATCCGCGGCTTCATGCCGGTGGCGACCCTCATCGCGATCCTGGCGATCGCCCTGGGGGTCCGTCGCCGGGAGAGCCTCTTCGACACCGTCGGTTCCGATCCGGCCTGGGTGGCGGCGATCGCCGGCTGCGCCGCGGTCGGGATCGGCGGTGCGATCTTCAACGACTCCGGCCCGCTGCTGCTGATAATCGCCACCTTCGTGGCCGCCTGCGGGGTCCTTTACCTGCGGGGCCAGCCGGTCACCACGGAGAAGGCTGAACGCTAGGCTTCCCACGATGCGGATCGCCCTGGTCTCGCCTTACTCCTGGTCCTACCCGGGAGGGGTAACGCGCCATATCGAGGCGCTCGCCGAGGCGCATATCGCCGACGGCCACCAGGTCCGCGTCTTCGCCCCGCTCGACCCGCCCGACCGGCTCAGCTCACGGCTTCACCGCGGCGCGGTGCCCCAGGAGCGCAGCCACCCCGGCTACCTGGTCGACCTCGGGCGAACCGTCGGCATCCCGGCCAACGGAGCCGTCTCCAACCTGACCTTCTCCCCGGCGGCCCTGGCGCGGCTCGGGCGCGAACTGGAGGAGGGCGACTTCGACGTCGTGCACATCCACGAGCCTGTGGCGCCACTGCTCAGCTGCGGCGCCCTCAGCCGCGGGCGTGCCGCGCGGGTGGCCACCTTCCACACCTACTCGACCGGGGTGCTGGGGCCGGCGCTGGCCAACGGCCTGGGCGCACGTCGCCGGATGGTGAGGGGGCTTCACGCCCGGATCGCCGTCTCGGAGGCCGCCTCCTGGACCGCCCGCAGGTTCTACGGGGGCCGCTACTCGGTCGTGCCTAACGGAGTGCACGCAGATTGCGGCCTGCCCGCGCCGGCGCCGGGACGCAAGGCGAAGAGCCTGCGGATCGCCTTCGTCGGCCAGGCGGTCGAGCGCAAGGGGCTGCCGCTCCTGCTCGCCGCGTTCCAGGGGCTGCGCGAGCATGTCGACGCCGAGCTGGTGATCGTCGGTGCCAACTTCGAGGAGGTCGAGCCGATGCTGCTCGACCGCTCGGGGATCACCGTGCTCGGAAAGGTCGACGACGACCGCAAGCACGAGGTGATCGCCGGGGCCGACGTTCTCTGCGCGCCTTCGCTGGGGGGAGAGAGCTTCGGGATGGTCCTGACGGAGGCGTTTGCTGCAGGCACCCCGGTCGTGGCGAGCGATATCGCCGGCTACCGCGATGTCGTGGAAGATGGGGTCAACGGCATCCTCGTGGCCCCCGGCGACGCAGTCGGGCTCGCCGAAAGCCTCTGGGCCCTCGCCCTCGAGCCGGCTCGCCGCGAGCGTCTGGCCCGGCAGGCTGCGGCCAGCGCCGGGCGTTACGCCTGGCCCCGTGTAGCCGGGGAGGTGCGCGAGGTCTACCGGGAGGCGATCGCGGCCCGCCAGGCCGAGCCCCAGGGCCGGGGATGGCTCTCCCGGCTTCGCCAGGCGCTTGTCCCGGCACCGGCCGACGGCCTGCCCCCGGTGCCGGCCCGGCGGCTGGACACCCTTGAGCCCGAGCCCGCGGGGGGATGGCGCCGCTACCGGATCCGCCGGGCAGCCCGGAGGGCCGGGATCGTGATCGCCGGCGCCCTTGCCGTTGGCCTGTCGGCGATCGCGCTCCACCAGGTGGGCGTGGACCGTGTCGCCACCAGCCTGCTGAACTCGAGCCCCGTCTGGGTGCTGGCCGCGATCGCGGTGATGGCCCTGGCGATGTTCATGCGCTCGGTCTCCTGGCACGTGATCCTCTCCGTGGCTCTGCCCGACCGCCTCCTCTCGTGGATGGCCACGCTGAGGGCGACGGCGATCGGAGTCCTCATGTCGGCCACGCTGCCGGCGCGCCTGGGCGAGCCCGCCAGGGCGATCGTGATCTCCCGCCGGGCCGGCAGCCCGCGCGAGACGATGCCCGCCGTCGTCGGGACCCTGGTCTCGCAGACCGTGATCAACGTTCTCGCTCTGGTGATCCTCGGGCTGATCGCCTTCTCCAGCGTCCCCATCTTCGAGCGCAACCACGGGGCCCTGCTCGTCTTCGCGATTGGGCCGGCCATTCTGCTCCTCGTGGTCCTGGCCCTGCCGCTCGTCCTGAGGGCCGGTGCCAACGGCTCGAGCCGGGTCAGGGCGGTGCTGGGGCCGGTCATCACCGCTGCCCAGCGGGCCCGCAGCGGACTGAAGGTCTTTCTCAGGCCCCGGGCGGGGGCGGCCGCCGTCGGTGCGCAGCTCGCCGCGTGGGCGCTGCAGGCGGTCTCCTGCTACCTGCTCCTTGTGGCCCTCGGGCTCGACGGCAAGGCCGGGGTTGGCGCCGCCGCAGCCGTCCTCCTTGCCGTCAATGTCACGGCCCTCATACCCGCGACTCCCGCCAACGTCGGCGTCTTCCAGGCGGCCTGCGTCGCCGTCCTCTCCGGCGCCTACGGCATCAGCGCGGCCGATGCGCTCGGGTACGGCATCGTCCTGCAGGCGGTCGAGCTCACCACGGCGCTGGTGATGGGCGTGCCCGCCCTGCTGGGCGAAGGTCTCACCTGGCGCGACGTGCGCCTGCGGGCCATCCACAGCACCCCGGTGAGGCTCGGGCCGGTCGAGCAGAAGCCCGAGCTCGGGCGCGTCGAGGCGTAGGAGCGTCGCCTCCGGCGGCGAATCACGGGAGATGGCCAGCGCCTGGGTCTACATGCTCCGCTGCTCCGACGGCAGCCTCTACACCGGCTGGACCGTGGACCTCGACCGCAGGCTCGAGGCCCACAACTCGGGCCGGGGGAGCCGCTACACGCGGAGCCGCCGCCCGGTCGTCCTCGCCGCCTCTTTCCGGATGGCCGACCCTTCGTCGGCCCGGCGCGAAGAGTTCCGCATCAAGCGCCTCAAGCGCTCCGAGAAGCTTGAGCTGATCGGGCGCTAGCCCTCAGGCCGCCGACTCGGTCGGCTGGTCCTCGCCCTCGTCGACCGCCACCGGGTCGCTGTCGGGCAGCGTCGTGAGCAGCGTCGGGTCGCGGTCGCTGCCGGCGATCACGTCGTCGTGGCGCTGGCGGTCGCTGGTGGGAAGCCGCCCCGACTTCATGCCGAAGTAGGTCGCGTCGGGGTGGTGGGCGACCAGCGCGACGGTCGACTGCTCGGGCTCGGGGGCGAAGCCGTCGGTCAGCGACATGCCGACCCGGTCGAGGTCGAGCAGGGCGTCGAGCTTGACGTGCTCGGCCTGGTCGGGAACCGCCGGATACCCCCAGGAGTAGCGACGGCCCTGGGTCTCGTCGAGCCCGAGGTCGGAGCGGACCCGCGCGTGCAGCCACTCGGCCAGCCCTTCGGCGGTCTGGACGCCGAGGCCGTGGACGAAGAGCTGCTCGGCATACTCGCCCTCCTCCTCGAGGCTGGCCATCAGCTCGGTCACTTCGGCGCCGGCGGTCACCGCCTGCAGGGCGACGACGTCGAGCTCGCCGGAGTCCTTCGGGCGGAAGAAGTCGGCCACGCAGATCCGGTCGTGGCCCGGCTGGCGCGGGCAGACGAAGCGGGCGAGCTCGCTCTCGCGGTCCTCCGGGTCGAGGACGACGATCTCGTTGCCCTCCGAGTAGCAGGGGAAGTAGCCCAGCAGCGCCCGGGGGCGCAGGTAGTCCTGCTCGGCCCACATCCGCTCCAGGCGGGGCTGGAAGTCCTCGGCCAGCAGCTTCTTCCACTCCTCGCCCTTGACTCCGCGCCCGCCCCAGTGGAGCTTGAACAGGACGTGGGTGTCGAGGTGGCGGTAGAGCTCCTCCATGTCGACGGGGATCTCCTGCACGCCCCAGAACGGCGGCTCGGGCACCGGGACGTCGGTGGCGGCCTCCGAGCGGACGCTGTCGTCGTCGGTCGGGAGCTCCTCGGGCTCCGGTCCCTTCTCGCGCAGCGCGCGGGCGGCCTCCCGGGTCTCGGAGACCAGTGCCTCGCGGGCCTCCGGATCGACCAGCGCGTCCATCTTCGCGAGCCCCTCGAAGGCGTCCTTGCAGAAGAAGACGCCCGGCTCGTAGATCTCGTCGGACTCCGTGCCTCCCGGGTAGAGCGCGCGCAGCCCGAAGTCGCGGTTGATCGCCGCCCCGCCGATCAGGACCGGGTAGTCGAGACCCTGGCTGTGGAGCTCCTGGACGCAGAGGGGCATCTGCTTGGAGGTCGAGACGAGCAGCGCGCTGAGGCCGATGGCGGTCGCGTCGTGCTCTTGGGCGGCGTCGATGATCGCCTGGATCGGGACCTGCTTTCCAAGGTCGATGACCGTGTAGCCGTTGTTGGTGAGGATCGTGTTGACCAGCGACTTGCCGATGTCGTGGACGTCGCCGAAGACGGTGGCCAGGACCACCGTGCCCTTCGTGTAGCCCTCGATCCGGTCGAGGTAGTTCTCCAGCTGGGCGACCGCCCGCTTCATCACCTCGGCCGACTGCAGCACGAACGGGAGGATCAGCTCGCCGGCGCCGAACTTGTCGCCGACCTCCTTCATGGCCGGCAGCAGCACGCCGTTGAGCGTGGGGACGGCGCCGATCTTCTCGACCGAGGCGTCGATCCAGTCCTCGACGCCCTCCTTGCGGCGGCGCAGGATGTGGAAGTGCAGCGCCTCCTCGGGCTCCATGCCCTCGGTCGGGTCGCCGGCCTCCTCCTCGCCGGCCTCCTCGCCCTTGGCCTCGAAGTGGGCGATGAACTTCTCGAGGGCGTCCTCGCTGCGGTTGAAGACGAGGTTCTCGGCCAGCTCGCGCTCGGCCTGGTCGATCTCCCCGAACGGGGTTATGTGGTTCGGGTTGACCATCGCCAGGTCCAGGCCGGCCTCGACGCAGTGGTGCAGGAAGACCGAGTTGAGGACCGCGCGGGCGGCGGGGGAGACGCCGAAGGAGACGTTGGAGACCCCGAGCGAGGTCTTTACTCCCGGGATCTTCTCCTTGATCAGCCGGATCCCCTCGATCGTCTCCACTGCCGAGGGCCGCCACTCCTCCTCGCCGGTGGTGAGGGTGAAGGTGAGGTCGTCGAAGATCAGGAGCTCGCGGTCGAGCCCGTGCTCGTCGCAGATCGAGGCGATTCGCTCGGCCACCTCGAGCTTGCGCTCCGCGGTCTTGGCCATTCCCTCCTCGTCGATGGTCAGCGCGATCACGGCGGCGCCGTGCGCGACGGCCATCGGGACGACCTGGTCGAGCTTGTCGCGGCCGGCTTCGAGGTTGACGGAGTTGACTATCGCGCGGCCCGGGCTCTGGTCGAGGGCCGTGGCGATCACGTCGGGCTCGGTCGAGTCGATCTGGAGAGGGGCCGGCTGGGTCAGGGATACCCGCTTGACCACCTCGCGCATCTGCTCGGCCTCGTCCTGGCGTTCGGTCAGGGCGACGCAGAGGTCGAGCACGTGCGCGCCGCCTTCGACCTGGTCCTCGGCGACCTGGACGATGCCGTCGTAGTCGTCGGCGAGCAGCAGCTCCTTGGCCTTCCGCGATCCCTGCGAGTTGACCCGTTCGCCGACGAGCGTGGGGGTCGGGTCCTGCACGAGGGGGGCGGCGGTCATCATCGAGCTCATCAGCGGCTCGCCCGGCGCCGGGCGCTCGGCCGGCTTCAGGCCCCCGCAGCGCTCGGCGATGGCGGCGATGTGGGCCGGGGTGGTGCCGCAGCAGCCGCCAACGATCGAGACGCCGTAGCGCTCCACGAACTCGCCGAGCACCTCGGCGAGTGGGCCGGGCTCCTCCGGGAAGATGGTCTCGCCGTTGGGGCCCTGGAGCGGCAGGCCGGCGTTGGGGATGCAGTGAACCGGCATCGGGCTCTTCTCGCCGAGGTAGCGGATTGCGTCGCGCATGTCCTCGGGGCCGGTGGAGCAGTTGAGCCCGACCACGTCGACCTTCAGCCCCTCCAGCGTCGCCAGTACGGCCTGGATGTCGGTGCCCAGGAGCATCTTGCCGCCGTTGGGCAGGAGCGAGACCGATACTTGGAGGGGGACCGAGCGCCCCAGCTCGGCGAAGGCCTCGCGGGCGCCGAAGATCGCCGCCTTGACCTCGAGGATGTCCTGCGCAGTCTCGATGATCAGCAGGTCGGCGCCGCCGGTTACCAGGCCGCGGGCCTGCTCCTCGAAGATCGCCACCAGCTCCCGGAACCCGATCACCCCGAGCGTGGGGTCGTCGGAGGCGGGAAGGTGGCCGGTCGGGCCGATCGAGCCGGCGACGAAGCCGTCCTCACCGATCGCCCGGCGGGCGATCTCGGCGGCCTTCACGTTGATCTCCATCGTGTGGTCGGCCAGTCCCCACTCGTCGAGCTTGAGGCGGCTCGCCTGGAAGGTGTCGGTCTCCAGCACCTGCGCGCCGGCATCGACCATCGACCGGTGCACGTCCTCGATCACGTCCGGCCGGTTGAGGACCAGGGCCTCGTGGCACTTGCCCTCCAGGCCCCCGTAGTCCTCCTGGCTCAGGTCGAACTGCTCGAGGGTGGCGCCCATGCCGCCGTCGAACACGACGACGCCATCGCGCACCGCGGCCAGGTAGTCGCGCATTGCCCGCAGGCTAGCAGGAAATCGGGAAACCTTGACACGGTTGTGTCAAGGCTGCGGGCCGCCGGAACAAGGGTTTCCGGCGGCCTCGCGGCTACTTGATGAAGAGCATCTCCGAGTACTTGGGCAGCGGCCAGAGGTCGTCGGGAACCATCCGCTCCAGGGCGTCGGCCTCGGCGCGCACGCCGTCCATGGCCGGGATGACCTTGTCGCGCATGTACCTGGCCAGCTCCAGGCCTTCCTCGGCCGGGTGGTCCTCGTTGGCCTTCTCCAGGCGGCGCAGCTGCTTGACAAGCCGGTCGGTGGTCGTCCGCACCTGCTTCTCCACCTGGGTGACCCCGGCCGTGCGGCACTCGCCGATATAGCGGATGGCCGCGGGCAGGATCATCGTCGAGGCGATCGACGCCGCCGTCTCGCCCTCGATGTTGAGCTTGGTCGAGTACTGCTCGACGGCAACCTCGAATCGTGACTCCAGCTCGCGCTCGCTGAGGACGTCGTAGTTCTCGAAGACCTTGACCGTCGACTTGGCGACCAGCCAGGGGAGGGCGTCCGGGGTCGTGGCGAGGTTTGCCAGCCCGCGCTTGGCCGCCTCCTTCTGCCAGGCGTTGGAGTAGCCGTCGCCGCCGAAGACGATCCGCTTGTGCTTCTTCCAGGTCGCCTTCACGGTCTCCAGGACGGCCTGTTCGAGGCTCTTGCCCTTGGCCTGGAGCGCCTCCACGCGGTCGGTCATCATGTCGATCGACTCCGCGACGATCGTGTTCAGCGTCGTGTTGACCATCCCGAGCGACATGCTCGAGCCAAGCGCGCGGAACTCGAACTTGTTGCCGGTGAAGGCGAAGGGGGAGGTCCGGTTGCGGTCGCCGCCGTGGAGCGGCAGGGGCGGAAGGACCGGCGTGCCCAGGCCGAGGAAGTTGCCGGCCGTGCTCTCGGCCGCCTTGCCGGAGGCGACGGCCTTGAAGGCCCGCTCCAGCTCGTCGCCGAGAAAGATCGAGATGATCGCCGGCGGAGCCTCGTTGGCGCCAAGGCGGTGGTCCTGCCCGACGTTGGCCACCGTCGCCCGCAGGAGCTCCTGGTGGCGGTCAACGGCGGCGATGACCGCGGCGCAGAAGAAGAGGAACTGGATGTTCTCGGCCGGGGTGTCGCCCGGGTCGAGAAGGTTGGCGCCGGTGTCGGTGCCCATCGACCAGTTGTTGTGCTTGCCCGAGCCGTTGACGCCGGCGAAGGGCTTCTCGTGCATGAGGCAGACCAGCCCGTAGCGCCGGGCCACGTTCTGGAGTACCTGCATCGTCAGCTGCTGGTGGTCGGAGCCGACGTTGGAGTTCTCAAAGATCGGGGCCAGCTCGTACTGGGCCGGCGCGACCTCGTTGTGGCGGGTCTTGACCGGAACACCGAGGCGCTGGAGCTCCTGCTCGGTCTCGAGCATGCAGGCCAGGACGCGCTCGGGGATCGAGCCGAAGTAGTGCTCGTCGAGCTCGTGGCCCTTCGGGGGCTTGCTCCCGAAGAGCGTGCGGCCGGTCGTGTAGAGGTCGGGGCGCTCGTAGAAGTACTGCTCGTCGATCAGGAAGTACTCCTGCTCGGGGCCAACGGTGGTGAAGACGCGGGCGACCTTGTTGTCACCGAAGGCGCGCAGCGCCCGGGTGGCCGACTTGGAGAGCGCGTCCATCGAGCGCAGCAGCGGGATCTTGTTGTCCAGGGCCTCGCCGGTCCATGAGACGAAGGCGGTGGGAATGCAGAGGACAGCGCCATTCGGGTTGTGCAGCACGAAGGCCGGGGAGCTCGGGTCCCAGGCGGTGTAGCCGCGAGCCTCGAAGGTTGCCCGCAGCCCGCCGGTGGGGAACGACGAGGCGTCCGGCTCGCCCTGGATCAGCTCCTTGCCGGAGAACTCGGCAATGGCCGATCCGTCACCGACCGGGTTGAAGAACGAGTCGTGCTTCTCGGCGGTCAGCCCGGTCAGCGGCTGGAACCAGTGGGTGTAGTGGGTCGCCCCCTTCTCCATCGCCCATTCGCGCATCCCCTTGGCGACGGTGTCGGCCAGCTTGGGATCGAGCGGTTCGCCCTCCTCGAGGGTCTTCTGCAGCCGGGTGAAGGAGGCCTTGGGCAGGCGCTCGGCCTGGACGGCGGTGCTGAAGACGTCAATTCCGTAGAGGCTGGAGTCGGGGGCGGTGAGCGCCCCATGCTCGACGGCGCCGCCGTCGGCGGTCCACTGGGCGGCAAGGACGTTGTGCTGGCGGGTCTTGGCAGGCATCTGCTGGAGTTCCTCCTGGGAGCGGTTTGGGTCGGGGAAGCGTCGAAAAAGCTACGGCGTCGCCCTTCCGCTGACCTTATCCATCCGTACAAGGCGCCGTCCCGCGCCATCGCCCCGGTGTAACGGGTGGCAGCCGCGGGCGGAGAACTTTCGACATCTGTCCAATGCCCGGCGGGCGGACTGCCCCCAAGATGCCGCGCAGTCACCCGACCTGGAGGCCAGATGAGACACCGTTTCGCCGTAAAGACCCTGATCGCCGCCGCAGCCGCCTCGCTGGCGCTGCCCGCGGTAGCCGCCGCCGACACCTTCAACGCCGTAGGGCTCCCGGATTCGGTCGGCGTCAACACGATGTGGGTCGTGGTGGCGGCCGTCCTCGTCCTCTTCATGCAGGCCGGCTTCCTGCTCCTGGAGGTCGGCTTCTCCCGCGGGAAGAACGTCGGCACCGTCGTGGCGAAGGTCCTCACCAACTTCTCGATCGCCGCGATCCTCTACTGGGCGGTCGGGTTCGCCTTCGCCTTCGGAGGAGAGCCGGGCCACATCATCGGCACCACCGGCTTCTTCCTGCGCGACTTCGGCGACCCGGCCACGGCCTTCCCGATCATGGGCTTCTCCGACGCGACCATCGACGCCAAGTGGCTCTTCCAGTTCAGCTTCTGCGCCGTGTCGCTGGCGATCGTCTGGGGGACGACGCTCGAGCGCGTCAAGTTCGGCGTCTACGTCCTCTTCGCCATCGTCTTCGCGGGCCTCATCTACCCGCTCGCCTCGGGCTGGGTATTCGGCGGCGGATGGCTGCAGGCCAACGTCGGCACCCAGGACTTTGCCGGCTCGTCGGCGGTCCACCTGACCGGCGCCACCGCCGGCCTCGCGGTCCTTCTGCTGCTCGGCGCGCGAAGGGGCAAGTACGACGCCTCCGGCAAGCCGAGGGCTATCCCGGGCCACAACATGCCGCTCTTCGGCCTGGGCGTGCTGATCCTCTTCATAGGCTGGTTCGGCTTCAACCCGGGCTCGACGCTCGGGGTCTTCGATGGCCGCTTCGCCGAGATCGCTGTCGTCACCCTGCTGGCCACCGGGGCCGGGGTCCTCGCCTCGATTGCGGTCGGCTGGCTGAAGACGAAGACGATCGACATCGGCATGGCCGGCAACGGCGCGATCGGGGCGCTGGTGGCGATCACCGCGCCATCCGGCTACGTGGCTCCCTGGGCCGCGGTGGTGATCGGCGCCATCGCCGGGGTCATCGTCCCGCTGGGAATCCTGGCCATCGACAAGCGGCTCGACGATCCGGTAGGCGCCCTCACCGCGCACGGGATCTGCGGTGTATGGGGAACGCTCGCCTGCGGGATCTTCACCCTTCCCGCGCTGGCCGAGTACAACGCGGTCGGCCAGGGAGGCCTCCTCTACACGGGGTCGTTCAAGCAGCTCCTCGACCAGGCGATCGGCGTCGTCGTTGTCTTCGTCTTCGTCTTCGCCGCCAGCTACCTGGTCTTCTGGGTGATCAAGAAGACCTACGGCCTGCGCGTCACTCCCGAGGAGGAGGACGCCGGCATCGACATCTCCGAGCACGGCATGTACGGGTACCCGGAGCAGTTCATCCCGGCCCCTGAGATGTCCGGGTTCGGCGCCGGGGGGCCCGGTGGTGGATACTCCGGGCCGGCAAGCGTTTCCGCGATGAGCCACAAGGAGGCCAACTGATGAAGAAGATCGAGGCGTTCATCCGCCACGAGGCGTTTGAGCCGATCAGGATCGACCTGCTCGAACTCGGGTTCCCATCGCTCTCGATCAGCGAGGTGAAGGGGTCCGGGCGCCAGAAGGGCATCGTCGAGACCTATCGCGGAGCGGAGCTGACCAACTACCTGCGCCCCAAGATCAAGCTCGAGTGCGTGGTCGACGATGGGGACGTGCAGACCGTGGTCGACACGATCCTCAAGCACGGGCGAACCGGCGCAGTCGGCGACGGGAAGGTCTTCGTCCTCCCGGTCGAGAACGCCTGGCGCGTCCGGACCGGCGAGTCCGGGGCAGAGGTGCTCCAGGCCCACCCCGAGGCCGCCGACGAGGTCTGAGAGGTCGCGGCGCCGCCCGCGGGCGGCGCCGGGCTACTCGCCCTTCTCGACGACGTCGCCGTTGGGGAGCACGTAGGACTTCCTCGGCTTGGGGGTGACCCGTACCGAGATCGTCCCGGAGGGCACTCCCCCCGAGTCGGTCACCGCGCGCGCCTTGCCGTTGAGCCCGGCGGCGGCGCGGTAGTCGAGCTGGTGGGTGCCGGCCGTGACGGCGGTCAGGTTCCAGACGAAGGTCGCGGTGCGCCCCGGGTCCAGCGACCCGAGCGCCCAGGTGTTGACCATCGCGGTCTGGCCGTTTGCCGGCGGCAGGTTGAGGATCCAGACCGGCCGGGCCGGGTCGGCCACGTCGGGCTGCTCGGTCCGGTAGTAGAAGCCGTTGACGGTCATGGCGATGTTCGGGATCTTCTCCTGGCCTGTGTTCCGGACCGCAATGACCAGGCGGGAGGTCTGCCCGTAGCCCTGCTTCTTGGGGAATTTGACCTCCGTGATCTCGACCGGGTAGTCGCCGCTGGGCTCACCGGCGTCCTGGCGCTCCTCGGAGCTCCCACAGCCCGAAACGCCGGCCAGTGCTACTGCCAGCAGCGCTGCCAGAGCCCCCCGTTGCGCCGCTGAAGAGCTGATCCCCACGGCGCGCGACGCTACCACAGAGGGCCGCCCGCAACCGTGGGCCGGGTCCCGGCCGGGCGCGGGGCCGTTTAGCCGTGTAGGGCGGCGTCGTGCCACGTGTTGCGGCGGGTCCGCAACCTGTCGTAACATGCCAAAACCGCGATATCTGCGGGAAGTTTTTCGGGTCCACGAGGAGAGGAGGGGAGAGTCGTGAGCACCACTGCCGAACGCGCGGTCGCGCCGGTCAGGGACCTCTTCGAGCAGCTCGGGGACATGATGATCCTCACCGGCAAGACGATCGTCTCCGCCGTGCGCCCGCCCTACCCCTACGGCGGCGAGTTCGTCCAGCAGTTCCTCTTTGCGCTGCGGCTCTGCTGGTTCCCGCTGCTTATCTCGACGGTCGCCTTCGGCTACGGGGCACCGGGCCTGCAGGCGGCCAACTTCCTGGTGCTCTTCGGCGCCCTGGACCGCCTAGGCGGCTTCTTCGTCCTGGCCTCGATCCGCGAATTCGCGCCGCTGGTCACGGCCATCGTCCTTGCCGGCGTTGCCGGGACGGCGATCACGGCCGACCTCGGCGCCCGCAAGATCCGGGAGGAGCTCGATGCCCTCCAGGTGCTGGGCGTCGACCCCGTCAAGAACCTCGTCGTGCCGAGGTTCCTGGCGCTGATGCTCGTCACCGGCCTCTTCGACATCTACGCCCTGCTGTTCGGCATCTTCGGCGGCGTCATCGCGACGATCGTCTACGACGCCCCCCTTGGCGGCTTCTTCGCGACCTTCTTCACCAACGCGTCGGTGACCGACCTCTGGGGCTCGGTCCTCAAATGCACCGGCTACGGGGCGATCATCGCGATCGTCTGCTGTTACAAGGGCATGACCGCTTCGGGAGGCGCAGCCGGCGTGGGACGGGCGGTCAACCAGGCGGTCGTCATCTCCTTCCTGGGGATCTTCGCCTTCAACTACGTCTTCACGCAGACGCTCCTGGCCACCCACCCCGAGATCAACGTCATCAGGTAGGGGGCCGGCGATGCAACCCAACAGCTGGCTGAGCGTTCCCCGCGACTGGCTCGCCTCCTTCGGCGAGATCATGAAGTTCACCGGCAGCGTCCTCGGCGAGGTCTTCACCGGCCGCGTCTTCAGGTTCTTCGGGGAGGCGCTGCGCCAGTCGGGACTTCTGATCGTCTCCTCGACGCTGGTGATCTGGGGCCTGGTCTTCATCATCGGCCTGCAGTGCGGGATCGAGGGTGCCTACTTCAACCGCGCCGTCGGCTCGCCGGCCTACGCAGGCGTCTTCGCCGCCTGGTGCGACCTGCGCGAGCTCGTTCCCTACGCCTTCGGGTACATGATGGCCGCCAAGGTCGGCACCGGAATCGTGGCCGAGATCGGCTCGATGCGGATCACCGACGAGATCGACGCCCTCGAGGTGATGGGTATCGACTCGATGACCTTCCTCTGCGGCACCCGGCTGCTCGCGGCGATGATGGTGCTGCCGTTCCTTTACATCTCGGCCGTCGGGGCCGGCTTCGCCGCCAGCTACCTGGCGGTGGTAATCCAGATCGGCGAGGTCTCGCCTGGCGGCTACTCGCTGATCTTCTGGCAGTTCCAGAACCCTCCCGACCTCCTGTTCAGCGCGGCCAAGGCGATGGCGATGGCGATCGTGATCGTTCTGGTCGGCTGTTACTACGGCTACACGGCCAGCGGGGGCCCGGTCGGGGTGGGAACGGCGACCGCCAAGTCGATGGTCCTGAACATCGTGCTCGTGCATCTCATCGGGATGCTCGGCACCCAGGTTTTCTGGGGCGCCAACCCGCGCGCCCCGATTGGAGGATGAGAGATGGCTGACCAGAACACGCCGAGCGAAGACCTGCCCGCCGACGGCAACCAGTCCCCCGAGACCACGGAGAAGATCGAGAACCAGGAGATCTTCGAAGAGGAGATGCTCGAGTCCTCCCCGCGGAAGAAGGACGAGCGCGTGCAGGTCGTCCGGGAGGCCGAGGCCCCCGACGACGAGTACCGCTGGCACACGGGGCTCAACCGCCCGACCGGGGTGCCGGACGCGGTCGAGTTCATCGAGGTTCACAAGGCCTTCGGGCGCAACAAGATCCTCAAGGGCCTCAACATGGGGCTTCCCGAGGGGAAGATCTCGATGATCCTCGGGCCCTCGGGGACCGGCAAGTCGGTCTGCATCAAGCACATGGTCGGCCTCCTGTACCCGGATGACGGGGACGTGCTGGTCCACGGCGAGTCGGTCCCGAGCATGCGCGACGAGGAGCTCTTCGAGATGCGCAAGAAGTTCGGCGTCCTCTTCCAGGACGGCGCGCTCTTCGGGTCGATGAACCTGCTCGACAACGTCGCCTTCCCGCTGCGCCAGCACACCGACAAGCCCGAGGAGGAGATCCTCGGGATCGTCAACCGGCGCCTGGAGGAGGTCGGCCTCAGCGACGCGGCCGACAAGATGCCCAACGAGCTGTCCGGCGGCATGCGCAAGCGCGCCGGCTTCGCCCGGGCCCTGGTCCTCGACCCTGACATCGTCCTCTTCGACGAGCCCGACTCGGGCCTGGACCCCGTTCGCACCGCCCTCCTGTGCGAGCTGATCAAGGAGATCCACGACGAGAACGGCGGCGCCTACACGGTGATCACGCACGACATCATGAGCGCCCGGCGCGTGGCCGAGTACATCGCCGTGCTCTGGCGCGGGCGGATCGTCGAATCGGGGCCGGCCGAGGAGCTCTTCAACTCCGACAACGACTTCGTGCGCCAGTTCCTCTCCGGGGCGGCGCAGGGTCCCCTCGGGATGGAGTAGGGCAATCCCTCCCCGCGCCGCGACCATAGAGAGGGGTCGCCGGTGAAGGCCGGACGCCTCCTCCTGCTCGGCGCGCTGGCGGTAATCGTCGTGCTGGCCATCGTCGTCGTGACCGGCGGAGGCTCGGGGGCCACCTACAAACTGACCTTCGAGACCGCCGGGCAGCTCGTAAACGACAACAGCGTGACGGTCGGCGGACGGCGCGTCGGGAAGATCACCGACATCCGCCTGACCAACAACAACCAGGCGGTCGTGACGGTCGAGATCGAGGAGCCCTACGCGCCGCTGCACGAAGGATCGTCGGCCACCATCCGCGCCACCTCGCTCTCCGGGGTTGCCAACCGCTACATCGCCCTCAACCCGGGTCCCAAGGGCGCGCCGGAGATCCCGATCGGGTCGACCCTTCCGGTCGAGAACACGACGACGATCGTCGACCTCGACCAGCTCTTCAACACGCTGGACCCGAAGACCACCGAGGGCCTGACCAAGATGATCCGGGGCTTCGGCGCCTGGTACGCCGGCCGGGGCAAGGACGCCAACCGTGCCGCCCCGTACCTGGCGCCCGCCCTGCGTGCCACCACCGGCCTGGTGGAGGACCTCAACGCCGACCAGCCGGCCCTCCGCGCGATGGTCCGCAATACCTCGTCGGTGATGGGGACCCTTGCCGCCAAGGGGCCGGTACTGACCGACCTGGTCAGCAACGCCAATACCACCCTGGGGGCGATTGCGTCCGAGAACCAGTCGCTGGCCGAGGCGCTCGACTACCTGCCCCAGACCCTGCGCCGGGCCAACACGACCTTCGTGAACCTCCGCTACGCCCTCGACGACGTCGACCAGCTGGTGGCCGCGACCGCGCCGGTCACCGACGACCTCGACACCCTCCTGACCGACCTCGAGCCGGTCCTCAAGGAGGGCACGCCGGTCTTCGCCAACCTCTCCAAGACGGTCAGCCAGAAGGGCGCCAACAACGACTTCACCGACACGATGAAGACGGCGCCCAAGCTCCAGAAGGCGGCGAGCACCTCCTTCCCGGCTTCGATCGAGGCGATCAACGTCTCGCTCTCCAACCAGACCTATTTCCGGACCTACGGACCCGAGCTCGTCGGCCTGCTGCGCGACTTCGGCCAGTCGGCCTCCAACTACGACGGCAACGGGCACTACCTGCGCGCCACTTCAACCTTCAACGCTTTCCAGTACAACGGCAGCTCGCTCGACTATCTGGGCGACAACCGCAACGCCGGCGTCAGCAACGGCCCGGGCAACACGGTCCGCTGCCCGGGCTCCCCGACCCAGGCTCCGCCCGACGGAAGCGCTCCCTGGCAGCCGAACCCCGTCTTCAGCGGGCTCGGAGCCCTCGACTGCAACCCGGCCGTCGTGGCCCCGGGGAGCTGGTAGGCGATGCGGCGGATCCTCGGAGCTTTCGCCGTCGCCTGCGTGGCGGTCGCGCTGGTCGTCGTCGCCACCGGTTCTGGCGGTACGTCGGGCTATCAGGTGCGCGCGATCTTCAACAACGCGGCGTTCGTGATCCCGGGGATGGACGTCAAGATCGCCGGCGTCAAGGTCGGCCAGATCGAGTCGCTCGACCTGACGGCCAACAACAAGGCCGCGGTCGTCCTCAACATCGAGAACAAGGGCTACTGGGACTTCCGCACCGACGCCTTCTGCCGGATCCGCCCGCAGTCGCTGATCGGCGAGAAGTTCGTCGACTGCCAGCCCACTGCCCCGCGGGTCGACGGCGAGGTGCAGGCGCCGCTGCTGCCGGTCATCCAGCGCGGCCCGGGCAAGGGCCAGCGCCTGCTGCCCGCCACGCGAACCGCGACCTCGGTCGACCTCGACCTGGTCAACAACATTTCGCGGCTGCCCTACCGCGAGCGGCTGACGATCATCCTCAATGAGTTCGGGGTGACCCTGGCCGGCAACGGCGAGACCCTCAACTCGGCCCTGAAGAAGACCGACCCGACCCTCAAGGCCTTCGACGACGTGCTGGCGATCCTCGCGCGCCAGAACCGGACCCTCGCCTCGCTGGCGGTCAACGGCGACACCGTCCTGCAGCCGCTCGCCCGCAACGCCCGCAACCTCAAGGGCTTCATCAACTCTGCCGGGTACACCGCCCAGGCGACCTCGGAGGAGAGCGCCGACTTCCGGGAGAACTGGCGCCTCCTGCCGGGCATGCTCAGGGAGCTCCAGCCGACGATGGTCAAGCTCGGCGACTTTGCCTCCGCCTTCGCCCCGGTGGCCGCCGACCTCAACCGGGCCGGCAACGACATCAGCACCTTCACCGTCGGCGCACCGGCCTTCAACGAGGCCGGGATCCCGGCACTGCAGAGCCTGGGCGACACCGCCGACGTCGGCGGCCCGGCCCTGGCCAAGTCGCTTCCGCTCGCCGAGGGCCTGAAGGCACTGGGAGCCAACGCCAAGCCTGCCTCGACCGACCTGGCGAGCCTGCTGAGCTCGACCGACAAGCAGGGTGGCTGGCAGAACCTGACCCGCTTCATCTACAACTCGGTCGGGCTCACCAACGGCTTTGACGAGTACGGCCATTACGCCCGCGCCCGACTCGTCACGACCACCTGCCAGAGCTTCTTCCCGGCCAACGACATCAACTGCAACGCCAAATTCAACGACGGCGCAGGCAGCCAGACCCAGGGGGGCAACACCCCGTCCGGAACGACCCCCACGACCCCGACGACGCCCAGCGCATCCGGCAAGGGCAAGGGCAAGAGCTCCGGCAGCAAGGCTCCCCGCGCAAAGAGCGGACGCGGCTCCGGCGAGGCCGGCCGCCCGACCGACCGGCGCTCCGCCCAGGCCCTCCTCGACTACCTCCTAGGCCAGTGAAGCGGCGCGGAACGACATCCATCGCGGCAAACCCGGTGCTGATCGGCGCCGTCACCGTCTTCGTGGCGGTGGTGCTGGTCTTCCTGGCCTACAACGCCAACTCCGGGCTCCCGTTCGTCCCGACCTACGACCTCAAGGTGCGGGTCCCCAACGCGGCCGGCCTCGTCAAGGGGAACGAAGTTCGCCTCGGCGGCACCCGGGTGGGGACCGTCACCCAGATCACCCCGCAGACGCTGCCCGACGGCGAAGTGGTGGCCGACCTCAACCTCAAGCTGCAGCGCTCGATCGAGCCGCTCCCGGCCGACACGATGGTGATGATCCGTCCCCGCTCGGCCCTCGGGCTCAAGTACGTCCAGCTGACGCGCGGAACCTCGAGCCGCTCACTGGCCAACGGGGCGACTATCCCGCTCTCCCAGGCGCGCCCGATCCCGGTCGAGCTCGACGACTTCCTGAACATCTTCGACGCGCCGACCCGACGCTCCTCGCAGCAGAACCTCGGCTCGTTCGGCAACGCGATCGCCGGGCGCGGCCAAAACCTCAACCAGGCCATCCAGGACCTCGAGCCGATGCTCGATGAGCTCGAGCCCCTGGCCAAGAACCTCTCGAGCTCACGCACCGACCTCGCCGGCTTCTTCCAGGGGCTGGCCCAGAGCGCCGGCGTGGTCGCCCCTGCGGCCGAGACCCAGGGCCAGATGTTCGCCAACCTCAACACGACCTTCACGGCCCTGGCCGGCGTTGCCCGCCCCTACATCCAGGAGTCGATCACCGAGGGCCCGGAGACGCTTACCACGGCGACCGAGGAGCTCCCCAAGCTCCGGCCGTTCCTCTCCAACAGCGCGCTCCTCTTCACCCGCCTGCAGCCAGGGGTCGACTACTTCGCCGACGCGGCCCCGAGCCTGGCGGGCATCGTGACCAAGGGAACGCCGGTATTCAAGAAGTCGCCGGCCTTCAACGCACAGCTGGCCACGACCCTGACGTCGGTAGAGAAGTTCGCCACCGACCCGCAGGTGCTGCTCGGCGTCTCCAGCCTGACCGAGACGACCGCCCTGCTGAAGCCGACCCTCTCCTTCGTAACCCCCGCCCAGACGGTCTGCAACTACTTCGGGATCGCCCTGCGCAACGTCCAGGAGATCTCGAGCGAGGGCGGCACCAACGGGAACGCCCTGCGGACCACGGTCCTTGGTACCCCCGGCGGCACCTACGACCCGGCCAACCCGACGACTTCGCCGCCGCTTTCGCCCAACAACGAGGGCGTCCCCGCCAGCGCGCCGGCCAACGGCGGCCCGGAGGGGAGCGACCCCTCCAACTTCCTGCACTCAAACCCCTACCCGTACACGGCGGCACCGGGCCAGCCCAAGACCTGCGGAGCCGGGACCGAGCCGTTTGAGGGCGGCAAGGTCGTGATCGGCAATCCGCCGGCCCCGAACTTCACCAAGATGCCGTCGACCGCGATCCCGGAGGCCAAGTGATGGCCATCTTCTCCAGGGGCGAGAAGCCGCGGACGCTGCGCAAGGACCGCACCGGGTTCAATCCGATCACCGTCGCGATCGTCTCGATCGTGGTGATCCTGATCGCGGTCTTCTTCGGGTATACGAAGGACTGGCCGTTCAGCCGCGGCTACCAGTTCAGCGCCGTCTTCACCTCCTCTAACGCGATCCGGACCGCCTCGCCGGTGCGAATTGCCGGCGTCAACGTCGGCAAGGTGGTCAAGGTCTCCGGCCAGGAGGGGACCGACAACGCCGTCGTGACCATGGAGGTCCAGGAGAGCGCGCTGCCGATCCACCGGGATGCCACCCTGAAGATCCGCCCCCGCATCTTCCTCGAGGGGAACTTCTTCGTCGACCTCAAGCCCGGCACCCCGTCGGCCCCGACGATCGAGGACGGCGACACCATTCCCGTCTCCCAGACGGCGATTCCCGTCCAGCTGAACCAGGTGCTCACCTCCCTCCAGCAGGACTCGCGGACCGACCTTCAGGTGCTCCTGATCGAGCTCGGCGGCGCGCTCAGCGACGAGCCGACCCCGGCCGAGGACGCCGACCAGCCGCCGATGAACCGCGGCCTGACCGCCGGCCAGGCGCTCAACGAGTCGCTCATTTACGGAGAGGACGCGCTCAAGAACAGCGCCCTCGTAAACCAGGCGCTCCAGGGAGCCGACGGCGACAACCTCACCGGGGTCGTCCGGGGCCTGGCGGCAACCACCGGCAAGCTCACCGGCAGCGAACCGCAGCTCGCCTCCCTGGTGGAGAACTTCAACACGACGATGGGGGCCCTCGCCGCCGAGCAGAGCTCCCTGCGCAGCACCATCCGTTACCTGGGTCCGACCGTCCGCCACGCCTACTCGAGCCTCGGTGCCACCAACGCCGCGCTGCCCAACGTCCGCGCCTTCGCCCTGGCTTCGGTCCCGGGCCTGGAAGAGATTCCGGCGACGCTCGAAGCGGTGACGCCGTTCCTGGACCAGGCCCTGCCGCTCCTCTCGACCAACGAACTCGGCGGCCTGGCGGCAAACCTCCAGCCGACCACGGCAAATCTCGCCGCCCTCAGCGGCGCCTCGCTCGACCTGCTGCCCCAGACCCAGAACTTTGCCCAGTGCACGACCAACTACCTGGTGCCGGTCGGCGACGTCCCGATGCCGGACGGCGAGTTCTCGACAGGCAAGCCCAACTTCCACGAGTTCTGGTACGGGCTGGTCGGAGCCAACGGCGAGGGCGCCGGCTTCGACGGCAACGGCCAGTTCGTCCGCCTTCAGGCCGGCGGTGGCGCCTACCCGGTCCGCCTGACCGGCGGGAACCTGGGCGGCGGCGAGCCGATCTACGGCAACAGCCTCGGCCGCCCGCAGGGCACGCGCCCGGCATGGGACAGCAAGGTCCCCGCCTACCAGACCGAGGCGCTCTGCAAGGACCAGGCGCTCCCGAACTTCGCCGCGACCAAGACGGGGCCGTCCGACTGATCCCATGAAGAACCTCGTCATGAAACACACCAAGGACGTGATCGCCCTCGGGATCGTCGTCCTGATCGCGGCAATCGTCGGCGGGTACATCCTCTCCAACCAGCGCTTCTACCTGCCCAACTGGGTCCCGGTGATCGGCAGCGACTTCGTCGACTACTACGCCGATTTCTCCACCGCCCAGGCGGTGACGCCGGGCCAGGGCCAGACGGTGATCGTCGCCGGTGTCACCGTCGGCGAGATCGGCCAGGTGAGCCTGCAGGACGGCAAGGCGAAGGTCCAGATGAAGATCCGCCGCCAGTACGCGGACATCCACGAGGACGCCTTCGCGCTGCTGCGCCCGAAGACCGGCCTCAACGACATGACCATCCAGCTCAACCGGGGCACGCCGGGCTCGCCGGAGATCCCCGAGGGCGGCACGGTCAAGGTTTCGAGGACCCTCCCGAACGTCAACCCGGACGAGTTCCTGGCCGGGCTGGACACCGATACCCGCAACTATCTCCAGCTGCTCCTCAACGGCGGCGGGCAGGGGCTGGCCGGCAACTCCCAGGAGCTCTCGGCGACGCTCAAGCGCTTCAACCCGACCGCCCAGTACCTCGCACGCGTCGGGCGTCTCATGGGCAAGCGCGAGGCGTACATCCGGCGCTCGATCACCAACCTGAGCATCCTCACCCAGACCCTCGGGGAGCGGGACACCGAACTGGCCCGCTTCGTCCGTTCCTCCAACGACGTCTTCGCTGACCTGTCGGCCGAGCAGGCGAGCATCAGGGAGGCGGTCCGCCTGCTTCCCGGCGCCCTCCAGGCGACCGACCGTGCCGTAGTGGCCAACGACCGGCTGCAGAGCCAGCTCGGGCCCGCCCTGGGCAAGCTCCTGCCGGCGGCAAACGGGACGAAGGCTGCGCTGGTCTCGCTCCAGGACTTCGCCAAGGCGACAACGCCGGTCCTCAGGGACCAGTTGCGCCCGTTCACCCAGGAGGCCGGCCCGACCGTTGCCACCCTGAAGCCGGCCAGCGCCGACCTCGCCGCCTCGGCACCCGAGCTGACGACCTCGTTCAAGTCCCTCAACAACCTGACCAACGCGGTCGCCTACAACCCGCCGGGCGACGAGGAGGGCTACGGCTTCTGGCTCGGCTGGGCCGGCCACCTGAACTCCGCGATCTTCAGCATGCAGGATGCGGTGGGACCGATCAGGCGCGGCCTCCTCTTCAGCTCCTGTGACGCCCTGGCGATCTACGAGGGAATCGGGCTCGGCAATCCGTTCATCGGCACCCAGCTCGACATGCTCAACGCCCCGACCACCGCCGAGGTCTGCGGGACCGCCCCGGCGGCGGTGGCCAGCGGCCGCAAGATCGCCCGCCAGACGCTCAAGCGCCAGGAGGAGTTCAGGCAGTCGGCCCAGCCCGGCCCGGTTCAGCCGAAGGCGGGGTCGGTCGACGAGTCGCCCGAAAGCAGCGAGCCGGTCGCCGGCGCGAGCGGGGGTGCCCGGTGAACAAGACGCCGCCCAGCATCGCCCAGCTGGTGACGATGACGCTCTTCGCGCTTTCGTGCTTCATCCTCCTGCTCTTCCTCTGGGTCGCCTTCGGTGGCTCCACGCCGCTCAAGCCGGACGGCTACCGGTTCACCGTTCCGTTCAAGGAGGCCGGCCAGCTGGCCCAGGAGGCCGACGTGAGGATCTCGGGGGTCCGCGTGGGCACGGTCAAGAAGATCGAGGCCATCCCGGAGACCGGCCGCTCCAACGTGACCGTCCAGATGCAGCCGGAGTACTCGCCGATCCCGGTCGACAGCCGCGCGATGCTCCGGGCCAAGACGCTCCTCGGTGAGACCTACCTCGAGTTGACCCCGGGTAACCCCGAAGGCCCCTTCCTGGCCGATAACGGGACGCTCCCGAGGGGCAACATCAAGCCGAGCGTCGAACTCGACGAGATCATCCAGGCGTTCGACCCGGCCACGCGCGCCGCCTTCCAGGTCTGGCAGCAGCAGCAGGCGATCGCCGGTCTGGGCCGCGGCCGCGACATCAACGACGCCTTCGCCGAGTTCGCACCGCTCGAGCAGGAGGTAACCGTCCTCGGGCAGACCCTGAACAGCAACGCGCCGCAGCTGAGCCGCCTGATCAGCAGCACCGGGACGGTATTCGCCTCCCTTAGCGCCCGTGACACGCAGCTCAGGAGCCTGATCGAGAACTCCAACGCCGTCTTCTCGACCACCGCCGAGCGCAACCAGCAGCTGGCCCAGACCTTCGTCGCCCTCCCGGCCTTCCAGCGCGAGTCGCGCCAGACGCTGACCCGTCTGGTGAAGTTCGCCGACACCACCAACCCGGTCGTCACCCAGCTCCAGCCCGTCGCCCAGCAGCTCAACCCGACGATGAAGCAGCTGAATCGCTTCGCGCCGCAGCTGGACGGTCTCTTCACCGGCCTGGGTCCCGCGATAGACGCGGCCAAGACCGGCCTTCCGGCGACCGACGCCTTCCTTGCCGAGGCGGCCCCGTTCGTCGGGTCGACCGACACCCTCGCGGCCAACTTCAACCCGCTCTTCCAGTTCCTCGGGCCTTACAAGCAGGAGCTGACGGCGTTCGTCGGCAACGTCTCCGCCGCCACCAACGCCCAGGTCAACCTCCAGGGCAAGCAGGTCAAGTACGCGCGCATCGTCAACCGCTTCGCTCCCGAGGCGCTCGCGACCTATCCCGAGCGCGTCAAGTCGATCCGCACCAACCCCTATCCGCTGCCCGGATCCTTCAACGGCCTCGCAACGTCGTCGATGCCCGTCTACCAGAACGGGAACTGCACCACCGGTATCTCACCGGGCCTTTCGGCCTCCGCGGTCGACTCGCTCGGCCCGACGCTCTCGGCGCGAGTCAGCGGCTACTCGTTCAACGACAACGTCAACACCCTCGGCGATCCGAACAACGTTGCCGCCCCGAGCTGCAACCTCCAGGGCCCGGTCTACGGCGGGAAGTACTTCCCGCAGCTGATCCCGGGCGCCCGCACGCCGCAGCTGGTCCCCTGACCTGCGGATTTCGGCCGGCGCCCCCGGCACTGCGCGACGCTAGGTTGCGGCCATGCTGAACCGGCTGCTCTCGGCGGTCATGGGCCTCTCGTACCGGCGGCCGCTCATCGTCGGCGCCAGCGTCCTGATTCTCGCTATTGCCGGAGGGGTGCTGGCGCTGAGGATGCAGCCCACGGCCGAGACGCGGACCCTTGTGGGACCCTCCACGCCCGGCTACGAGGCGACCGAGGACCTGGGTGAGCGCTTCGGCAGCGACGCGGTCTATGTCTTCATCCGCGAGCCGGTGACCGACCTAGTCCTCACCGACGATCTCGGCAAAGCCGCCGCCCTCGAGGGGTGCCTGGCCGGCAACGTCCAGGGCGCGCAGGCACCGGGTGGCGCGAGCGGGCCCTGCTCCCGGATGGCGCGCCGGCAGTGGGCCAAGGTCGTCTTCGGCCCGGGAACCTTCATCACCGAGGCGGCCAACCAGGTCACCGGCCAGCTGAAGCTCCTTGCCGACCAGACGACCCGTGAGGCGGCGGCCTCCGGACGACGGGCCTACCGGGAGGCGATCGCCCGGGGCGAGAGCCCGGAGGCCGCCGAGGCGGCGCGTGCCAGGGCCATCGAGACGGCCAACCAGGAGCTGGCGGGTCTCCTCGTGCCGCTGGCTCTGCGCTACGGGCTCACCTCGGTACCCAGGCTCGACGACCCCAGGTTCATTGCCCGGCTCGTATTCGACTCCCGCCAGCCGGCCGGCACCCCGAAGGCCCGTTTCGCCGCCCTCTTCCCGGGCCGCGACGGGGCGCTGATCCAGGTACGCCTGCGCAGCGGGCTATCCGAAGAGCAGCGCCGTGAGGCGATCTCCGACATCCGGGCCGCGGTCAACATGCCCGAGTGGAAGCTCCGTTCAGGGGGCTACGAGGTGACCGGGGTGCCGGTCCTGATCGAGGAGCTGACCGACTCCATCTCGAGGTCGATCCTAATCCTGCTGATCGCCGCGGCCCTTGTAATGGCGATCACGCTGGGGATCGTCTTCCGCTCGCGCCTCAGGCTCGTGCCGCTGCTCGTCGCTCTCGCCGCCACGGGGCTCACCTTCGGGGTGCTCGCGGTCAGCGGGCTGTCGCTGACCATGGCCTCGATTGCCGTGATACCGATCCTCATCGGCCTGGCTGTCGACTACGCGATCCAGCTCCAGTCACGCACGGAGGAGGGAGGAGAGCCGCTTCCCGAGGCGATCGAGCGCGTCTCGCGCCGGGGAGCCCCGACGATCATCGCCGCCGCCACCGCGACTGCGGCCGGCTTCCTCGTGCTCACCCTCTCGCCGATGCCGATGGTCCGGGGATTCGGGATCCTGCTGGTGATCGGGATCGTCCTGGCCGTCGTCTGCGCGCTCACGCTCGGCGTCGCCGCGCAGGCCCTGGCCGCCGGGCGGACCGCCCCCGCTCCCGTGGTTGCCGCCGGGCGGGCCTGGCGCGAGGCGGGGGAGATCATCGCCGGCCTGGCGCCGGCGCGCTGGCTGGCACAAAGGGCCGGGAGGCTCGGGCGCCAAACCCTCGACCTCGGGTTGAGACATCCCGGCCGGTTCGTGGCGGTGGCGCTGGCCCTGGCCGTGGTCGGCTGGGCAGCCGAGACCCAGCTGAGGGTGGAGTCCGACATCCAGCGGCTCGTTCCCTCGTCGCTGCCGGCGCTCGGTGGCCTCGAGAAGCTCCAGGAGACCAGCGGGGTGGGGGGCGAGGTGAACGTGCTGGTCGAGGCGGCCGACATCTCCGACCCGAAGGTCGTGGCCTGGATGACCGAGTACCAGCAGCGCGTCCTGCAGAAGGCCGGCTACGACCCGGCCAAGGGCTGCCGGGGCGCCGAGCTCTGCCCGGCCTTCTCCCTCCCGGACCTCTTCACCAGCCCGGAGACCCTCAGCTCCGCCAGCCGCGTGGACTCGCTCCTGGAGGCGATCCCGCCCTACCTGCGCCAGAACGTGATCTCACAGGACCGAAAGGCGGCGACGCTCGGATTCGGCCTTCGCCTAATGGGCCTCGACCGCCAGTACGAGGTGCTCCAGGAGATGGAGGCCGAGCTCGACCCGCCGCCCGGCGTCAGCGCGAGGCTCGCCGGCCTTCCCATCCTCACCGCGGCGGCCAACGACGAGCTGGCCTCGCCCGAGCGGCGCGTGATCAACATCGTCGGCGGGCTCCTCGCGGTCGCCCTCGTGCTGCTGGTCGCCTTCCGCAGTGCCAGGCGGGCGCTGGTCCCGCTGGTGCCGATCGTGCTGGCAACCGGCTGGTCGGCGCTGATCCTGTTCGTGACCAGGATCGACCTGAACCCCCTCTCGGTGGTCCTCGGGACGCTGGTTATCGCCATCGCCACCGAGTTCAGCGTCCTGCTCAGCGAGCGCTACCGGCAGGAGCGCTCAGACGGGAGCGGCGTCGATGAGGCCCTGCGGCGCACCTACCGCTCGACCGGGGCCGCGGTGCTCGCATCCGGCGTCACCGCGATTGCCGGCTTCGCCGTGCTCATCCTCTCCGACATCCGCATGCTCAGGGACTTCGGGTTGGTAACCGTCATCGATCTCGGGGTGGCCCTCTTCGGCGTGCTGATCGTCCTGCCCGCGGTGCTCGTCCTCGCCGAGCCCGGTGCCCTGAAGGAGAGGATCTCTTCCTGGCGCGGGGTGACCGAGCCTTGAGCGGGAGCCCGGAGCCGGCCCCGCCGGAAGGCTCCCGCGGCCCGGGGCGCCGGCCGCTGGTGGCCACCCTGATCCCGCTCCTGGCGCTGGTGGCACTCCTGGGCTGGGTCGGCTGGAACGGGATCAAGACCGACTCGGGCTCTTCGCGGGGGCCGCAGGCCGGAACCCAGATGGCTCCCTTTGCCGCGCCGATCGCCTCCTCTTCGCTGGACGGCGACGTGAACGTCGCCCGCTCGGCAGGTGAGGGCGCGGCGGGCGCGAGGCCGGCCTGCGAGGTGAGGGGACCCGACGTGCTCAACTCGTGCGACCTGGTGGAGGAGAGCCCCGCGGCGATCGCCTTCATCACTGCCGGGGACCGGCGGTGTGCCGACGAGCTGAGCCGGCTCGAGGACGAGGCCCGCGGGACGGGCGTGAAGGTTGCCGGCGTGATCGTCAGGGGCAAGCGCGAGGAAGCACGCACGCTTGCGTCCTCCCGCCGCTGGCAGGTGCCGGTGGCCTGGGACCGGGACGGGGTGCTGGCCAACCTCTACGGCGTCGCCGTCTGCCCCCAGGTCGTCTACCTGCGCAGGGGAGGCAAGGTGGACGGCGTGGCCGTAGGCAGCTCGAGCCCGGCAGCGGTCAGGGACTCCCTGCAGCGGCTTTCGGAGAGCGGCTCGTGAGCCCGTGGAAGGGCGCCGCGGGCTGGGTGGATCCGGTACTGGAGGCCGAGTTCCCCGGCCTGGCGCTGGTGACGCGCAGCTGTCCCGGGCAGGTGGCTGCAGACCCGGGAGTGACCGAACGCCTGGATGCGGTCGCCAGCCGCGTGCGCGGCCGCAGCGCGGTCGAGATGCGGCGCGAGGTGGTGCCGGCCGCCTACCGGGCCTTCTACCTCCAGGTAGGCCTGGACCCGGATATCGAGATGACGCCGGTCGAGGCGGCCATCGGCCGGCGGCTCTTCGACGGGGGCGTGAAGGTCAGCGGCCCGCTCCACGCCGCGCTCGAGCTCGCCGTGCTGGAGACCGGCGTCCCGGTCTGCGCGCTGGACGCGCGAGCCCTCGACGGACTGCCCGGAGTAAGGCCCGCCATGCCCGGAGAGGAGGTGGCAGGCGCCGCGGGCATCCCGGAGAGCTCTCCCGGGCGCCTTCTCGTGGCCGACGATGCCGGGCCGCTCTGCTGGCTCTTCGGCGAGCCGCACGGCCGCGGCGCCGCGTCGGCCTCTTCGGATGGCCTGGTTCTGGCGGCGATCGGCGTTCCGGGAGTGGCCCCGATGGTGCTCGACGAGGCGCTGGATATCGCCTCCGGCGCCCTCGGCGCGTGAGCGCCGCCGCTGCGGGTTAGAATTGCCCCATGGAGGTGCTTCTTGAAGCGGTCGCACCGCGGCGCGTGGAGCAGGTCCTCAGCGGGCCGTCCGCAGCCGACGAGTCGGGCGCACGTCGCGCGCTGAGGGCCCAGGTCGCGCGCCTCGAGTCGCAGATCGCCGACACGGTCTGCGCCGCCTTCCCGGAGGTCATCGACCTCCCAGCGCTTCCCGTCCGGCCCCAGGCACGGATCCTCGACCTGGGCGAGCTGGAGGAGCTTCGCGACCTGCTCGCCGGCCGGCTGGGCGAAGCCCGCCGCCAGCTCGCCGACCTGGGCCGGAGCCAGGAAGAGGCCCGGGTCCGCCTGGAGCGGATGCTTCTGGACCCTGCGGGCAACCGTCGGGTGCGGATCAGCCAGCGTGAGCTCGGAGAGCCGGGGTGCGGCGTGTGGCGAGTAGCCCCGCGCGTGGGAATCATCGGCCGGATGATGGGCTGGTGGCAGGTCAAGCTCTCGTCCGGCTGTCCGTTAGCCACCTGACATGGGACGCCGCAGCCGCAAGCGGGGCGGGGGAGGGCAGGTTCCGGAAGGTGCCGCAGCCAGCGGTGGGCGCACGGCGCCGGCGCCCAGGCGCGAGTCCAGGCGGGCGCACCTGGACGAGGCCCCCAAGCCGCCGTGGGCTCCCGTACCGCTGACCGAGATCTGCATCCTGGGCGGTGCCTTGCTGATGGTCGTCGGGCTGGTCGGTGGGGGATCCTCACGGGCACTGCTGCTCGGCTTCGGTTTCGCGCTGGTCTTCCTGGCCACGATCGAGATGGCCCTCCGCGAGCACCTGGCCGGGTATCGTTCACACTCCGCGCTGATAGCCGGATGTGCCGCCGCGGTGGCGCTCGGGGCCGCCGCCCTGCTGGCCGGCCTTCCGCGCGTCGCCCTTGCGGTGGTGGCCGCAGTCGTCTTCGGAGCCGTATTCCTTGTCATGAGATCGATCTTCAAGAGCCGGGCGGGAGGCATGTCGTGGAGAGCCTGAGCCAGGAACCGCCGCCCCAGGGCGCACCGGTGCCGCTTGCCGCGCCGTCGCTAAAGGTCCTTGGCCTCCACCATGCGACCCTGATCAGCTCGGACCTGGACCGGACCGCCGCCTTCTACCGGGACCTGCTCGGCTTCACGCTCGTGCGGGAGGCCGTCAACGAGGATGACCCGGGAACCAGGCACTTCTGGTTTGCCGCCGACCCCTCAGACCCCTCGGGCCTGCAGCTCTCTTTCCTGGAGTATCCGCAGATGGAGCCGGCAACCCAGGGGACCGGCTCGGTCCACCACCTCGCCCTGCGCGTCGGTTCGGCCTCCGAAGTGGGCGCCTGGAGGGACTACCTCCAGTCGCGCGAGATACCGACGACCCCACTCCACGAGCGCGGCGGGCTTGTCTCCGTCTACCTGAGGGACCCCGACGGCCACATCCTCGAGATCGTGGCCGACGCCGGCTGACCCCCGGACCTAGCGGGCGAGCTGGTCGGCCAGGGCCTGGCGCTGGCGGTCGGTGAGGGCCCCGATCGCCTTCTGCTCGGGCACGGGGATCGCCTGCAGCAGGCGCCGGCAGCGGGTGCGGCCCCAGCGGCGCTGGCTCGTGATCAGGTCCGAGACGCTCATCGACTCGGCCTCCCACGGGCAGTCAAGGATCACGTCGGCGGCAGCGACCTTGCCGGCCGCCACCTGGCGCTTTAGCTCGGCGCGGGCAAGCCTCACGGTGTTTGCCCGTTCCAGCGCCTGGAGGTGCTGCGGCGTGGCCGACCCGTTCCTCCCGCTGGTGGCCGTCTTCTTTCCCTTGACTGTCTGCGTCATTGATCCTCCGAGCCGCCGGGGCGGCAGGTCGCACGAAAAAGGTTGGTTGTTCAGACGCCCCCCAACAGGGGCCGGAAGCTATGTGCGCCGGGGGCGATCCGGCGCGGTCACGACCCCCTGTAGGTCCGGACCACCTCTCCTTCGCCCCCGCCGACGTATGTCGATGGCGTCTGTCGGCAACATAGGAAATAACCGGCAACCGGTTCAACGGCTCGGTAACAAAACCGCCGCTCAGAGCGGCGAAAACTGATAGCCCAAACCGGGTAGGTCGGGCCTTCGCGGCGATCAGTGGGAGCCGGGACCGGGCAGCGGCCCGTGCTCGGCCTCGAACTCGCTCTTTACCGAGGCGAAGGCCTCCAGCGAGCGGTCAAGGTCATCGCGCGAATGGGTTGCCATGACGCTCGTGCGCAGCAGCGCCCCGCTCGGCGGTACGGCCGGGTGAAGGGCGGTATTGACGAAGACGCCGGCGTCCCAGAGGGCACGCCAGAGAAGCACCGCTTTCCAGTCGTCGCCGACCACGACGGGGACGATTGGGGTGACGATCGTCTCGCCCACGACGCCTGGCGCGTCGAGCTGGGCGCCTTCAGCCGGCAGTCGCTGGGGTTCCACGACCGCGTAGCCCAGGGCGGCAAGGCCGTCGCGCAGGTAGCGGGCGTTGTCCAGTACCGCGGAGAAGAGCCCCGGCCCCTCGTCCGAGCGCACGATCCGCAGGGCGGCCAGGGCTGCCCCGATCGCCGCGGGCACCGCCGAGGCGGTGAAGAGGTAGGCCCGGGAAGAGATGCGCAGGTAGTCGATCACGTCGGCCTGGCCGGCCACGAATCCGCCGCAGGAGGCCAGGGACTTGGAGAAGGTCCCGGTGCGCAGGTCGACCTTCTCCTCGACGCCCATGAGCTCCGGGGTTCCCGAGCCCCGCGCGCCCAGGACGCCGGCCCCGTGCGCGTCGTCGACGAGGAGCCGCGCGCCATGTGCCTGGCACAGCGCGGCGATCTCGTCGACCGGGGCGATATCGCCCTCCATCGAGAAGACCCCGTCGACGACCACGAGCACGCCGCCGCCGTCGCCGGCCGCCCGCTCGAGCTGCCTCTCCAGCTTCTCCATCCGGTTGTGGCGGAACGGCCTCAGCTTGGCCTTCGACTGGATGCAGCCATCGAGGATCGAAGCGTGGTCGCCGGAATCGGCGATCACCGTGTCCCCGGGCCCGGCGATCGTCCCGATCGTCCCGAGGTTGGTCTGGTGGCCGGTGGTGAAGACCATCGCTGCCTCGGTGCCCATCCAGTCGGCGATCTCGCTCTCGAGCTCGGTGTGGAGGGGGATAGTGCCGTTAAGCAGCCGCGAGCCGGTCAGGCCCGTCCCGTACTGCTCGAGGGCGTCGCGCGCGCCCTGCAGGACCCGCTCGTCCCCGGTCAGGCCGAGGTAGTTGTTGGACCCGAGCATGATCCGCTCGGCGCCCTCCATCTCCACCACCGGCCTCGCAGGGCCGTCGAGCAGGCGGAAGTAAGGGAGCAGGTCGGCCTCCCGGGCCATGCGGAGCTGCTCCTCGCGCTCGTGGCCGCGGATCTTGGCGAACAGGTCGGTGGGGGTCGTCGTCATATACGGTGGCGATCGTGGAAGTCGAGGTAAGCCCGGTCCGGACGCGCAGGGATCGTCGCGACTTTTTCGAGTTCCCCTACCGCCTTTACGAGGGAGAGCCTAACTGGGTTGCCCCGCTGCGATTTGAGCGCCGCCAGCACCTGAACCCGAAAAAGAACCCCTTCTTCGACCACGCCGAGGTCGAGTTCTTTCTCGCCCGGCGCGAGGGCCGCGTCGTTGGCCGGATTTCCGCCCATGTGGACGAGAACCTAAACGCCTTCCAGGACAACCGCTGGGGCCTCTTTGGCTTCTTCGAGTGCGAGAACGACCCGGAGGCCGCAAGGGCCCTGGTTCGCGCCGCCGCCGACTGGAACCGCGAGCGCGGGCGCGACCGGATGGTCGGACCCATGAGCTTCACCACCAACGACGAGTGCGGCCTCCTGATCGAGGGTTATGAGCTGACCCCGATCATCCTCACCGAATGGCACTTTCCGTATTACCGGGAGCTGCTCGAGGAGGCCTGCGGCCTGCGCAAGGCGATGGACACCTTCATGTGGTCGCTCCATGTCGAGAACCGCGATGAGGTCCACCCGGGCATCTGGGAGATGGCCGCCCAGGTCGAGTCCGAGCACGGGATCACCTGCCGCTACATGCGCAAGAAGGATCTCCACGAAGAGGTCGACCGCTTCCTGCAGATCTACAACGCGGCCTGGGAGCGCAACTGGGGCTTCGTCCCGCTCGACGAGAAAGAGGTCCACGCCTACGCCGAAAACCTCAAGTTCGTGCTCGACGAGAACTGGGCGATGGTCGCCGAGAAGAGCGACACCGGTGAGGTGGTGGGAGCGGCGCTGACCCTCCCCGACTTCAACCAGGCCGTGGCGAAGGTCGGCAATGGCCGCATCTTCCCGTTCGGCTGGCTGAGGCTGCTCAGGGGCCGCAAGAGCATCGACCGGGTGCGCGTCTTTGCGCTCGGGGTCAAGCCCGAGTACCAGCAGTACGGGGTCGCCGCCCGCCTGTACGAGATGCACTACGACTCGGCCGAGCGCACCCCGCAGACGCACGGAGAGATGGGGTGGATCCTCGAGACCAACCGGGCGATGAACCGGGCGATGGAAGGCATGGGAGGCGAGATCGTTCGGCGCTACCGCTTCTACGAGCAGATGCTCGACGAGAAGGCCGAGCCGTCGCTGCCCTACGCGGAGGCCTTCCCGTGGAGGGTGGCTCCCCGGGCGCCCGCCGGCGACCAGCAGGTCATCTCCGGCGTGGCGCAGGCCGGGACGATCAGCGGCTAGGCTTGCGCCCGTGGCCACTGCCCCGAACAGCCAGGACCAGCAGGGCGAGCCCGAGGAGGTCGAAGGCGTGATCGTCGGCGACGTTCGCCGGCTTCCCGGCCGTCGCACCACCGGGGAGATGGTCGCCACCCAGGCCGCCGTAGTAGGGGGCTCTTTCGTCGCCGGGGCGGTCGCCGCCGCCGTGGTGGCCAGGCGTCGCAGGAGCCCGGCCGGCCGGCGGGTCGGACGTCGCCGGCGCCAGCAGGTTGCGGCCTCGAGGTCTTTCCTCGTGGACGTGCACATGCTCGGCCGGTGAAGCGCCTCGAGGCGCAGGTGCGTCCGCGCTGGGCCTTTCGCCTTCCGGGGTCATCGCCGGACGGCGTGGTCCGGCGGCGATCCGGCGGGATCGAGCGCCTGATCCACGTCGATGGGGAGCCGGTAAAGGTCGCCGTCTCGCAGCCGTCGGCCGACCTCGTCCGTTTCGAGGCCCAGGGCCCGGGACGCGAGCAGTGCGAAGAGGCGATCGGGCGGATGCGCTTCGCCCTGTCGGTCGATGACGACCTCTCCGGCTTCTACCAGCTATTTCGGGATGACCCGATGATCGGCAGCTCGGTCCGCACCCGGCCCTGGCTGCGCCTCCTGCGTCGCCCGCAGCCGTTCGAGGCGCTCGCATGGGCGGTCACCGAGCAGCTGATCGAATACCGCCGGGCCGTCGGCATACAGCGCCGGCTCATCGCTTCCATCGGGCGACGGCACCTGCCGAGCGGGCTCGTCGAGCCCCCGGACGCAGGTGCGGTCGCCTCGGCGGCGCCGGCTCAGCTCGAGGCAGCCGGATTGACCGCCTCGCGGGCGATCACCCTGCGGCGCATCGCGAAAATGGCGTCGACGGGCCGCGTCGACCTCGACTCCGGGAGCCACCGGGAAACATGTGCGCGCATTCGCACCGTGCGGGGAGTGGGCCGCTGGACCGAAGAGGTATTCGCGGTCGGCGGCCAGGGCCGGTACGACGCGATACCCGCCGGTGACCTGGGCTTCCTGAAGTGGTGTGGGCGCGCCCTCCATGGGCGCCCCGGTTCGCTGGCCACCGAGGACGAGGTCAGGGAGCTCTTCGCGCCATACGGCGAATGGGCGGCGCTCGCCGGCGCCCACGCCCTTCGGATCAGTTATCCGGCGGCGGAACGCCCTCGCCGGGCAGGTACTCGTTCGTCAGGGCGGCCAGCGGCTCGCTTCCGGGCCTGAGCAGGTCCCTCCTGACCATCCAGTCCGAGAGCGCCTGCCAGCGGTCGGGGTTCATCCAGCCGAACGGACGGCGCCCCTCGCTGGGGAACAGGAGCGGGAGTGTGGCATCGACGGTCGCACGGGCCGCCCTCGCGCTGGTGCCGGGGGCTGCTTCACGCAGGGCCTGGGCCGCTGCGGCTGGGTCGCTGCGCGCCGCCTCGCTGCCACGCTGGAGGGCCTGGACGAAACGCCTGACCATCGGCCCTTCGTTGCGGACGGTCTCCTCGCGGGCCACGAGGACCAGCTCGTTGTAGGAGGGAACCCCCGCCCGGTCGACCGGGAGCGTCCGGGGACGCTTGCGCGCCTGTCGCAGCTCGATTCCCTCGACGTTCCAGTAGGCGCCGATCGTGGCGTCGACCCGCTTCGAGGTCATCGCCTTTGCGAGCCCGTACCCGACGTCGACGACCTTCACCTTCGAGGTGTTGACGCCGGCTGAGGAGAGGATCTCATCGAGGAAGCCCTCCTGGAATTCCAGGCCACCCGTCCCGATCTTCGAGCCCTCCAGCTTTCGGGGGTCGACCGGGGCGTCGCCGGTGCTCATCAGCGAAGTGAGCGGGCGCTGGACGATTGCGGCGACGGCGACGAGATCCTGCCCTTCGGAGCGCTCGATGAGGAGCTGGGGGGCATGGGAGATGGCAAAGTCGGCCCGACCCGCGGCGACCTCCCCGAGCGTGCCGGCCGGCTTGGGTGCGACCGAGGTCGACACCTCCAGCCCGGCGGCCCGGAAGCTGCCGTCGTCGATCGCTTCGACGAGGCCCACGTGGTTGGCGTTGGGCGACGTGTCCAGGACCACGGAGAGCCCCTGCTGGCGCGGCTTTCCGGTGCCGTCCTGGCGCTCTCCGCAGGCGGTGAGCCCGAGGGCCACCGACAGCACGGCCACGGCGGCTGCGGCCCGTGCGGCGCGGGCCGGGTGGTGGCTGGGAGGCCGGCTTGCTAGCGTCACGCCGATAAGTGTCGCGCAGAGACGCGACGAAAGCAGTGTTAGCGCCCGCATGTTTGCCCGAAAAGCATCCCCGGCAGGTAGCAGCACATAACGCCGGAGGTAATTCGATGGCGACAGGAACAGTCAAGTGGTTCAGCGACGAGAAGGGCTACGGCTTCATCACTCCCGATGACGGCGGCAAGGACCTCTTCGTCCACCATTCAGCGATTCTGGGCGAGGGCTACAAGTCCCTGGCCGAGGGCGCCAAGGTCGAGTACGAGTCGGAGGAGGGCCCGAAGGGTCCCGCCGCCAAGGACGTCGTAGCGATCTGAGCACTGTGCGGCCCACGTGGCCGCCACGGAGCTTTTCAGCGGGCCGCCCCAGGGCGGCCCGCTTTCGTTCCGGGACGCCCACCGGGACGCCTTTCCGCCACGCCTGACCCGCGCGGGCTTCGCGCCGCGCGCCCGGCGCGTTCAGTGCCGTGCGGCTTCGGGCGCGGTCAGCGCCTTGACGAAGTCCTCGAGCTGGGCGGCGGTCCAGCACTCGTGGGCCTCGCAGTATTCGGCGTAGGAGTCGATCACCGAGTCGCCGTAGTTCCAGTAGAGGCGCGGCTCCGGGTTGAGCCAGTAGGCGCGCCCGGCCCGGGAGGCGATCTGGCCGAAGGCCTCGGCCTTGGGGTCGCGGCCGTTGGTCCGGGCGTCCCCGAGCACGATCAGCGTGGCGCGCGGATGGAGGTCGTCCTGGATCTCCTCGAGCAGCTCGTTCCAGACCCGCCCGTAGTCGGTGTAGCCGGAGATGTCGGCCACGCCGGCGTCCCGGGCTATCGCCTCGCTCACCGCCTTGAAGTCGCGCTCCTTGTGGAAGACGTCGGTCACCTCGCTCACACGCTCGATGAAGACGAACGACCGCATCTTGCGAAACGAGTCGTGGAGGGCGTGCATCACCGAGAGGAAGAAGACCGAGGCGCTGGTGACGCTGGTCGAGACATCGCAGACCACGAACAGCTCGGGGCGCCGGGGCCGCTGCGGGCGGAATCGCAGGTTCACCGGCACGCCGCCGGTCTGGAGCGAGGCGCGCATCGTCCGCCGCACGTCGACGTGGGCGTGGCGCTTGCGGCCCCGGGTCTCCTGCCCCTGGGTCTTGAGCCGGCGCTTGAGCTGCATCACCACCCGGTGGACGCTGGCGAGGTCCTGCAGGGGGCCGGTCGGCAGCGCACGGTCGAGCTCGTTGAGAGGACGGGCCGCCGGGAGGGTCTCGGTCCTCTCGATCTGCCGGCGCTCGAGCTCCCGGCGCAGGAGCGCCTCGAACCGGCGGATTCCCTCGCGGGGGAGCCCTGCGCTGCGCGGGTCCTCCTGTGGCAGGTCGGGCTGGGCCTCGCTGCGCAGGCCCAGCTGGCGCCGGATCCTCTGGACGTCTACCCCGAGCACCCCCGAGCCTTCGGCCTGCCTTCCGAAGGCGGCGATCGCCAGGCGCGCGAGGTCGCGCATGGCGTCCTCGTCCTGGGCGGCCACCGCCTCGGCGATCTGCTGGCGCAGGGTCTCGAGGTTGAGCTCGGCGCCGGCCTCGTCCATCCCGCCCCCGGCCTCGCCGATCTCGTTCTCCAGGGCCGCAACCTCCGCGGCCCGGAAGAAGAAGCGGTCGAAGACGATCTCGAAGATCGCCCGGTCCTCCGGGGACTTGGCCAGCGTGGTCGAGAGCGCTTCGCGGAAGGGTCCTGACCGGGTCCACTCGACCTCGGGCAGGGCGGCGAGGGCGTCGAGCAGCTCGCTGGTGCCGATCTTCACGCCTTCACCGCGCAGCTCCTCGGCGAATTCGACGATGCGTCCCGCGATGCCGCCGGCCTGGTGGCCTGCGTCGCCGGCGAAGAGGGCCGCGGTGCGGGGGTTGGGGCGCCGGGCCCCGTCAGCCGGCAGCGGCGGCATCGACTGCGTCCTGCGTGGGGTCGAGCTTCACGCCCACGCGCTCGGCCACGATGTCCAGGTCGGTGCGGTGCTTGACGATGACCGACATCGTCTCGTTGAAGGTCTCCCGGTCGATGTCGGTGGCTCCGAGCAGCAGGAGGGCGCGTGCCCAGTCGATCGACTCCGCGATCGATGGCGGCTTCTTGAGGTCGAGGTCGCGGACCATGGCGACGATCTCGACCAGGCGCCGGGCGACCTGCTCGGGCAGCTCGGGCGCGTGCAGCCGGACTATCTCCAGCTCGTGCTCTAGAGACGGGTAGTCGATCCACAGGTAGAGGCAGCGGCGCTTGAGTGCCTCGGTCAGCTCGCGCGAGTTGTTCGAGGTAAGAAGCACCAGCGGCATCGTGCTCGCCTCGATCCGCCCCAGCTCGGGCACGCTGATCTGGAAGTCGGAGAGAAGCTCGAGGAGCATCGCCTCGAACTCCTGGTCGGTCTTGTCGATCTCGTCGATGAGCAGGACCACCGGCTCCTCGGAGGCGATCGCCGTCATCAGGGGCCGCTCGAGCAGGAACTCGGGGCCGAAGATGTCTTCCTGCACCTCGGTCCAGCCGGTGCCGTCGGCCTCGGCCTGGATCCGCAGCAGCTGCTTTCGGTAGTTCCACTCGTAGAGCGACTTGGCCTCGTCGAGGCCCTCGTAGCACTGGAGCCTCACCAGCTGGCGCCCCATCAGTTCGGCGAGCGACTTGGCCAGCTGCGTCTTGCCGACGCCGGCCGGGCCCTCCACCAGCACCGGCTTGCCCAGCCGCGCGGCCAGGAAGGAGACGAGCGCGGTCGACTCGTCGGGCAGGTACCCGACAGATCTCAGGCCCTCCTCGACCGCTGCCGCGCTTTCAGGTCCCTCGGCCATCCGGCGGCCAAGTCTAGGGGCCGGGGGTGCCTTCGTCGCGCGCGATCTTCCCCGCACGCGTCTCGGGCTCCGGCGGCGGTCCGGGCACCGGAGGTGGATGAGGGTCGTCCGCGGGCGGTTCCGGCACGGCAGGGGCCGGGGAAGGTGGCGTAACGGGGGCAGACGCAGGCGGGTAGCCGCCGGGAGGGCCGGCTACCGAGGAGGGGTCGCCCTCGACCGGGCGCGTTCGCGGGTCGTCGCCGTCGCGCAGCGGCTCCGGGCGGTGGCGGGCGTGCATCCGCCACCCGCACCACGCAAGCACCGCCCCGAGGACGAAGGTGACGAAGATTCCCCAGTCGACGCCGACGGGGCTCCATGCCGGGCTGCCGGCCGGGCGGAGGACCCCGGTTTCGTTACCGGTGGGCCGGTCGAGCTGGCGGTAGAAGACCAGGAACATCACCCAGGCGCCGGCGGCCATGATCACCGCGCCGTCGCCGCCCGGCAGGTGGAAGGCGCGCCGGTCGGCCCGGGCCACGCAGATGAGGACGACGGCCACGGCAACCAGCAGGATCGAGGCCTCGATGAAGCCCCAGGCCTGGAAGGCGTTGAGCGAGTCGCTCAACTCGACCGTGGTGCCGTCGGGCCGGGTGATCAGCCCCTTCTGCTGGTACCAGGGCAGCAGCATCGAGAGGACGATTCCCACCGACGCCAGGACCGCCAGCCTCTGTTCGGGGAAGAGCTCCCGCCAGCCGCCCAGCCAGCGGGATGCCGTACCGCTCACGCCTTGACGCCGGCCGCTGCCCTCATTCGCTTCATGAGCACGCGTGCGTCGGCGTCGCTGACCGTGCGCAGCTGCCCCTGGAAGGCGAGCTTCCAGTGCTCGGCCGGCCACTTCTGGATGTGCTCGAGGTCGTCCTTGACGCTCTCGGCCGGAACCCAGGCGTCCTCGTCGAGCACCAGCTCGGGCTCGGTCTCGCGGCGCCACGGGTAGGGGTCCGGGTTCCCGGGCTTGCCGGGCCAGACCGGCTCCCGGTCCTCGAACAGGTCGGAGGTGACGGTCACCGCGCCGCCGAAGGCCATCACCTTGGTCAGGTAGAAGATGATCCGGTCGCCGATCTCCATCGACTCCGCCTGCTTGCGCCGGCGCTCCTTGAAGCCGATCAGCTCGAACCCGAGGTCACGGGTGGCGGCGAAGTTGCCGGTCGAGCCGGTGAGGATCCAGGTGGTGGGCTTCTCGGCCATGGCCCGAGTCTAGGACCGGGCGGCGACGTTCCCGGAGGCTAATTGGGGTTCCAGCGGCCCAGGCGCTTGTAGAGGTAGTTGTAGAAGCGCTGGGTGGTGATGCAGTACGGCTCGGGGTCGGGGAAGTCGGCAAAGTCCTCCAGCACGGCGTCCGGGCCCTTCTTCTCCCGCAGGTCCATGGCGGCCCGCTCACGGTCCTGGCGGAGCCGGTCGCAGAGGCCGCGCACGAAGTCGCGAAGGAGCTTGTGGTACTCGACCGTCGAGTACTCGCCCGGCTGGTAGAGGCTCCAGGAGCCGGTGTCGGACTGCCGGACCTCGGCCCTCGCCTGCCTCTCGCCCTCGAGGAAGAGCCTGCGGGCGCCGCCGTCGTCGGCGATCTTCGAGTAGGTGTGAAGTCCGATCAGCCCCTGGAAGAACTGGTTGTAGATCCGCTGTCCGGGGGCGTAGGAGTAGGCCAGGTAGTGGGCCCCGCGCGAGGTGCGGACCCTCACGCCCGACGGCGGGGCGGTGCGGAAGATGCCCAGCGCCCGGTCGGCGACGCGCAGGAATTCGCGTTCCTTGAGGTCGTGGCCGGCCCGGGAGAGTGCCTGGAGGGCGGTGCCCTGGGAGATCGCACTGACCCACGGGGGGCGTCCACCGCCGAACCGGAACATGTACTCCCACGCGACTCCCCCGGCGCGCTCGACGGCCATGCTCGACATCTCACGGGCCATCGCGCGGATCTTGCTGTCCCGCGACTTGGAGAGGTAGAGGCCGTTGAGTCGCCCGAACGACCCGAGCCACTGCACCTGCAGGCCCTGTCCGGGGTAGAACTGCCAGACCAGCCAGCTGTCCCTGAAGGTGACCCTGCCACCCCAGCCGCCGGCCCCGTTGGAGCCGAACCACTGGGCGTTGCGGCGCACGGTCTCGATCGCCGGTCGCAGCCTCGACGCGGTGAGGGTCATGCGGGAGAAGTTGGAGATGACCGCGTTGATCGCCGCCCGGCGCGCGCCGCCGACCCGCGCCGCGGTGGAGCGGGCGCGTGCGACAACGCGCAGGTAGTCGCTCCGGGTCGCTGAGGTGATGGCCCCGGAGGCGGCCGCGGCGTTGACGGCGCCCTCGAGCCGGGCGGCTCCGGCCGCCGCGGCCACGGGCCCGTCGTCGAGGCTCCCGGGAGCCGCCGGCCGTGGGCGCTCGATCGGGCTCTCGGCGGGGATCGTGGGGTCCACGCGCACGGTGGCACGGCCGTCCAGGCCCACCTCGAGGACGCGGGCGGCGTCTGCCTGGGGAGCGCCTGCGAGGATGGCCGCAGCCACCAGCGAGGCGCTCGCCGCTGTTGCTAGCCGGCGCACCTCGCCGATGCTACGGTCCGCGCGCCCGGCCGGTCGCAGTAGAGGTTGCACCAGATGAGCCACTTCAGAGCAATCGCGGCCCTGGCCGCCGTTTCGGCCGTTTCGGCGCTCGCGTCGGGCTGCGGGAGCGAGCCGGACGCCCGAACCCTGTTCGATGGGGCCCTCGAACGCTCGAACCCGGCGAAGAGTGGCCGGCTCCTTCTCTCGCTCGACGCCCGGGACGCGGGGTCGCTGGGGCTGCCGCCCCGCCTCCTCGTGAGCCTGCGCGGCCCCTTCCGCTCGGCGCCCTCGCCGCCCCCTGGGTACGACATGGCGCTCCTGGTGGCCACCCAGGACGGTCGGCTGAGGCTGCGCGTGATCCGTTACGGGAGCCGTTCGTGGCTGGTGGTGGGGGAGACCGCTTACGTACTGGCGCCCGGGGCGCTGAAGCGCCTGGGTGGGGGTCGCGCCGGGCCGCTTTCGGCTGGCAGCTTCGGCCTCGACCCGGCGGCTTGGCTTAGCGACCCCGAGGTCGACGGCGAGGCCGAGCTGGACGGCGAGAAGCTCGTGCGTATCCGGGCTACGGCAGACGTGCCGGTCCTGCTCGGCGAGCTGGACCGGCTCCTGGGCCGCGCGGGGGAGACCGGCGCCGGCCGGATCGCCGGGCTTCCCAGCGTCGAGCGCCGTGCGGGGAGCGTCGAGTCCTCCGAGGCGGTGCTGCTCGTCGGCGAGGGGGACCGGCGCCTGCGACGCCTAACGGTCGAGATGGAGCTGAAGGGCGGCGGGAGCCTGCGCTTCGCGTACGGCGTCGCCCAGCCCGGCCGCCAGCAGATCATCGGCCCGCCGGCCAATCCGCGGCCCTTCTCCGAGCTGACCGCGGCGCTCCAGCTCCTCTCCCAGCGCCGGGGCCAGGGAGCCTCCCCGCCTTAGCAGCCCGCCGTCGCAAGGCGTCTCCGGCCGGGCGGTGCCGCCGGCTTTGCGAGACTGCCCCGCATGCCCCTGCCGACCCTTCCTCCGATCGCCGCCTTCGGCTCGGACCCGCTCGCCGTTGTCGTGGTGATCGCGATCGTCGGGGCCCTGCTGCTCATCGACCTCCTCGTCTTCGCCCGCGGGCGCCAGCCGACCAGCCGCGAGGCGATCACCTGGAGCATCGGCTGGCTGATCCTCGGCCTGCTGGTGACGATCCCGATCATCCTCATCTCGACGCCGGGCGAGGGCGTCAACTACGTGACCGTCTACCTGATCGAGCGCACGCTCTCGCTCGACAACCTCGTCGTCTTCCTCCTGATCTTCGGCTACTTTGCGGTGCCCGCGGCCCAACGCGGGATCCTGCTCTTCTGGGGCATCGTCCTGGCGCTGGCCATGCGCGGCGTGGCGATCGTGGTCGGCGTCGGGCTGATCGAGCGCTTCCACATCGTCACCTACCTGCTCGGCCTGCTCCTGCTCTTCCTGGCCTGGAAGATGTACAAGGGCTCGGCCGAGCACCTCGACCCCGACCACACGCCGCTGGTGAGGCTGATGCGGCGCTTCTTCCCGATCGGCGATTACCGCGGGTCGAAGTTCAGCTTCCGTGAGGCGGGCAAGAGGGTCCTGACCCCTCTCGCCCTGGCGCTGGTCGCCGTTGTGGGCGCCGACATCGCCTTCGCGCTCGACTCCATCCCCGCGGCCTTTGCGATCACAGACGACCCGCTCGTGATCTGGGCAGCCAACGGCTTCGCCCTGCTCGGCCTGCGGGCGCTCTTCGTCCTCGTAGAGGACCTGATCAAGCGGTTCCGCTACCTCAACCAGACCGTCGCAGTCGTGCTCGGGGTGGTCGCGGTCAAGCTCCTCATCCAGGACGTCTACAAGGCGCCGGCATTCGTCAGCCTGGCCATCGTCATCGGCCTCTTCGCGATCGGCATCCTGCTCTCGATCCGGGCCGACCGGCGCGATCAGCCCAGCGCCGCGAGCTGACGCCGGACCTCGGCCTCGACGTCGAGGGGCTCTTCGCCGCGCCTGACGCGCCGGGCGTTACGGGCGACCACCAGCTGCCGGACCTCCTGCTCGAGCTCCGGGTCGGCGTGGACCGCGGCACCGGTCAGCGAGGCCAGCTCGGCCTCGATGTCGACCGGCTCCTCGCCGCGCCTCAGGCGCCGCGCGTTGCGCGCCTCGAGCATCTGCCGGATCTCGGCCTCCTGCTCGGCGGCGCCGGCCCTCGAGTCCGGGGTGCGGGGCAGGGGGTCGGACTCGATGCCACCGGCCCCAATCTCCTCGTAGGCGCGCCGGGAGCCGGCGAAGGTGGCCACGCCGATGACGGCCCCCAGGCCGACCACGACGAAGATCACGATCATCAGCGCCTGTTCCATCGCTCCTACCGTCCCATACGGCTTCCGGGAGCCCTCGGGGTACAATTGACTGACTAGTCAATCTACTTCGGACCCGGGGCCTTCAGCCGGCGGCCATGACCGGGCCGAAAGTACGGCGCAAGGAGCGTTTTGATGGTCGATTTCACGCTTACCGACGAGCAGAAGGCGCTGCAGGAGATGGCGCACGAGTTCGCCGAGAAGGAGATCCGTCCCGTTGCCTGGGAGTACGACGTCGAAGGCACCTGGCCCCAGGAGATCATCGACAAGGCCTGGGAGCTCGGGATCATGAACAACCACCTGCCCGAGGAGTACGGCGGCCCGGGGGCCAGCTACCTCGAGGGTGCACTGATCGAGGAGGAGATCGCCTGGGGCTGCTCGGGTATCGGAACCTCCATCGGCGCCAACGGCCTTGCCGCCGCGCCGGTCCTCATCGGGGGCAGCGAAGAGACCAAGAAGAAGTACCTCGGCATGCTCGCCGAGGCGCCGAAGCTTGCGTCGTTCTGCCTCACCGAGCCGGGCGCCGGGTCCGACGTGGCCAGCATGCGCACCCGGGCGGTCAAGAAGGGTGACAAGTACGTCATCTCCGGCCAGAAGTGCTTCATCACGAATGGCGGCTATGCGGACTGGTACACGGTCTACGCCAAGACCGACCCGGACGCCGGCCACCGCGGGATGAGCGCCTTCGTCGTCCCCAAGGACGACACGGTCGTCGTCGACAAGAAGGAAGACAAGATGGGCCAGCGGGCTTCGAATACCGCGACCATCACCTTCAACGAGACCGAGATCCCGGCCGAGAACCTTCTCGGCGAGGAGAACAAGGGATTCAAGCTCGCGATGATGACCCTCGACCGCACGCGCCCCGGAGTTGCCGCCATGGCGACCGGGATCTCGCGCGCCGCGCTCGAGATGGCCATCGAGTACTCGAAGGAGCGCGTCCAGTTCGACGTGCCGATCGCGATGCACCAGGCGATCCAGTTCATGATCGCCGACATGGCCACCAAGACCCACCTCTCGCGCCTTGCGACGTGGGAGTCGGCCGCCCTGCTGGACCAGGGTCGCCGCAACACGATCGAGAGCTCGCACGCCAAGCGCTATGCCTCGGACTCCTGCATGGAGATCACCACCGACGCCGTCCAGATCTTTGGCGGCTACGGCTTCATCAAGGAGTACAAGGTCGAGAAGCTGATGCGTGACGCCAAGATCATGCAGCTCTACGAAGGCACGTCGCAGATCCAGCGCCTCGTGATCGCCCGCGAGACGCTGCTTCCGCGTCACATCGAAGAGCCGGCTGTCGCCACCGCCTGAGGGCAGCCGATCCGCAAACCGGAAGTGCGGGGCCGCCCGGGTGGCGGCCCCGCCGCCGGTGCGCGATGATGCCGTCCGATGCAGCTCGACGGCATCTCTCCCGGGGACATCGTCCGCCTCTCGGTCAGGGGCCGGGTCTTCCACGCCATCGTCAGGGGCGCCGGTCCGCGAAGCCTCACCGTCGACCCGATCGAGCGGGGCGTCTCGTGCCGGCGGGCCGCGCCGGCCGACGTCCTCGAGCATTGGGAGAGCGCTTCCCGCCCGCGGGCCGAGGCCGGCCGGGCCGTCAGCCCTGGCCAGCGCTCGCTCGACGACCTCCTGGACCGTTAGGCGGCAGGCGGGCGCCGGCGGGATAATCCAGCCGTGAGCCGCCGAAGCACAGAGCAGGCAGTAGCCCGGGCCGCGCCGATCGACAGCGCGCGGGAAGCGGCCGGCGTGCCCGGCGCCGGGGGTCCCGGAACCGCCGATCCCGTCGCCGGCGAGCTGCGGCGCGCCGGCGTGGTGCCGCTTCTCGTCCTCCACCTGCTGAGCTCGGGTCCCTCTTACGGCAACGCCCTGATCGAGGGGATCTCCGTCTCCTCGGGCGGCCTGATCGACGTGAACCCCAACACGATGTACCCGCTCCTGCGCTCGCTCGAGGAGCAGGGGCTGGTTACCGGGGAATGGGAGCACCCCGAGCGCCGGTCCCGCCGCTTCTACGCCATTACTCCCGAGGGCGAGAAGGAGCGCGAGCGCCTGGCCGCCGTCGTCACGCCGCGGCTGGGGGAGGTCGCCGACTCGCTCGAGCGCCTGCGCTCGGAGCTCTCGTGAGCCGCGCCGCCGCCGAGCGGGCCATCGCTGGGGCCACGCCTGCCCAGGTCGAGGAGGCCTGGTGCTCGCCGTCCCGCTGGCCAGAGTTCGTCGACGGCCTGGCCCGGGTCGGCTCTGCCGACCCCGCCTACCCCGAGCCCGGAAGCGTGGTCGAGTGGAGCTCGTTCCCGGCCGGTCGAGGCGAGGTACGCGAGATCGTCGTCGAATACGTCCCCGGCTCCCTGGTGGCCAGCGACGTGGAGGACGAGTCGACCACCGCCCGCCAGGTCGTCACCTTCACCGCGGCTCCCGGCGGCACCGCCGTCCGGCTCGAGCTCGACTACGAGCTGCGCCGGAGAGGCCCCTTCACTGCGCTCACCGACCTCCTCTTCGTCCGGCGCGCCCAGGCCGACTCGTTGCGGCGCACCCTCGCCGGGCTGGAGATCCTCCTCGCCGGGGAGCAGTCCTGAGCGCTTCGGCCCTGGCCGCCCTGGTGCAGGCCTCGGGCTCGACCGTGGCCCTCACCGGAGCCGGAATCTCCGTTCCCTCCGGGATCCCCGACTTCCGCAGCCCGGGAACCGGGCTCTGGGAGAACGTCAATCCGATGGAGGTCGCCCACATCGACGCCTGGCGGGAGGACCCCGAGCGCTTCTGGCGCTTCTACGGGGACCGCTTCAACGCTCTCCAGTCCAAGGAGCCCAACGGCGCCCACGCGGCCCTCGCCGAGCTCGAGGCCCGGGGCCTTCTCGACGCGGTCGTGACGCAGAACATCGACACCCTCCACCGCCGTGCCGGCAGCCGGGACGTCGTGGAGGTCCACGGCACGATCGAGCACAGCTCCTGCCTTGCCTGCGGCGAGCGCCAGCCGCTCGCCGAGGTACGCAGCCGGATCGATGCAGCGCCGGACGGCGTTCCGCGCTGCGCCAGCGGCGACCCGCTGAAGCCCGACGTGGTGCTCTTCGGGGAGATGCTCCCGGTGGCGGAGCTCGAGCGGGCACAGGAGCTTGCGGCCGGCGCCGACCTCCTCCTCTGCGTTGGCAGCTCGCTCGAGGTCCAGCCGGTCGCCTCGCTCCCGGCGGTGACGCTCGCCTCGGGTGGCAGCGTCGCGATCGTCACCCAGGGCCCCACGCCGTTCGACGACGTGGCGGCGGTGCGGCTCGAGGGCGACGTCGTCGAGGAGCTCGGCGCCCTGCTGGGCGAGCTGGCCTAGGGAACGGCCGCGGCACTGCGGGCGCGCAGCGCCGCCTCGAGCCGGGCGAGCGCGGTCTCGACCTGCCCGACCTGCTCCTCGCTGACGCCGCCCTGGCGAGCGGACTGAGCGGCGGCCTCAACGCCCGGGGCGAGCCGCTGGAGCTCGTCGATCCTGGAGGCCATGTCGCTGTGGTTTCTCCAGGGGGAGAGCTCCTCGGGCGCGGCGCGGAAGGCGGCCTCGAGCTGGAGGGAGGCCTCGCGCCAGCGGGCCGCGTCGGCGTCGGCACGGGCCCGGAGCGCCAGCTCCTCGGTGGCCAGGGCCGCGTCGTGGCCACCGAGGAGCGAGGCAAAGCGGCTGTCGGGCTGCAGCATCCGTCGGCGCCGCCTGCGTCGCGGGCCCTGGCCGGGCTCGACCGCCGCCGTCCAGCGGCCGGCCGCCACCTGCTCCCCGGCCCCGTAGCCCACCCGTACCGTCAGCGTGTCGTCGAGCCCGAACCCGTGTGCCCCGGGCCGGGCGGAGGCGATCCGGAAGAGGTGGAGGGCGCGGTTCACCTGGGCGAGTGCCTCGCCGGCCTCGGCCTCCGCGTCGACCGACCTCAGCCAGCTCTCCGGGTCGCCCTCCAGGGGCTCGGCGGAGATGAGCGTCGCGCGGCCGGTGGGAACCTCCGGCGGAGGCGGTTCGGCGTCGACCTTCTTCGTGCGCCGGTGGCGGCGGGTCGCGCCCTCGGTCGAGAGGACGAGGACCCAGTCGGGGCGCCCGGCGTGTCCGCGCAGGACGTAGCGGCCGTCGGCGGGGCCCAGCGGCCACGGGACCTCGAACTGCACGAAGCGGAATTGCGATTGCTCGGACAGGGAGCCGCGAAGCTACCAGCCGTCCGGGTGGCGGGCTGCCGAGGCCTGTGGTTGAATCCTTTTTCCAGTGGGAGGCAGAGGCTTCCTGACCGTTCAAGGGGGGAAGAGGAATGAACAGGCACTTCAAGCTCGCCGGAGCTGGGCTAATGGGCATCGCTGCGGCTGTCGTTGCTGCGTGCGGCGGCTCGTCAACCACTACGACCGTTGTCGAGACCTCCGGTGGCGGCTCGGGCTCGAGCGGCAACACCGAGCCGGGCGGGGTGCCTCTCAAGGCCCCCTCGGGCTCCGACACGCTGAAGACCAGCGACCGCAACGGCGTCGAGTACGCCCGCTACGCCAACTCGAAGCTCTCCCCCAAGGAGGTCGTAAGCGACTACAACAGCGAGGCCAAGTCGGCCGGCTGGGAGATCGTCCGCAGCAACGGCGGCGGAGGCGGCTGGGGTCCCTACGGCGGTTCGGAGTACGGGATGATCGCCAAGAAGGGGAACAACTACTTCGCCGTGCAGGCCGGTGGCGAGAAGGGCAACACGACCTACTTCGAGGCCTGCGCCGGCCCGGACGCCGACGACTGCCACGACCTGAGCAACGAAGCGCACTCGGGCTCGGACGGCAGCGGCTACGAGGAGCGCGAACGCCACCGCAGCCACTCCGACTGGAGCTGACGCAGGAGCCCCGGCTTCCCGGGGCACGGACATGAAGCTGACCGAGCTCTCGTTCGATGCGATGGGTACGCACGCCCACGTCGTGATCGGCGACTGCGCGCCCGAGCACGCCGCCCTGGCCCTCGGGGCGGTCGACCGCCTCGAGCGGATCTGGAGCCGCTTCATTCCCGAGAGCGAGATCTCGCGGGCCAACGCCGCGCCCGGCGAGCCCGTTGAGGTCTCCCCGGAGACGATCGAGCTGGTCGAGCGCGCCGTCGAGGCCTGGGAGCTGACCGGCGGCCTCTTCGATCCGACAGTCCTGGACGACCTGGTGGCCCTCGGCTACGACCGGACCTTCCGGGAGCTGGAGACCCTTCCCCCGCAGGAGCCCGCCGGGGCCGAGGACCTCCAGGCTTCGGTCCCACAGCCGCGGGGGCGCCCGGACGTCACGGTGGACCGGGAGGCCTCGACGATCACGGTCGGTCCCCGCGGAATCGACTCCGGCGGGATCGGGAAGGGCCTGGCCGCCGACATCGTGGCCGCGATGCTCATCGACGCAGGAGCCGGGGCGGCGCTCGTGAACCTCGGCGGCGACCTGCGCACCGCGGGCGCCGCGCCCAGCGGCGGCTGGCTGGTCGACGTGGCCCATCCGTTCAACCGGGGCGGGCCGCCCGCCGGCAAGTTCCGGCTCGACGGCCAGGCGCTCGTCACCAGCTCCTCGCAGGGTCGCCGCTGGTCCAATGACGGCGAGGAGAACCACCACCTGCTCGACCCATCGACCGGACGGTCGGCCCTCTCGGACCTGGCCCTGGTCACGGTGATCGACTCCGAGGGCTGGCGGGCCGAGGCCCTGAGCAAGGCGGCCTTCCTCAGGGGCCGCGCCGCCGCCCTGGAGATGCTTCCGGCCCACGGGGCCGAGGGGATGGTGGTGGGGCGCGACGGCTCGGTCGAATGGACGGCCGGGTGCCGGCCCTTCCGCGTTCCGGAGAAGCTCGTCGCCCGCCGCCGCTGAGCGGCGGCGGCTAACGTGGCACCCATGGACGAAGGCAGCGAGGGCATCCGCGACCGCGTCACCCGCTCCGGCGAGGACGCGATCGGGCGGCTGGCCCAGGAGATGCTCGACAACCCCGTAGTCAGTGGCGCCCTGGCGCGGGCCTTCGAGGCCCGCGAGAAGGCCTCCCAGGCCCAGGGGGTGGCGATGGGCGCGCTCAACCTCCCCTCGGCCAACGATGTCGAGCGCCTCACGCGGCGGATCCGCTCCCTCGGCCAGCGCCTCGACGGGATCGAGGACTCGGTCGACGCGGTCAACGACCGCCTGGCTACCGGCGCTGCCGCCGGCATCGCCGAGAGCCTCGAGTCGATCACCGAGACCCTCGACACGATCACCGAGCGGCTCGACGCGATCGAGAAGAAGCTCGAGCTGGGCAGCTAGGCGCCGAGCTCGATCAGCGCGTCGAGGCCGATACGGCCCAGGCGCTCGGTCGCCCGCTCCAGGCGTACCCCCTCGAGGCGCTCGCCGCCGCCGGGCGAGCCGTCGGTGACCATGCAGGCGCAGGCCATCCGTATGCCGCGGATTCCGGCGACGGCAAAGAGCGCGGCCGCCTCCATCTCCACCGCCAGGACCCCGTCCCGTCGCCACTCCTCGATCCGCCCCGGTCCGTGCTCGTAGAAGAGGTCGGAGGTGACGAACGGCCCGGACCGGTCGCAGCCTGCTGCCAGCAGGCCGCTCAGCTCCGCGTCGGGCATGGAGAGGCCGTCCATCCCGAGGTCGCGGCTCACGCCATCCAGGGGCAGGGCCGACTCCACGTTGAGGATCTCCCCCGGCGCGACCCCGTCGGCCACCGCGCCGCACGAGCCAACCCTCACGGCGACCTCGAGCCCGAGGTCGCAGAGCTCCTCCAGCACGATCACCGCGCTCGGGGCGCCCATGCCGTGGGCCATGATCGTCAGCGGCATGCCGTCGCGCGCGGTGCCGGTGTAACCCCATAGCCCGCGGTTGTGGTTGAACATCTTCGGCTCCTCGGTCAGCTGCTGGGCCAGGGCCAGCGAGCGGCCCGGGTCGCCACAGACCAGGGCCCGGGGGGCGAGCGGAGCGGTGGGGTGAACATGACGGGTTTCCACGGCGCGGGCTGGCGAGGATATTCTCTGGCCATGGCCAAGAACGAGAAGAAGTCCAAGAAGAAGAAGGGCTCAAAGGGAGCGTCGCGGTCCGGCCAGGTCCGGGCAGCCGTCGACCAGGCCTTCCAGACCGCGGGTTCGACCCTCAACCGCGACCGCGCCCAGGAGGTCGCCGACGAGCTGACAACCGCCGCTCAGCGCTTCCGCGACGTCGTCGAGGACGCCCTCCCGCCGACCAGCGAGGAGCTCAAGCGCCTCGGCGACCGCCTCGCGGTGATCGAGCGCCGGCTCGGCGCCCTCGAGCGTGCCGTCCCGGCTTCCAAGCGCGCGACGGCCAAGGCCGCGCCGCGAAAGAAGGCGGCGCCCCGCAAGAAGGCAGCACCGGCCCGCAAGAAGGCGGCGCCCGCCAGCAAGGCTTCCTCCGCGCGCAAGCCGGCGGCCAGGTCGTCTTCCGGGTCGACCACCCGGCGCAAGAGCTCCAGCTAGCGGCTTCGGCAGAATCCGGACGCCGGACGGGCGGTCGGAGCCGGCCGTCATACTCGCCCCGGGATGCCGAAGGAGACCCAGAAGAGCAGCGGCGGCGAGGAGGTTTTCACCGTCTCCGAGGTCGCCGCGCTGACCGGCATCTCGGCCGCGACGCTGCGCCGGTGGCAGGCCCGCGGGCTCTTCCCCGGGCTGGACGGCGGGGAGTGGACGCCGGCCCAGATCGCCCAGGCCCGGACGATCTCGCGGATGCGCGAGCGCGGCCACTCGGTCGATGACCTGGTCGAGGCGGTCCAGAGCGGCCGGATGGTCGGCTACGTCGACGAGCTGGCCACCGAGCAGCTCCTGAGCGACCGCTACACGCTCGAGGAGGCCTCGCAGCTGACCGGCCTCGATCCCGAGATGATCCGGGAAGCCTTCGCCGCGCTCGGCCTCCCGGAGGCGATCGTCGACAACCTGAACGGTGACGACGTGCGGGTCCTGAGCTACCTGGCCTCCTCGATCGAGTCGGGCTTTCCGCCGGCGGCCCTGCTCCAGGCGATCCGCGTCTATGGGCAGTCGATCGCCCGGATCGCCGACGCCGAGGTCCGCCTCCTTCACCTCCATGTCCACGAGCCCCTGCTGCGCGAAGGGGCGGGCGCCGAGGAGATCAACGAGCAGATCGGGAGCCTGGCCTCGAACGTGCTTCCGCTCAGCCTGCCGACGATGGATTACCTGCACCGCCGCTACCTGGCCCACTACCTCGAGCAGGAGATCGTCACCCACCTGGAGGCCGACGAGGGAGGCGTCACCGGGGAGGGGCGCCTCGTGGTGTCGATCGCCTTCGCCGACCTCGCCGGCTACACGCAGCTGACCGAGGAGCTTGGTGACGAGGAGGCCGCCGGCGTGGTCGAGCGGTTCGTGGAGAGGGTGCGGCGCTCGATCCCCGAGCAGGCCCGGATCGTCAAGACGATCGGCGACGAGGTGATGATCGTCTCGAGCGACCCGAGGCCGCTGGCCGAGTGGGCGGTCGCCTTCCAGCGCGAACAGGAGGAGCGTCCCCTTCCGAGAATCGGCATCCACTCCGGGGAGGTCGTCTACCGCGACGGCGACTACTTCGGCCGGGAGGTCAACCTCGCGGCAAGGGTGGTGGCCCGTGCCGCGGCCGGGGAGGTCCTCGTCACCTGGCCGGTGGTCGAGGCCTCCGACGGCGACCTCGCCTTCGACCTCATCGGCGAGGTCCGGCTCAAGGGCTTCTCCAACGCGACCGAGCTCTTCCTCGCCCATGAGCTGCCCGCCCGGCGTCCATCCGGCGCCGTAAAGGCTGCAGTGCCCGCCAGGAAGGCTGTGGGCGCCAAGGGCAAGGGCAAGGGAGGCAAGAAGGGTGCAAAGAAGAAGGGCGGCGGCAAGGGCAAGTCGGGGAAGTCGAAGAAGTGAGCGCCCGCTGCGAGGAGCTTTCTGGGAGGGTCCAGGCCACCGGGCTGCTCGCGCCAGGGCGCCCGGTCGTGGTGATGCTCTCCGGGGGCCGCGACTCGGTCTGCCTCCTGGACATGGCGGCGACGATCTGCGGTCCCGGGGCCGTTCGCGCGCTCCACGTCAACTACGGGCTGCGCGAGGATGCCGGTTCCGACGAGGCCTGGTGCCGGGAGCTGTGCGCCCGCCTTGGGGTTGAGCTTGAGGTCGAGGAGGCGAAGGCTCCCGAGGCCGGCAACCTCCAGGCCTGGGCGCGTGACCTGCGGTACGGCGCCGGCGCCTCCCTGGCCGCGGCCACCGGTTCCGACCTGGCGGCGGGCCACACGCTCAGCGACCAGGCCGAGACCGTGCTCTACCGCCTCGCCGCGTCGCCCGGACGGCGGGCGCTGCTTGGCATGCCGGGGCGCCGCGGGCGCCTCGTGCGCCCGCTCCTGGCCGCCGGGCTCACCCGCGCCGATACCACGGCCTGGTGTGAGGACCGCGGGCTGGCCTGGGCCGACGACCACACCAACGAGGACGGCCCGTACGCCCGCACCCGGATCCGCAAGGAGGTGCTCCCGGCCCTGGAGCAGGTCAACCCGGCCGCCGCGGAAAACATCAGCCGTACCGCCGACCTGCTCCGCGACGAGGCCGAGGTGCTCGACATGGTCGTCGAGACGGCCCTCGCCGGGCGCCGGGAGATCCCCCTGGCGCACCTGGAGGCGCTGCCGCCGGCGCTTGCCCGCCTCGTCGTGCGAGAGCTGGCCGAGTCGGCCACCGGAGGTCCCTGCCCGCGGGCCGCCGCCAGGCTCGACGGGATCCTCGGGCTCGAACGGGGCGCCGGGAGCGCCGCGCTCGACGTCGGCGACGGCGCGCGGGCGGTGGTCGAAGGGGGAGTCCTGCGCTTCGAGCGCTCCCCCGAGCGCTCCCGCGCTGGCGGCAGGTAAGGTCCGCGCCGTGCCGGAAGAGCCGCCGATCGGGGAGATCCTCGTCCAGCCCGACCAGCTCAAGGAGCGGGTTCGCGCGCTCGGCCGCCAGGTGAGCGCCGACTACGAGGGAAAGGACCTGCTGCTCGTCGGTGTCCTCAAGGGCGCCGCCTTCTTCCTCGCCGACCTGATGCGCCAGATCACGATCGAGTGCGAGCTCGACTTCATGGCGGTCTCCTCCTACGGCTCCGACACCGACTCCAGCGGCGTGGTGAGGATCCTCAAGGACCTCGACGCCCCGATCGCCGGGCGCGACGTGCTCATCGTCGAGGACATCATCGATTCCGGGCTCACCCTCCAGTACCTGCTGCGCAACCTCGGCTCCCGCGACCCGGCGACGCTGAAGGTCTGTTCGCTGCTGATAAAGCCGGAACGCCTCAAGACCGACGTGTCGGTCGACTACGTCGGCTTCGAGATCCCCAACCGCTTCGCGATCGGCTACGGCCTCGACTTCCGCCAGCGCTGGCGCAACCTGCCATACGTGGCCTCGCTGAACCGCGAAAAAGCCGGCGTTTAGGCCTGCCTGCGGCTGTTACCCTTCACCGTCCCGATTCCAAGGCTCCAGGAGCCCCCGGAAAGGCACTGAACAGACGATGAGCAGGTTCTTCAAGAGCGCGGCATTTCCGATCCTCATCGTCGTCGTGCTCGCGTTTTTCGCGCAGCGCCTGATCAGCACGGGGAATGAGGTCAAGCCGCCGACCTACAGCGAGTTCGTGACCCAGCTCGACCGCGGCGAGCTCAAGTCGGTCGACGTCAAGACCAAGAACAGCACGCTCAACGTCACGCCCCGCTCCGGCGAGCCCTACGAGACCGGCTTCATCGACAGCGCCGGCGACCGTCTCCAGGCCCAGCTGCAGACCGCGGAGGAGCAGGGCAAGCTGCCCGGCGGTTACAACGTCGAGGGCCGCAAGTCCAACGGCCTGCTGACCCTCCTCACCTACCTGCTGCCGTTCCTGATCTTCATCGGGTTCTGGATCTTCCTCATGAACCAGGTCCAGGGCGGCGGCTCGAAGGTGATGTCGTTCGGCAAGTCGCGCGCCAAGCGGATGCCGGTCGACTCGCCGAAGATCACTTTCCGCGACGTGGCCGGCGTGGACGAGGCCGTGGAGGAGCTCCACGAGATCAAGGAGTTCCTCGAGAATCCCAAGAAGTTCCAGGCGCTCGGCGCGCGGATCCCGAAGGGCGTCCTGCTCTTCGGCCCCCCGGGCACCGGCAAGACGCTCCTGGCCCGCGCGGTCGCCGGCGAGGCCGGCGTGCCGTTCTTCTCGATCTCCGGCTCGGACTTCGTCGAGATGTTCGTCGGCGTCGGCGCCAGCCGCGTCCGCGACCTCTTCGAGCAGGCCAAGCAGCACTCGCCCTGCATCATCTTCGTGGACGAGATCGACGCCGTCGGCCGCCATCGCGGCGCCGGCATGGGCGGCGGCCACGACGAGCGCGAGCAGACGCTCAACCAGC
>JBBATA010000012.1:0-41785 GCA_040399005.1 Solirubrobacteraceae bacterium
ATCGGGGAGACAGGATTTGAACCTGCGACCGCCCGGCCCCCAGCCGGGTGCGCTACCAGACTGCGCCACTCCCCGTGGCCCTTCATTCCCGCAAGCGGGCGACGGGAATCGAACCCGCCCTAGAAGCTTGGAAGGCTCCTGTGCAACCACAACACTTCGCCCGCAAGCGCTGAAAAGCTTACCGCGGTTCGGTGAGCCACCCGGCGCCGGCGGCGGGCACGGGCGCCCCTAGACTCGGCGCGTGAGCCGCCGAACCGTCGGGACCATCCTCGCCGTGGTCGGCGCGCTCATCCTCCTCGACGTCGCCGTGACCGTCGCCTGGCGCGAACCGGTGACCTGGCTGCTGGGTCGCAGCGAGCAGTCGCAGCTCTCCGACCAGCTCGACGAGCTGGACCGCAGCTTCGGCGCCTCGGTAGCCGGGCAACTCCCCGAACGTGGGTCGCCGGAGATCCGGATCGCGCTTGCCGCACGGGCGTTCGCCGAGCGTGCCCGGACCGGGGATCCCCTCGGCCGGCTGGAGATGCCGGCCATAGGCCAGCGCTCGATCGTCCTCCAGGGAACCGGTCAGGCCGAGCTTCGCAAGGGGCCCGGGCACTACACGCCAACCTCGCTCCCGGGGCAGCGGGGCACTGTGGGAATCGCCGGCCACCGCACCACGTGGGAGCAGCCCTTCCGGCGGATCAACGAGCTTCAGGCCGGCGACCGCCTGGTGATGGCGATGGCCTACGGCCGCTTCACCTACAGCGTCGAGAAGACCCGGATCGTCAAGCCCTCCGAGGTGAGCGTGCTCGCGGCGGCCGGAGGGCGGGAGCGCCTGGTCCTGACCGCCTGCCACCCGCTCTACAGCGCCGCGCAGCGAATCGTGGTCTTCGCCCGGCTGGAGAGCGCCGTCCCGCTCGGCGTCGCCGCCTGAGCCGCTACGGGGGACCGAGGAATCGAACCTCGAGCAAGGGTTTTGGAGACCCCTATGTTGCCATTACACCAGTCCCCCAGCGGCCGACGAGGATAACCCGCCCGACCGGCGAAACCACCGCTCATGAGCCGTCGCCCGATGATCGCAGTCACCGCTCTCGCCACCCTGGCGGCGACGCTCTCCGTCGCGGCCTGCGGTTCCACGACCGGCGAGTTCCTTCTCACCTGCTCGACCGAGGGCGCCAGGAACGTGCAGGGAGGACCGATCTCCTCGACGATCAGCGGAACCCTGGACACCAGCCAGAACGACGTCGGCACCTGCGAGACCGCCGACGCCGTGGTGCGCGGGGTCACGGCCAGCGCCGCCGAGAAGCCGGTAACGGTCGACGGCTTCCGGTGCACCCCGTCCGTCGTCTCCACGGGCCCCGACGTCGTCAGGTGGAGCTGCAACTTCAAGGGCGCCGACACCGACACCGACGTTACGCTTCGCTTCGAAGCCACCTATCGGGGCTAGGGCTGCGCCTGGTCCCCTGGATGCGGGCGGAGGGACTCGAACCCCCACGGCCAAGGCCACCGGCTCCTAAGGCCGACGCGTCTACCAATTCCGCCACGCCCGCTCGCCCGCGAGCCTAGCCGCAGCCCGGCCGCAGCGGTGCGCCGCTGGCGCGCTGCCGAAGTGCCCGTTATCTTCGCTAACGGTGAGCAGGGTCGAACACATCGGCGAGCCGGTAATCGAGCACCCGAACCGCGAGGGTTCGGGCCCGCAGACGATGCGGGCGATCGTGATCATCCTGCTGCTGGCCTCCGCCCTGCTGATCGCGATCGTCACCTTCGGTGGCTGGAGCGTGCTGATGGGCATGAAGGCGGTCTGCATCGCCTGGATCCTGCTCTACCTGGCCTGCGCCTGGTATGTCGCCAAGTGGAACCGGGGGCTCCTCCCGGTCATCGCCGCCCTGGCCACCATGATGGGCGTCTTTGCCGTGGTCGCCGTACCCGCGTGGACCGAACGCAACGCCCCGGGCCTCACCCAGCCGGCGATCGACTCCGGGGTGCTTGGCACCCTCACCGCGCTGCTCGTGCCGGTACAGATCCTCCTCATCGCGGCCGCGATGTACGCGTTCAACCAGAAGTGGAACGTCGAGGTTGAGCACTGGCCCGAAGAGGAAGGCCGATTGCCCGCCGGCGCCTGAGCTTCGCTCCGGCGCCCGACCATCACCCGGCCCGGGTGGCGGAACGGCAGACGCGGGGGTCTCAAAAACCCCTGTCCTCGCGGACGTGCGGGTTCGAATCCCGCCCCGGGCACTCGCCAGTCGGGTTCTCCGTGCCCGGCGCCACCCATCCCGAGGGGCAGTAGCCTCACCGGGTACCGATGCGCAGTTACCTTGAGCGGGCACACGACTGGCTGGAAGGCCAGCACGAGTCGCACCGAAGCCGCCATCCGGCCTTCCGGATGTTCATGGTGGCCCTCGGCTCGGCGCTGATACCCCTTGGCATCATCCTCATACCGCTTCCCGGGCCGGGCTTCGGAATGATCGCGGTGGGGCTGGGAATCCTCTCGCTCGAATTCCACTGGCCCCGGCGGATGCTCAGGAAGCTGATGAACTCGCCGCTGCTCGGCGCGCCCGCGAAGGCCGCCGAGCCCCTCCCGGCACAGGCCGGCGGCGAAGGCTCAGGCCCCGCGCCTGGCGCGGAAGCCACGACGGAATCCGAAACCGCTCAGCGCAGGTAGCGCACCAGCGGCTGGTCGGAGCCCTCGCTGAGGGTGTAGTAGCCCTCGCAGTCCGGCGCGGCGGCGACCGTCTCGCCCTGCGATTCGACCTCGACGAGGCGACGTGAGGGCTCTCCCCGCAGCGCGCCGGCGACCGAGGATCCTCCGTAGGCGTCGAGGCCGAAGTAGCTGCGAACGAGGACCGTCTTTCCGTCGGGGCAGGCGTCGGCCGCGGTGACGAGCCCCTCCCCCAGCTCGCGCAGGTACTCGAGCGTGACCGTCTCCCCCGTGAACGAAGGCGACCTGGCCTGGTAGACGCGGGAGCGGTCCTCCCGCTTGGTGATGACGAAGAGGTCCCCGCTCCGTGGATCGACGACGAGAGCTTCGGCGTCGCGCGGGCCGTCCGGGTACACGAGGTCGACGAACGCCGCGGGCGCCGCCGGCAGCACGTCTCCGCTGGCCGAAGCGCCCAGGTCCGGCTCGGGGACGCGGTAGACCCGCACGGATCCGCGCGAGGCGCCGTTGTCACCGATGTCGCCGACGTAGAGCCAGTCCGGAGAGCCAGCCGGACCGGGGCCCCGGGCCATGTCCTCCCAGTCGACGTTCACGGCACCCGCAACCGGGAGAGTCGCCCTTATCTGCCCGTCGGCTCCCAGGGCGTAGAGGCTTGCTTCCCCGCCGCTGTCGTTGAGGACCCAGACGACGCGGCGGTTATTGCGACTGGCGGCCAGTCCCGAAGCCTCGTTCACCGGACCGGGGACTGCCCCCAGCACGACGCTTCGGGTCGCCGCAGCCCCCGGCTGCCCGGGCCCGGCGGGGTCTTGCTCCGCGGTCACAGCGCGCTCGGCCGAGCGGCCGCCGCCACCTGGCCCGTTCCGTGAAGACAGGACCACGGCCAGCGTCACCGCTGCGCCGAGGACCCCGACGACCAGGACGATCGCGAGCCTGCGTCCCACCGGAGTCAGCGCGGGAGGTTCAGCCCGACGAGCCGGGGAAGCTCGCTGATGATCCCGGTCACAGGGTCGACCCGCCGCCCCTGGGCCTGGGCATCCTCGCGGCGGATCATCGCGGCACGGATGAGGTTTCCGCCGATGGAACGCGCCGGCTCAGGCGGAAAGGCCTTTACGCGGGGCTCGACCAGCGGCAGCCGCGTGAACTCGTCATCCACTCCGAGCGCCAGGCCGCTGAGGATCTTGCCGCCGAGGTGCGAGGGGCCTACGCCGTGGCCCGTGAACCCCCAGCCGGCGTGGAGCCGTCCGCTGCTGCGGTAGATGGGAAGGGTCTTGGGGGCGACGTCGATGGGCCCGCCCCATGCGTCGGTGACCTCGCGGCCCTCCAGTGCGGGGAAGAAGCGCCGCATCGTGGCGGCGGTCCGCTCGACGACCTCCGGGTCGACGTGGAGCGCCGGGGAGTGGAAACCGCGCGGAGCCACGCGACCTCCGCCCCAGCCGAACGCGATCCGGCCGTCCCTCGTCGTGCGGAAGTAATGGATCATCTTCTGGCAGTCGGTGATCGCCTCGCCCCCGGTCCATCCGATCTCCTCGATCACGTCGGGCACCGGCTCGGTCAGCACGATGTGGCTGGAGGCAACGCTGATCTCGCGGGAGAAGGCCGGCCAGCGCGAGGTTCGCCAGTTGACCGCGAGGACCGCGTTGCGCGCGTGGACTCGGCCGCGCTCGGTCCGCACCGTGATCGAGTGCTCGGACTGGTCGATCTCGCCGACTTCACTGTGCTCGTAGAGCTTCACCCCGCGGCGCAGCAGGGCTGCCCGCAGCCCGAAGGCAAGCCGAGCCGGCTGGACCGTGGCCCCGACCCGCTTCCAGGCGCCGCCGCGAAAGACCGGCGAGAAGCAGAGCTGGTCGACCTGCTCGGGAAGCAGCTCGACGAGCTCCTCGTCGATCCCCAGGCGGCTGAGCCCCCAGAGCGCATCGCGCCAGGCTCCGTCCTGGTAGGGGGCGGCGGAGACCTCCAGGTGCGGCGCCTGGTGGTACCAGGCATCGACCTTCTGCGAACGGCAGAACTCGCCGATCTCGAGTATCGAACGGTCGGCCTGCCGGGCCAGGTCGAGCGCCGGGTCGAGCCCATAGGTGCCCGCGAGCTCGGGGACGTACTCCCAGTAGCCGTTGACGAAGCCTCCGTTACGCCCGCTCGGGCCGTGGCCGGCCTGGCCGGCCTCCAGGACGACGACCTCGGCCTTCGGGTCTCGCTCGAGCAGCTGCCAGGCGGTCCACATGCCCAGGTATCCGCCACCGATAACCACGACGTCGGCGTCGAGCGGCCCTTCGAGCGGCGGCGCAGCCTCGGGCGACCCCCCGGCCTCCTCGATCCACCAGCCTGTCGCGGTGTGCTGCATCGCCGGCAAGATACCGCCGCCGGTCAGGCGAGCAGTGCCTCGAGCTCGTCGGCCAGCCCCGGAGCGCAGGCCATCACCCCGGCGGGCAGGCCACCCGCCGGCTCGAGCTCCCTGACCTCAAGCCCGGCGGCCTGGCAGATGATCCGGCCGGCGGCGACGTCCCATTCCTTTACGCCACGCTCGTAGTACGCGTCGCAGCGGCCGGCGGCAAGCCAGGCAAGGTCGAGAGCGGCGCTTCCACCCCGCCGGATGTCACGAACCAGCGGCAGCAACTTCGCCACTGTCTCTGCCTGCCCCCGCCGCACCTCGGCGTCATAGCCGAAGCCGGTTGCCAGGAGGCAACGGTCCAGGTCGGTGACCATCGTGGGCGCGACCACGGCACCGTTCAGCTCCGGCGGGCCGCCCGCGGTTGCGGTGAAGCACTCGTCCCCGACCGGGTCGTAGACCACGCCGGCGTGCCCGTCGCAGGCAACCGAGACGCACCAGAGTGGGTTCCCGTAGATGTAGTTGACAGTGCCGTCCAGCGGGTCGACGATCCAGCGCAGCCCACTCGAGCCTGCCCTCTCGTCGCCCTCCTCCCCAACCACGCTGTCATCCGGTCGCCTTTCGGAGATCACGCGGCGGATCGCTTCCTCGGCGGCGACGTCAGCCTCCGTGACGGGGTCGGTGGGTGTGCTCTTGGTCGAGACGGCCCCGGCCACCCGGCCCCGGTAATCGAGCAGGACCGAGGCGGCCGCCTGCGCCGCCTCCCGGGCAACCGCCAGGAGCTGCCCGTCGTCGGGCTCGCTCACGCAGCCGCCAGGTCGAGCGCGGGGCGCCGGTCGACCCAGGGGCTGGCCTGCTCGACCTGCCAGCCGAGCTGCATCAGCGTCACCTCATCGCCGGGACGCCCACCGAGCTGCGCCGAAAGGGGCAGCCCCAGGCCATCGAAGCCGGCCGGCAGCGAGGCGGCCGGCTGACCGATCGTGTTCCAGACCCCGTACCACGGCACCCGGCCCGCCGCGGCGTTGAGCGTCCAGATCGCGCCGCGGCCGTGGAGCTCACCGACCTCGAAAGGACGCCCCGACGGCCCGGGCATGAGGACGACGTCGGCCCGGTCGAAAACCGTGTTGATCTGGGCCGCAATCGCCGGCTCGGCGGCCCGCGCCTGGGCCAGCATCGAGTCGGAGACCAGGCTTCCGAGCCGGGCCATGCCCCGCGTGCGCCGTTCGAGCCGCTCGGGGTGGGGCAGCCCGGAGACGTCGTCGTTGATCGAGCGCAGGTAGCGGGCGACGGTCGTGAGGAAGGCGGCCGGCGGGTAGTCGATCTCCTGTTCGAAGACCTCATGGCCCAGGTCCCGAAGGACGTCGGCGGTCTGGTGGACGGCGGCGAGCTGCTCAGCGCCCAGCTTCGTCAGGGCGCCCGGCGGTGGCTTGACCGAGACGGCGATGCGCAGCCTCCCCGGGTCGGCCTGGGTGGCTGCGGCGAAGCCCTCCGGAGGGGCCTCCTGGGCCGTTGCGTCCATGAAGAGCGCCGCGTCCGCGACCGAGCGGGCCAGCGGGCCGTAGACGGTCAGGCCGTTCCAGCCGTCGAAATGGTTGGGGCCGAGCGAGATGCGGTCGCGCTGCGGCTTGAGCCCGAACAGGCCATTGAAGGCGGCGGGGATCCGCACCGAACCTGCCCCGTCCGAGCCATGGGCAACCCCGCAGAGCCCGGCGGCGGCAGCAACGCCGGAGCCGCCACTGGAGCCTCCGCTCGTGAAGTCCGGGTTCCAAGGATTGCGGGTGGAGCCGAAAGCGAGCGTCTCGCAGAGCGGCCAGATCGTCAGCTCGGGAACGTTGGTCTTGCCGATGATGATCGCGCCCGCCTCGCGGAGCCGGACGACCATGTCGGCATCCTGCGGCGCCGGGCGCCGGTCGGTGGCCAGGCTCCCCCAGGCGGTGCGCTCCCCGGCAACGTCGGTGTCGTCCTTGATCGGGACCGGCACCCCGAGAAGCGGCTTCTCCTGTGCCGAACCGCCGCCGGCCGCGTCGATGGCGTCGGCCTGCTCGAGCGCCTCCTCGGCGAAGACCACCCGGTAGGCGTTGAGCAGGGGGTCGACCTCGGCGATCCGCTCCAGCGTCGCCTCGACGACCTCGCGGGCCGTGCACTCGCCGTCACGAACCATCTGCGACTGGCGGGCGGCGCCTGCGTATGCGAGATCTGTGGCGTCCATCGCCTGGCGAACACTAGTCTCCCGGCGCAGTGGCGACCATCGCGACCAGTGGCGACGTTCCCGGCGAGCCGCGCCCCGCGTTCGGCGAGGCCGAGCGGGTAGCCGCCGAGGAGCTGGCCGGGCGCCTGGAGGAGATGGGCCGGGATGCCGCGATCCAGCCGTTCTGGGTGCGTCCCTACTGGTGGGCATCCCAGGCGATCTGCGCCGGGATCGCGGTGATCGCAAGCGTGATCGCGATCCGGGGGCCGCTGGCCGGCCTGCTGATCGCCTTTGCGGCGCTGCTGCTCTCCCTGGCCGACGAGACGCGCTTCCAGCCCCTCCGGCGCCTCACCCCGGCCCGGGGTGGCCAGAACGTCGTCTCGCGCCCGCCGGCCGACCCTCCGGCAGGAGGGGTCTTCCTCGTGCTCACCGCGGCGATCGACGACCGGCGCCCGGCCCGGAGCGCCGGGATCGCCCGCTCGCTGATCCTCGCCAACGCCATCGGCATCGCCCTCGTGGCGATCTGCGCGGGAATCCGGCTCGCCGGTTTCGGCGGCCTGCTCCTCGACATCGCCCAGCTGCTTCCCACCCTCTTCCTCCTGGCGATGATCCTCGCCCTGCTCGACCGGGGCACGGCGAGTCCCGAGAGCGACACCAGCGCCTGCGACGCCGTCCTGGAGCTCGTGGCCCGGCTCGACGCCGACCCGCCCGAGAACCTTGCGGTTGCCGTCGTGCTGGCGGGCGGCGGCGACGCCCACGCGATCGGCCTGCGCCACTGGCTCGCGACCCGCAGGCGGCGCGGCATGAACCCGCGCGAGACCGCAATCCTCGCGATCGAGAGCTGCCGGGAGGGAACCCCGGTCTGGTGGAAGCGCGACGGCACGGTGGTCGCCACCGGCCTTCACCCCCAGCTGAAGGCCGCGGCGACACGGGCCGCCACCGAACTGCCCGGTCTAGGGGCACTCCCGGTCTCCGGGCCCGACGCCACCGCCGCCGGCGTGGCCCGGGGAGGGCGATGGCCGGCGCTGGCGATCGGCTCGCGCGCCCTCGACGGGAAGGGAACGCCGACCGATAGCGACCAGGCCCAGGGGGACGGGGACGCTTCGGCCGGCGAAGATGCGCCGGCAGACCCGCGTGAAGAGGTGGTGGAGCTGGGAGAGGCGATCGTCCGCCAGCTTGACCAGGAGCTCGCTGACCGGGAGTAGGTCAGGCAGCCCGGTCAGTCGTCGTCGTCGTGACCTTCGTCGTCCTCGTGCTCTTCGTCATCTTCGTGGCCTTCGTCGTCGTCCTTCGACTGGCTGTCGTCCCCCCCTCCGGACGGCGCGGGAGCAGACGAGCCCCCTTCCTCGCTCTCGTCGCGGCTCTTCGACTTCTTCTCCCCCTCGTCGCGAACCGTGACGGGCGCTGGATTGGAGGCAGGAGTGAGCGAGCGGCCCAGGTCGTCGGGGCTGCCGTTTAGCCCGATCGGGCGCGAGACGATCTCGCCGGCGGCGACGGTGACCCCGGCGGCAATCAGGACCCCCAGCACAGCCAGCAACGCGGTCAGGGCAGCTCGTGTCTTCATGGATCGACCGTAGGAGCCTTAGGGGAAAGAGATGGCAAAGCCTCGGCGCCCGGGAACGAGAGCCTGGCAACAAGCCCGCCGTCCGGCCCGTCGTGGAGCTCCAGGGAGCCGTCCCAGCGCAATGCCAGCTCGCGGGCGATCGCCAGCCCGAGTCCCGTTCCCGAAGGCCCGCCCCTGGAGGCCTGACCCCGCCGGAACCGCTCGAAGAGCTCCTCCTGCTGCTGGCCCTGAAGGCCGGGGCCCCTGTCGCTGACGGTCACGCTGCCCGGGGCCGACGCGATCTCCACCGGCTCTCCCGGAGCGTAGGCAACGGCGTTCTCAAGCAGGATGTCGAGGATCCGGTCCAGCTCGGTCGAATGGCAGCGCACCTCGCCGCCCTCTCCCGGCTCCACGGCGAGGCGGCATCCGGCCTCGGCAGCAGCGCCTTCCCAGCGCTCGCCGGCATCGACCACGGCGCGGTCGAGGTCGGCCCTGGCGTCAGGCGGCGGCGCCTCCCCGGCCTGGCTGAGCTCCAGCAGCTCGTCGACGATCAGCGAGAGGCGGTCTACCTCAGCCAGGGCGGCATCGGCGTTCTCCTTCTCGGCAGCCGCATCTGCGTCGGCACGGATCTCCTCGATCCTCAGGCGCAGCCCGGTCAGGGGGGTGCGCAGCTGGTGGGATGCGTCGGCCACGAACTCGCGCTGAGAGGCCAGGAGAACGGTCAGCCGCTCGGTCATCGTGTTGAAGCTGCGGGCCAGCGTCTTCTGCTCGGTGCTTCCTTCCACCTTCGCCCTGACTTCGAGGTCACCGTCGGCTACACGACGGGCGGCACCGTCGAGCCTGACGATCGGGCCGGCGATGAGCCGGGCGATGACCAGACCGGCAATCAGCCCGAGACCGATCACCAGCGCCCCGATCAGGCCCAGGCCCAGCCAGGACCGGCGGATCGCCTCGTTGACCTCGCTCACCCCCTGCGTGACCCTCACCGCTCCCGACGGCCTGGTCTCGGCGTATACCGGCACCGCGGTGGCCAGGATCTCTTCGCCGAGGTCCTCGGAACGGCGGATCTCCTGCTCGGGGTCGCCCTTCAGCGCGGCCGCGATCTCGGGACGGGTCCCGTACCGCGACCCCGGTTCGGCAAACCCGGCCGAGTCAGAGAGGACCCGCCCCCGGCGGTCGACGATCAGGACCCTCCCCCCTACGGCCACCGAAGACCTCTTCGCCAGCGCCTCCAGCTCCCCGGTTCGCGTCGGATTGAGGAGGCTGGCAGCACGGGCCGCCACCGTCTCGGCCTGCGTGCGGGCCTCGAGCCGGATCTCGGCGTCCACCCGGTCCCTGAGGCTGACGCCGAGGGGAACGAGGAGCGCTACGACCGAGAGCACCAGCACGTAGGCCAGCGCGAGCAGGATGCCGCCGCGAAGGCTCACGGCTAGGTGCCAGGGTCGGCCAGGCGGAACCCGACGCCACGGACCGTCTCGATCCAGCGCGGGTCGGATGCGTCGTCCCCGAGCTTCTTGCGCAGCCAGCCGACGTGGACGTCGAGGGTCTTGGTGGAGCCGAACCAGTTCTCGTCCCAGACCCGGCTCATGAGCTCGTCGCGGGGGATCACGTCGCCCGAGGCGTAGGCGATCTCGGCGAGAAGATCGAACTCCTTGCGGCTGAGGTCGAGCTCCTCCCCATCGAGGGAGGCCTTGCGGGATGCCGGGTCGATCCTGAGGCCCCTCACCTCGATCGCCTCGCGATCGTCCGGGGCCTCCTCGGCCTCTGCCGGCGCGCGGCGCAGCACCGCCCTGATGCGTGCGATCACCTCGGCGCTGGAAAACGGCTTGACGACGTAGTCGTCGGCCCCGATCTCCAGGCCGACGATGCGGTCGGTCTCGGTCCCACGAGCGGTGAGCATGATTATCGGAACCTCGCTCTCGCGCCTTACCTCCCGGGCAACGTCCCGGCCGTCGCCGTCGGGGAGCCCGAGGTCGAGGAGGATCAGGTCGGGGCGCTGGCGCGTGAACTCGTCGAGGGCCTCCGAGACCGTCGGCGCGACCACGGGGTCGAAGCCCTCACGGGCGAGCAGGCGCGAGAAGGGTTCCGAGATGGAGAACTCGTCCTCGACCACGAGTATCCGGGGGCCGGCCACGGCCGGAGGGTAACCCCCTGCCAGGGCGCCCAGACAGGCTTTGCCAACTCTTTCCCCTGTATTCGCGGGCGGTTTGCCGCTCCACCGGCACCCTGCAGCCATGAACATCAACCGAAACGCATTTGCTGCCGGCGGCACCGTCCTGGCCCTTGGGGTCCTCGGAGCCGTCGCATTCGCCTCCGGGAACACCGGGGAAAACGGGGAGACGGCCTCCACGCAGGCCGCACCGCCCGTCCGTACCGTCGTCGAACGCCGCACGGTCAAGGTCGTCAAGAAGAGCAAGGCGAGCGACAAGGCCCCGGCCTCCAGCTCGAGCTCCGGTTCCGGCACGGGCGGATCGGCGAGCGGCAGCTCGGCCCCGGCCACCTCGTACCAGACCCCGGCCAGCTACCAGCAGCCGGGTTCGGCCCCGAAGAAGGTCGAGAGCGGCTCCAGCCCCTCCTATGGCGGTGAGCGCGAGTACGAAGGCGACGACGATGACCACGAGGAGTACGAGGGTCACGACGACGATGACGACGACCACGAAGAGGGCGACGACTGATCGTCGCCACCCGCCCAGCCCCTGAACGCGACGAGAGAAAAGAGCACCGATGAGCACCCCTGAAAACACCCCAGCCCCCAAGCGCCCCCGGCGCCGCAACAAGACCATCCTCCCGGTGGCCGCGGCGACCGCCGTCGCCTTCCTAGGGGTGACCGGCTTCCTCGGCGCCCAGATGGCAGAGGGCAAGGACCCGCTGATTGGCTCGGGCAAGCAGGCGACCGCCCAGGTCCAGCCGGCCACGGTCAAGAAGGTGGTCATCACCCGCAAGGTGATCGTCAAGCAGGAGGCTCCCTCGACGGCTGCTGGCGGCGCGGCAGCGACCGCCCCCGCCACCGGCTACTCGTCGGCCCCGGTCCAGCAGAGCGCCCCGGCGCAGCCGGCCCCGGCCCCCGCACCGGCACCCGCGCCGGTCCAGAGCGGGAGCTCCTGAGTGTCGGCAGCCGCCACCACCGATGCCGGCCAGATGCGGCCGGCCGACCGGGAGCTGCGCCTGATGGGAACCCGCGTACGGATCCTCGTCGGGCCGCCGGCCCGCGAGGGCGTTGACGCGCCCGAGGCAGCGGCCGACCGGGTCGAGGGGTTCCTGCGCGACTACGAGGCCCGCCTGTCGCGCTTCCGCGAGGACTCGGAGCTGAGCCGCCTCAACGCCGACCCGCGTGAGGAGGTTCCCGCATCCGGGCTCCTGCGCAGCGCCGTCAGCGCAGCGATCGAAGCCGCCGAGCTGAGCGGCGGACTGGTCGACCCGACCCTCCTGGACGACCTCCGAAGCGCCGGCTACGCAGACCGCTGGACCGGCGACGAGCGGATCGACCTCGCCGACGCGCTCGCCGGCGAGCGACCGGCACCCGCCCCTGCCTCCGCTTCGCCTGCGCAGCGCTGGCGCGAGATCGAGGTCGATGACGAGGCCGGCGTGATCCGCCGCCCGCCCGGCCTCCAGATCGACAACGGCGGCTCTGGCAAGGGCCACGCCGCCGACCTCGCCTCAAAGCTCCTGGACGGCTACGAGCACTGGGCCGTCGACTGCGGCGGTGACATCCGCATCGGCGGCGAGCTGGCCGCCGAGCGCGAGGTCGAGATCCTCGACGCCTTCACCGGAAGGCCCGGCGAGTCGCTCACCGTGAGGCGCGGCGCGGTTGCCACGAGCGGCCTGCGCTCCCGTATCTGGCGCTCGCCCGACGGCGCACCGGCCCACCACCTTCTCGACCCGTCCACCGGCAGGCCCGCCTTCACCGGCCTGGTCTCCGCAACCGCCCTGGCCCCCACCGCCCTCGAGGCAGAGACGCTCGCCAAGACGGCACTGCTGAGCGGGCCGGCCGGAGCACGCCGCATACTCGCCCGCCACGGCGGGATCACCGTCGATGAGAACGGAAACCACGAACGGATCGGCCGCCTCGACGCGCGGCCGGTCGTGAAGCTCAAGCTTCCAGGAGGCACCACGCGATGACCGGTCCCAACCCCCTCGAATATGGCTGGTGGCTGGCCTCACGCTCCTCGGGCGTAGTCGCCTTCACCGCCGTCGCCATCTCGGTGATCATCGGGCTGATGATGGCCAACGGGCTGCCCAGGCGCCCGGGCGTCAAGAAGCAGCTCGTCGCCGTGCACGAGTCGACCGCACTGGCCGGCCTCGTGGCGATCGCCGTCCACGGGCTGACCCTGCTGGGCGACAGCTACCTGCACCCGACGATCTCGCAGATCGCGATTCCCTTCACCATCGACTACCGGCCCTTCTACACCGGCCTCGGGATCATCGCCGGCTGGGCCGCCATGTTCCTGGGCCTCAGCTTCTACGCGCGGCGCATGATCGGCAACAAGCGGTGGCGCTCGATCCACCGCGCCACGATCGTCGTCTGGGCCCTGGCCGTCGTCCACACGCTCGGCTCGGGGACCGACGCTGGGAGCCTCTGGCTGCAGGGGATCCTCGTGGTCACCGGGCTGCCGATTATCTTCCTCTTCCTGCGCAGGATCATCCCCGCATCGAAGCCGAAGGCGGCGCCCCTTCCCGACTCGACCCCGGTCGAGAGGGCCGCTGCCCGCGCAAGGGCGCGGGTTCGCAGGGCACGGCCGGCCGGCTCGAGCCCCTCGTGAGCGACGGAGTCCTGATCGTCGGCGGGGGGCTTGCGGGCCAGCGCTGCGCCGAAGCCCTCCGGCAGGGCGGCTACGAGGGACCGGTGAGGATCGTCAGCGCCGAGCCCCACGCCCCCTACGACCGGCCCCCGCTCTCCAAGGAGCTGCTGGCCGGCGACAAGGAGCATGGGGAGATCACCTTCCGGCCCGACGAGTGGCACGAGGAGAAAGGAATCGAGCTGATCCTGGGGGACCCGGCGGTCGCCCTGGACCCCGACGCCCGGCTGGTAACCCTCGAGTCGGGCTCCGAGCTCTCCTACGACGAGCTGGTGATCGCCACCGGCAGCCGCCCGGTCACCCTGCCGGGTACCGAAGGCCTGGAGAACGTCCAGGCGCTGCGAACGGTCGACGACGCCCTCCGCCTCAGGGAGGCGCTGCGACCCGGCTCGCGCCTGGCCATCGTCGGCGCCGGCCTGATCAGCCAGGAGGTCGCCTCGACCGCCAGCAAGCGCGAAGTGAGCGTGACCCTCATCGAGGCAGAGCCGCTTCCCCTCGCCCGCGCCCTCCATCCCGACCTGGCCCTCTGGCTGGTGGAGATGCAGCGCTCGGCCGGAATCGACGTGAGACTCGACACTGCCGTCACGGAGATAGTCAGCGAGGGTGACCGGGCGGTGGCCCTGGAGCTCAGCGACGGCAGCCGGCTCGAGGTCGACCACGTTCTCGTCGCCATCGGTATCCGCCCCGCCGCCGAGTGGCTCCCCGACGGGCTCGAGGCGCTCCTCGAGCGTCCGGAGATCCACGCGGCCGGCGACGTGGCCGGCGGCGAGCACTGGGAGGCCGCCGGGCGCCAGGGCCGGGCCGCCGCCCAGGAGATCCTCGGGAACCCGCCGGCCGAGGAGGCCCTGAGCAGCTGGTGGACCGACATCCACGGCGTCCGCATCCAGGGCTTCGGAAGCTCGAGCGATGCCGACGAGCTCCAGCTCGACGGGGACATGGACGAGCCCTGCTTCACCGCCGTCGCCCTGCGCGACGGCACGCCGGTCGGCGCGCTGGCCGTGGCCTGCCCGCGCGAGGTGCCGAAGCTGCGCGAGCTGCTCTCCGGCGCCTGAAGCCGGGGCATCCTTTACCAACTCTTTCCCCTCCATTTCCGGGGGATTTCCCGGCTCCCGGGCAAGCTGTGAAGCGAGCAACCAATCCAGGAGCTGAACCGAATGAGCCTCATCCCCACCATCGATGCCGCCGGCTGTGCGGCGCACGGCGACTGCGTCGACATCGCCCCCACCGTCTTCTCTCTCGAGGGCGACGTCGCGACCGTCATCGGTACCGGACCTGACGACCTCGTGATGGCGGCGGCCGAGGCCTGCCCGTCGGTGGCGATCGTCGTCACCGACTCGGAAACCGGCCAGCAGGTCTACCCGTAACCGCCATGGCTTCCGAGGCCGTAAAGAAGCAGCGGGCCATGCGTCGCCGCATGTTCGGCCGCACGCTCATGGCCAGCGGGGCGCTCTTCTCCGCGCTCTTCGTGCTGATGACCGCGCAGCTGATGCTCGGGCGCGACCCGGCGGTAGGCGCCGGCAAGCAGCCGGCCGCCGTCGCGCAGGTGGCCCAGAAGCCCGAAGAGGATGGCGACCTCAAGAGCGTTGCCGGACGCGCGTTCGGCGCCGTCGTCGGGAGCGTCCTCGCCGAGAGCTTTGAGGACGACGACGATGAGGAGAAGGGCGGTTGGCAGGAGCCGAACCGTGCGGCCCCGGCTCCCGCGCCGGTCCAGTCCGGCTCTTCCTGAGGAAGCTCCCCGTCCCGCGCCTCCGTCGACGCGCTGAAAGCGTCATGATTGGCCGACCAACCAGGAGGGTCAATTCATGTCGCTCGTCGTAACCGAAGACCGCGGGCCGGTCCGGCACATCGTCCTCAACCGTCCCGAGAAGCGAAACGCTCTCAACGACACGATGATTATCGAGCTGCGCGAGGCTGCGCAGTACGCCGCCGACGACCCGGACGTACGGGTCGTCGTGCTCCGCGGCGAGGGGCCGATGTTCTCTTCGGGGATGGACTTCGCCGCCTTCCAGCCCCTGGTCGACGACCCGACCACGCTGCGGCCGATGCGCCGCGTGATCCTCGAGGCCTGGAACCTCTTCGAGGAGATGCCCAAGCCCACGATCGCGCAGATCCAGGGGGCCTGCATCGGCGGGGCGCTCGAGCTCGCCCTCGCGTGTGACCTGCGGACGATCGCCGCCGACGCCATCGTCGGGCTGCCGGAGACGCGGGTTGGACTGATCCCCGACGTCGGCGGCTCCTCGAGGCTCCCTTCGGTCGTCGGCCTCGGACGCGCCAAGGAGATGATCCTCGCCTCGAAGCTGATCGACGGCACGGAAGCCGAGCGGATCGGCCTCGCCAACCGCGTATCGGACCCCGACGGACTCGAGGCGGCCACCGACCAGCTGGTCGCCGAGCTGCTCGCCTGCGCTCCCGTGGCCGTCGGACTGGCCAAGCGGGTCATCGACGGCGCCGCCAAGCCTGCCCTGGCCGTCAACCTCGACCACGAGGTCTCGGCCCAGGCGATCTGCGCCGCCACCGGGGACTTCGCCGAGGGCGTGCGCGCCTTCGGCGAGAAGCGCGACCCCTCGTTCAGCGGCAGCTGAGCGGGGCCAAACCTATACTCGCCGCCATGCCGCTTCCCGAGCGCGTTTCGATCGTCGGCGCCAGCGGCGCCCTGGGCCAGGGCCTGGCCCGGCGCTGGGCTTCAGCCGGAATCCCGCTCGTCCTGGGCTCCCGGGAGGCCTCCCGCGCCCAGGCCGCGGCCGGCGAGGTGACCGGCGCCGTTCCGGGAACCGACATCGAGTTCGGCGAGAACCACACCGCGGCCGAGGCCGCCCCGGTCGTGGCCGTCGCCGTTCCCTTCGCTGCCCAGGCGCAGACCTACAAGTCGATCGCCGACGCGCTCGCTCCGGGAACCGTCGTCATCGACGCGACCGTCCCCCTGGCGCCCGCCGTGGGCGGCAAGCCGACCCGGACCCTCGGGGTCTGGCAGGGGTCGGCCGCCGAGCAGGCCGCAGAGCTCGTTCCCGATGGAGTCCAGGTCGTGAGCGCCTTCCACACGGTGAGCGCCGCGATGCTCGCCGACCCTGACCACCGTTTCGAGGAGGACGTCCTGGTCTGCGGCGACGACGCCGACGCCAAGGCGGTTGCCGCCAGCCTCGTGGAGGCCATCGAGGGCCTGCGTGCCGTGGATGCCGGGCGGCTGGAGCAGTCGCGGATCGCCGAGTCGCTGACCGCGATGATGATCGGCATCAACATCCGCAACAAGACCCACGCAGGTATCCGAATCACCGGGCTGTGAGCACCGGGCCAGTAGTCGTCCTCGCCGGAGGGACCGGCGGTGCGAAGCTGGCCCGCGGGATGCTCGACCTGGTCGGCGACGATCTCGTCGTCGTCGCCAACACCGCCGACGACATCGACATCTACGACTCCGCCGTCTCACCCGACCCGGACCTCGTCGCCTTCACCCTCGCCGACATCATCGACTCCCGGGGCTGGGGCATCGACGGCGACACCTTCGAGGAGATGGAGCGTCGCCGCGGGGAGGGCGAGGAGGTCTGGTTCAACCTCGGCGACCGCGACCTCGGATGGTGCCGTCGGCGCCGCGAGCTGCTCGACGACGGCCTCAGCGCCACCGAGGCGATGGCGCAGCTCGTCGGCAGCCTTGGCCTGGGGGCGTCGGTCCTGCCCATGTCCAACCGGCCGGTAAGGACAGAGGTGACCGCCGGCGGGCGCACGATGGGCCTCCAGGAGTTCCTGATCCGCGAGGGAGGCGCCGGCCCGATCGAGTCGGTCTCGTTCGCGGGGATCGAGGACGCCGCACCCTCCGGCGAGGTCCTGGCCGCGCTCTCCCGCGCCCGGGCGATCGTCATCGGCCCATCCAACCCGGTCATCTCGATCGGGCCGATCCTCGCCCTCGCGGGGATGAAGGAGGCGCTGGCCCAGGCCGCGGCGCCGGTCGTGGCGGTCTCTCCCATAGTCGGCGGGGAGGTGCTCAAGGGCCCGACCGCCGAATGCATGGAGGCCTGGGGACTTCCCGCGACCACCGAGGGCGTCGCCCGTGCCTGGGCCGGGGTCGCGGACCTTCTGCTCGCCGACGAGCCGGCAGCCGGGGCTCCGGTGCCGGTACAGGTGGCGCAGACGCTGATGGACACCCCGCTTCGCCGCCAGGAGGCTGCCCGCGAAGCGCTCGAGGCCGCCGACGCGCTATCCGTACAGCCATGAGCCTGGTCGCCGTCCTCCCGGTCAAGCGGTTCTCGAGTGCCAAGGCACGGCTGGCCGACGACGGGCTGAGCGCCGCCGAACGGGTGGCGCTGGCCACTGGGATGCTCAGCGACGTGCTGGCCGCGCTTCGCCGCTGCGACCACGTCGACGACGTCGTCGTGGTCACCAGCGAGCCGGGCGCCGAATCGCTGGCCCGCGGGGCCGGTGCCCAGGTGCTGGCCGACTCGCCGCAGGACGACCACAGCGCGGCCGCGGTGCGGGGGATCGAATGGGCGGTCGCCGACGGTGCCTTCGCCGTCCTGCTCGTGGCGAGCGACACCCCGGCACTCGACCCCGAAGAGGTGGACCGCCTCATCGACTCGACCGGCGACGGACCGGAGGTCGTGATCGTCCCCGACCGCCATGGCGAGGGCACCAACGCCCTCCTGCTCCAGCCTCCCGGCGTGATCCGGCCCGCCTTCGGCGAGGGCAGCCGGGAGCGTCACGAAGGCCTCGCCCGGGCCGCGGGCGCGCGGGTGACGATCTTCGAGTGCCGCTCGCTCGGGCTGGACGTCGACACCGTCTCCGACCTGCGCGAACTGGCCAGCTCGCTCGAGCCGGCGGCCCCAGGTACCGCGAGCCACACGCGCGCGGTACTGGCCCGGCAGGGCCGCTAGGCCCCGATGGGAAGGGTCGAGGCGATCGCCCTCGAGGGGATCCCCGAGGTCCGGCCCGGGGACGACCTGGCTTCCATCTTCGAGGCCGCCGGCGGCCCGTTCTCCGGCGACGACGTCCTGGCCATCGCCCACAAGGCCGTCTCCAAGGCCGAGGGCGCTCTGGTCGAGCTCGCGTCGGTCCGGCCGGGCGACGAGGCGCGGGCGATCGCCTCCGAGCAGGGCCGCGACCCGGCCCACGTCCAGGTGATCCTCGACCAAAGCTCCGAGGTGGTCCGGGCCGAGAACGGCGTCCTGGTCTGCCGCACGCACCACGGCTTCGTCTGCGCCAATGCCGGCGTGGACGCCTCGAACTCGGGCGCCGAAGGCGTGCTGGTCTGCCTCCCGGAGGACCCGGACGCCAGCGCCCGCCGCCTGCGCTCGGCCCTGTCCGGCCATCCGGCCGTGGTCATCACCGACTCGTTCGGGCGCCCCTGGCGGGTTGGGCAGTCCGACGTGGCAATCGGCGTGGCCGGGCTGGGACCCCTGGAGGACTGGCGCGGAAAGCCCGACACGGGCGGACGGACGATGGAGGCAACCTGGATCGCCGTCGCCGACGAGGTGGCGGCAGCCGCCGATCTCGCCCGCCGCAAGGACGCCGCCCAGCCGGCCGTGCTGGTCAGGGGCCTGGGCCGGTACGTGACCCGGGATGACGGCCCGGGAGCGGCCGCGCTCCTGCGCGCGGCCGACGAGGACCTCTTTACCTAGCCGACCTTCTCGACGCGCCAGCTGCGCTGGCCGCCGGGGCTCTCGACCTTGACCGTCTCCCCGGGCCCGGAGCCCAGGAGCGCCTGGGCGACCGGTGACTCGCTGGAGATCTTTCCCGAGGACGGATCGGCCTCGGTCGGCCCGACGATGGTGAAGGTCTGCTCCCGGCCGGCGTCGACGTCGGTCACGGTCACCGGGACCCCGAAGGCGACCTTCCCGCTCCTGCCGTCGACCTCGGTGACCTTGGCCTTCCGGAGGCGCTCCTGGAGACGGAGGATCTTGGTCTCCATGTGCGACTGCTCGTCCTTGGCGGCGTGGTACTCGGCGTTCTCCTTGAGGTCGCCTTCCTCCCGGGCGGCCTGGATGCGCTTGGAGAGCTCGGCCCGGCGCGGGCCCTCGAGCTCGGCAAGCTCGGCCTTGAGGGCCTCGAGCCCCTCCGGCGTGATCAGTTCGTCGTCTGCGGAACTCATGCCGTAACCATCCCAGATGCGAGCGGGTCGCCGACCGCGGCCAGGTCGCGCTCGGATTCCGGCACCCTCCCCAGCGGGTAGCGCTGGCGGACCCGGTAGAGCGTGTCGCGCTCGAACGCCGGCCGGCCGGCACGGTGTGCCGCGGCCACGAGCTCCTCCGGATCGAGCCGCACGCCGTGGTGGCTGCCGGCCAGGCGGCTGATGTTCTCCTCCATCAGCGTGCCACCGAGGTCGTTGACCCCCCAGCGGAGTGCCTCGGTGGCTGCATCGAGCCCCATCTTCACCCAGCTGGCCTGGAGGTTGGCGACTGTCCGGCCCAGGGCCAGCCGGAAGACGGCGGTATGGGCCAGGTTCTCCTCTCGGGAGATCTCCTCGATCCCGTGGGTGCGTCCCAGGAGTGTGTGGAAGGGAATGAAAGAGAGCGGCACGAACTCGGTTATCCCGCCGGTGCGCTCCTGGACCGAACGGATCACCCGCATGTGCTCGGCCAGCTCCCAGGGCTCCTCTATGTGGCCGAACATCACCGTGCTCGTAGAGGGAATGCCTGCCCGGTGGCCGGCCTCGATGACCTCGACCCAGCGGTCGACCGGCAGCTTGTTCGGGCTGATGCGCTCGCGCACCCCGTCATGGAGCACCTCGGCGGCGGTTCCCGGCGTTGAGCCGAGCCCGGCGTCGGCCAGGCGGGCGAACACCTCGCCCGGGGCCAGCCCGCTGATGTCGCACATGTGGGCGATCTCCATCGGGCTGTAGGCGTGGAGGTGGAGCTCCGGGGCGGCCTCGCGGGCCAGCCGAAGCCAGCCGAGGTAGTCATCGAGCTCCCAGTCGGGATGGATCCCCGACTGGATGCACAGCTCGGTCGCCCCGAAAGCGACCGCTTCGTCGACGCGGCGCAGGAACTCCTCGCGGTCGATCGTGTAAGCGTCGGGCGAACGGCGCCCCTGCCCGAAGCCGCAGAAGGCGCACCCCACGGTGCAGATGTTGGAGATGTTGATGTTGCGGTTGACCACGAACGAGACCCCCTCGCCGGAGACCTCCTCGCGGAGCGCGTCAGCGGCAAGCCGGATCTCCTCGACCACCTCGGGACGGCGCTCGGCAAAGAGCGCGGTCAGCTCCTCCGGCGCCAGCTCCTCGCCGCGGGAGGCGCGCTCGATCGCGCCCGCGGCCAGGTCGGGACGCAGCGGGAAGGGTGGCTCGCGGCGACCGGAGCCCCCGCGGGGAATGAAGCTCCAGTAGCGGGAGGCGATGGTGTCAAGGACCGAGGGGGCGAGCCAGTCGGCGTCGATGTAGGACGGGTAGACGCAGAGGCGCTCCGAGACGGCGACGCCCTGGTCGCGCAGCTCGCGGCGCACCTGGTTCGGCGACGGAAACGGCTGCTCCGGCGAGATGTGGTCGCCGTTGGCCGAGAGCCCGCCGAGGTCGGTGGCTCCGGCGCGGACCAGCTCGGGCCAGGCGCCGGAGAGGTTGGGAGGGACCTGAATCCCCACCCCCGGCAGGGCCCTGGCCGCGTAGTCGACCAGCCTCTCGAGCTCCTCGACCGTCACGCCGGTGGCCCAGTCCGGCAGGTCGGCGGCAGGCCGGTCGCCGACACCGGTGGCCCAGAAGCGCCTGGCCGTCTCGTCGGCCAGGTCGGCGACCTCGAGCCCGTAGTAGGAGTCGTGTGGCACGAAGTTCTGGAGGATCACCTCCTGGATGTGGCCGTGGCGACGGTGCACGCCGGCGAGTGCGTCCAGGGCGGCGAAGCGGTCGGCCTCGTTCTCCCCGATCCCGACGAGGATCCCGCTGGTGAAGGGAATCCGCAGCTCCCCGGCCGCCTCGATCATCTCCAGGCGGACGGCGGGGCTCTTGGTCGGGGAACCCTGGTGGGCCGGAAGGTCGTCGCGCAGCGACTCGAGCATCAGGCCCTGCGAGGCGGTCACCTCACGCAGGCGCAGGAGGTCGTGGCGGTCGATCACGCCGATGTTCGTGTGCGGGAGCAGCCCGCGCCCGAGCGCGCGCTCGCAGGCCCAGGCCACGTAGCTGGTGAAGTCCCGGTGGCCCCACCCGGCGAGCATCTCGGCGACACGCGGATTGACCTCCGGGCGCTCCCCGGTGAGCACGAGGAGCTCCTTGGCGTTCCGGCGCACCGCCTCCTCTATCTGGCGGTCGACCTCGTCGGGGTCGTGGAGATGGGCCTGGTGGGTCTTGAAGGCGCAGTACTTGCAGTAGCACTGGCACGTCCGCGAGAGCGAGAGCGTGTAGTTGCGCGAAAAGGTGACCCGGCGGCTCATGGAGCGAGCGAAGTCTATGGCCCGGACGCGAGCCTGGAGACCAGGTCGGCGCCTTCGCGGTTCATCCGTGATCGGGGGACAACCTGGTCGAAGCCGGCCTCCAGGGCGCGGTCGCGAACCTCCGGCTCGACATGGCTGTAGAAGCCGAGGGTCCTCGCTCCCACCGGGCCGCCCTCAAGGAGGGCCGGGCCATCCACCTCGCCCCCGGCCAGGTCGACCACGAGGACGTCGGCCTCGTCGGCCAGCTCCAGCGCCCTCGCGGGATCGGCGACAAGGGCGACCGTGTGGCCGGCGCCGGCGAGCATCGCTTCCACCCGGGACCCGAACAGCAGGTCGGGCACGAGCGCGACTACCTCGGCCACCGGCTACTGGCTGTAGACGCGGCGGAACTCTTCGCGCACGCTCTCGGGCCTGCCCCAGGCTTCGAAGACAGGGGCACGGCCGGTCCGCACATCACGCACCGCCAACTCCCCCTCAATCCCGGCCTCGTCGAGGAAGAGCAGGCCGCGGTGAACCGCCTGGGGGGCGGCGGCGTGGCCGAACCGGTGGGCGCAGAGGATGCGCCAGTGCCAGTCGTGCCGCGAGTACGGCTGGGCGTTGCAGACGACGAGGAAGGTTGCGGCCTCGACGTATCGGCTCTCGTCGAAGATCCGCAGGTCCATCTCCAGGTCCGACCAGTCGTCGGGGAGCGAGTCGATCGCGTCCTGGAAGGTGTCTGACAGCGCCATCGCACCGGAGGTTACCGGCCGCGGCCCTGGCCCACCGCTAGGCGAGGAAGAGGCGGCCGAGCAGGAACAGGTTGAGTGCGACGACGAGGGAGACCACGATCACGGCAGCCACGATCGTCAGCCGGCCGTTCACGAAACTCCCCATCAGGCTCCTGCGGCTCGTGAAGATGGCGAGCGGGATCAGCGCGAACGGGATGCCGAAGGAAAGGACCACCTGGCTGATCACCAGCGCGTCGGTCGGGCTCACGCCGATAGCGATGATCACCAGTGCGGGCGCCATCGTGATCGCACGCCTTAGCGCGAGCGGGATCGAGCGGTCGATGAACCCCTGCATCACCACCTGGCCGGCGTAGGTTCCGACGCTGGAGCTGGACATCCCCGATGCGAGCAGGGCCAGGGCGAAGGCCAGCCCGGCCTCGGGCCCCACCAGCGAGTTGAAGCCCTCGTAGGCGCCCTCGATCGTGTCGGTGGCCTGCAGCGGGCTGTCGAAGAAGAGCGAGGCGGCGATCAGCAGCATTGAGAGGTTCACCAGGCCGGCCAGGCCCATCGCGGCGACCACGTCGGCCCTCTGGAACCTGAGCAGAGAGCGCCGCTCGCGGTCGTCGCGCGGCCTGATCCGGCGCTGGGTGAGCGCCGAGTGGACGTAGATGACGTGAGGCATGACGGTCGCCCCGAGGATGGCCGCGGCCAGCAGGACGCTGTCGGTCCCCTCGAAGGAGGGAACCAGCCCGGCGGCGGCCTCGCCCGCGTCGAACCCGATCCGCAGGAGGTTGTAGAGGAAGCCGAGCAGGATGATTCCGAAGAAGAAGGCGATCGCAACCTCGAAGCGCCGGTAACCCCTGGTCTGCAGCCCGAGGATCCCGAAAGAGACGACCGCGGTGATCAGGGCCGCCGGGAAGAGCGGGATGCCGAAGAGGAGGTTCAGTGCCAGGGCCGCTCCGACGAACTCGGCGACGTCGGTTGCCATCGCCACCAGCTCGGCCTGCACCCAGAGGCCGCGGCTGACCGGGCGGGGAAACTGCTCCCGGCAGAGCTGGGGAAGGTTGCGGCCGGTGACGATCCCGGTCTTGGCCGACAGGTACTGGATCAGCATCGCCATCAGGTTTGCCGAGATAAGGACCCAGACCAGGAGGTAGCCGAAGGTCGAGCCGGCGGCGATGTTGCTGGCAAAGTTGCCGGGGTCGACGTAGGCCACCGAGGCGACGAAGGCAGGGCCCAGAACGGCGACCAGCCCCCGCACGCGGCCCTTGGAGCGGGCCCTCTCGAGGTCGCTCACCGAGGGCTCGACCGCGGTTTCGGGGTCGAGCCCGGCGGGGATCTCCGCTCCGCGGGCTCCGCTGGCGGCCTGCCCGCTCACCGGTTCGGCTCGACCCTCATCGCCCGGGTAAGGCCCGGGGCCAGCGAGTGCTCGCCGGCCGGCCCGAAGTCGACCACCAGCGGCCCGCCGAACGGCTCGCGGCGCACGACCGTGAAACTCGCGCCGGGCGCGATTCCAACGCCATCGAGATGGCGAAGGACCTCCGGGTCCGAGTCCGAGACGCGGACGAAGAGCCCGGAGTCCCCCGGTTCCATCGCCTCGAGGCGGGTCGAGGAGTCCTCCTCGATCTTCAGGTCGGCGGACGGGATCGGGTCGCCGTGGGGGTCGCGGCTCGGATCGCCGAACCGCGCGGCAATGAGCTCCTCCAGCTCCTCGGAGATGTGATGCTCGAGGACTTCGGCCTCGTCGTGTACCCGGTCCCAGGGAACGCCAAGGTCGGCCAGCAGCAGCTCGAGGAGCCGATGGTGGCGGATCACCTCGAGGGCGACCCGCTCGCCGGCTGGCGTGAGCGAGACGCCGCGGTAGGGCTCGTGGGAGACGAGCCCCATCTCGCCGAGCCGCTTGACCATCCCCGAGGCCGAGGCGGGGCTGACCCCGAGCCGCCCGGCCAGGTCGCTGGTGGTTACCGCTCCCTCGCCGCTGCGTTCGAGGGAGTAGATCGCCTTGGCGTAATCCTCGACGGCAGGGCTTGGCCGGGCCGAAACGCTCATGCGCAAATTATGGCATGCCTAATCCTTGGATCAGTACCTAAGAACTTATTCGGCCGCCGGCGGGCGGCGCCTATCCTTGCCCGCCGTGAGCGCGTCGGCCCCCACAGACCAGGAGATCGCCGCCCTCCGCGACGGTGCTGCCCTGGTCGACCGCTCCTACCTGGGCCGGCTCGCCCTGTCGGGCCCGGGAGCCGGTGAGGCGCTTGGGGCGCTTGCCACCAACGACATCGAGGGTCTGGAGCCCGGGTCCGGCTGCTTCGCCGCCTGCTGCACCGCAAAGGGCCGGATGCTGGGCGAGATCCGCGTCCTGCGCACCGCCGACGAGCTCTTCCTGGACATGGAGCGCGTCTCCCTGCAGCCGGTCTTCGACCTGATTCGCCACGGCCTTGTCGGCTACGACGCCGAGTTGCACAAACGAACGCTCGAGACCTCTGAGTTCTCGCTCCTGGGACCACTCTCGCGGGAGGTCGCAGGCGCCTCGGGTCTCGGCGATGCCGAGTGCGATAACGCCGCCGGGACGATCGGGGGCGCGCCGGTCCTCCTGGTCGCGACCAACCTCGGCGTGGACGTTGTCTGCGAGGCCGGCGACGCCGACTCCGTGAGGCGGGCGCTCGAGGCGGCGGGCGCGGTTCCGGCCTCGCTTGAACTGGCCGAGCTGGCCCGGGTCGAGTCGGGACGCCCGCGCTACGGGGTGGACCTGGACGAGACGGTCATCCCCCAGGAGGCCGGCCTGAACGAACGGCTGGTGAACTTCGAGAAGGGCTGTTACGTGGGGCAGGAGACGATCGCGCGCCTGCACTACCGGGGCCGGCCCAACCGGCGGCTCTGCCTGCTGGCGGTGGATCCCGGAACGCAGGCAGGCGACGAGCTCTCGTTCGACGACCGCGCAGTGGGCACCGTCACCAGCTTCGCCGACTCACCCGACCGCGGTCCGCTCGCGCTCGCCCTGGTGCGCCGCGAGGCTCCGGACGGCGCCTCACTTTCCAACGGCCGGACCGGCGGCGAAGCCGAGATTCTGGGCGCTGCGGGCAGCTGACGCCCCGCCGCTCACGGTTCGGCCGCCGGCGCCAGTACATTCCCGGCAACCGAGGAGGGGAGCTTTCGTGTCCAGCACAGCGATCGAGAAGCAGCCGACGACCGACCCGCGCGAACTGGCGGCCTGGGAGCGCTACCGCAGCGACCTCGAGGGCCTCGACGGCGGCGATTACGAAGAGGCCGAACAGCATGCCTGGGACCGGCTCCAGGCCGACCTCCTGGCGATTTCCCGCGAGGCCCAGCCGGAGCACTCCAGCATCGGGCTCTGAATCTCGGGTAGGTTCGACCTGCCGCCACTGCCCATCCGGGCGGCGGAAGAAAAGAGAGCATGGCGACCCGCAAAGCAACACTCCTGCTGGCCATCTCCGCCTCGGCGGCCGTGGCCGCCGGCTGCGGCGACGGCGGTGGGCAGCGCACATCTGAGCTGCGGCCCCCGGCCCCGGCGCTGATCAGCGCTGCCGTGACCGAGGACGCGATCCTGCTCTCCCCCTCGAGGATCGGGGGCGGGCCGGTCACCCTCGCAGTCACCAACGAGAGCGAGAGCCGCAGGCGCGTCACCTTCGCCTCGAACGCACCGGCCGGCACCGCCGGCCAGGAAGACGCCGGCGCCGGCCAGAGCGCATCGCTCGCCCCCGGGGTCAACGCACTGCTTCGAGCGAACCTGGAGCCGGGGTCGAGCTGGTCGGTGACGGTCGATGACGAGTCGATCGACCCTGAGGTTCTCTATGTCGGCCCCGAGCGGCCGAGCTCGCAGAACGACCTGATGCTTCCCTAGGCGCCCTGCCGGCCGCGCAGGCGGTCGACGGCCGCGCCGAAGGGCCAGAGCGCAATCCAGCAGAAGTAGGCGTAGGTCGTCCCGGCCGCGAAGGCGACAGGCACCGACGCAAGGAAGAACGCCGCGGGAACCAGGGAGTCGAAGAGCCTCTGGCGCCTCTTCTTCTTGCTCTCGTGGTCGTCGGTCAGGCCGTGTGTCAGCGCGTACTCGGCGACCAGCGCGTTGGCGCAGATCAGGAGGGCAACGACCACGGCGTAGAAGGCGAGGGCCACGGCGTTCCCGTACTGGCCGAGCAGCTCGGTCGGGTAAGGGATGAAGGCGATCAGCGCCAGGAAGACGAGGTTTACGCCCAGGAAAGTCCCGTTGACGCGAACGACCCTCCGCAGGAAGGCGTTGTGCCGGATCCAGAACATGCCGATGACCACGAAGCTGATCAGCCATGAGATGAGCTCCCCGGAGCGGTCCGATAGCGCTCGGGCCAGGTCGCTGTTGGTGGCGTCCTTGAGCACCGGGACCGAGATGCTCAACACCAGGAGGGTCAGCGCGAAAGCGAATATCCCGTCGCTCAGGGCCAGGGCCCGGGCGCGATCGAACCCTTCGTCCCCGGATGACCCGGAGGCTGACTGGTCGGCCGGCCTGGCCGCGGCGTCGCGATCCACGCCCGCGATTATCCGGCCGGCGCCGGACCGCATGACCGGGCACGGCGCCGGGAACGTAATATGGGCGGCCATGAGCGTCGACACCAGCCAGATCAGCAAAGTGAGGACCGAGCCGGGGGAGCTCCCGGAGACGATGGCCGCCTGGGTCATCCGCCAGGAGCGGGAGGGCGAGCCGAAGGACGCCTTCCTCGTGGAGGAGATCGAGGTTCCCGAACCCGAGGCCTTCGAGGTGATCGTCCGCGTAATGGCGGCCGGCGTGAACTTCAACAACGTCTGGGCCGCCCTCGGCGAGCCGGTCTCGATCTTCGGCTACGGCGACCACCCCGAGTACGGGCACCACATCGGCGGCTCCGACGCGTCGGGGATCGTCTGGAAGGTCGGCCCCGGGGTCACCCGCTGGAAGCCGGGCGACGAGGTCGTAATCCACTGCAACCAGACCTCCTACGAGGACCCCGAGGTCCATGGCCTCGACCCGATGGCCGCTCCCTCCCAGAGGATCTGGGGATACGAGACGACCTGGGGCTCGTTCGCCGAGTTCACCAAGGTCCAGGCCCAGCAGCTGCTCCCCAAGCCCAAGGCCCTCTCCTGGGAAGAGGCCGCCTCCTACGGGCTCACCTACTTCACCGCGTACCGCATGCTCCTCAACCGGGCCCGCCTCCAGGCCGGTGACCGCGTCCTGATCTGGGGCGCCGCCGGCGGCCTGGGCGTCTTCGCCACCCAGCTGGTCAAGGCGGCCGGCGCCGAGAGCATTGGGGTCGTCTCCTCCGACGAGAAGGGCGAGCTCGTCAAGCAGCTCGGCGCCACCGATTACATCGACCGGCGGGAGTTCGCCGGAATGATGCGCACCGGCGACGAGACCCCCGAGCAGGAGAAGGAGCGCTTCGCCGAGATGCGCGCCTTCGCCAAGCGCTGCAAGGAGATCCTGGGCGACTCGCCCAACATCGTCTTCGAGCACGTGGGGCGCCCGACCTTCCCGACCTCGGTCTTCACCGTGAAGCCCTTCGGCAAGGTCGTCATCTGCGGGGCCACCGGGGGCTACGAGCTCGACTTCGACGTGCGCTACCTCTGGATGCGCCAGAAGGAGATCATCGGCTCGCACTTCGCCAACGCCTGGGAGTGCACGAAGGCCAACCAGCTGATCGACGACGGTCTGATCAAGCCGGTTATCTGGAAGACGATGCCCTTTGAGGGAGTCGCCGACGCCCACCAGCTGATGCACGAGAACAAGCACGCCGGCAAGATCTCCGTGCTGGTGGGTGCCGAGTCTGAGAACATGGGGCGCAGCGGCGAGAAGCCCGCCGAGCCACCCGCAATCCACGCAGAGGTCGGAGCATGAAGTCGGTAGTCCACATCCCCTGGTACGCGACCGGGTTTCGCGGCGACAAGATGGAGAGCGCCCTCCACGACGTGACCGGCACCTCGCTGCGCTACGGCGCGACCTCCTGGGCCGTGCACCGCAACCGCGACGACCGCTACAAGTTTCTCCAGATCGTCGAGTTCGAGAAGAAGCTCGACTTCGAGGCGTGGTGGGAAGGCCCGGAGATGAGCGAGTTCCGCACGATCGCCTCGAGCTGGTTTGCCGTGCCGGTCCTCTACTCCTGGTGCGACCTCGTCGGCGAGGGCCGGATCACGGCCAACGGCGACGACGAGGGCGACAGCGAGGCCGAGCCCGAGCCGCAGGACGCGCCGGAGCCCGAGGGCGAGCCCGCCCCCCAGGCCTGAGCGGCCGTCAGGCCTGCTCGAGCGGGGCCATAGTCAGGCCCGCGTCCCTGAGCTGCTCCCAGTAGAGCTCTGCCGCCTCCTGGTGGCCGGTCCAGACGATCGCCAGCCCCCGGTTGTGGATCTCGTCGGCCAGCGCGTAGCCGCCGTCGAGGGTGACGCCCGGGATGCAGCGGGCCAGCGTCGAGGCAACGTGGTCGAAGGTGTTGTGGTCGTCGTTGCGCACGATCACGCGCCAGTTGCCCCCGAGGCCGGAGCCGGGCCCGGCCGTCCGTGGCAGTTCAACCGTCTGCGACATCGCCGGAAGGCTAGCCGAGAGGCTCAGCCACCGCTGCTCCGGGTTCGGGCGCGCTCGAGGCCCGCGAAGCAGGCGTCGGCGGGCATCACCTGGGCGTAGGCGTCGGCGGCGTGATGGCTGGATTCGGTCCGCAGCCAGTCGTCCATCTCGGCCGAGAACTCCTCGACGGTCAGCTCCGACTCCCACTGCTCGACCATGTCGAGGTTGCGGCGCAGCGAGTTGAGGTGTACCTCGACGTCGCCGAACTCGCCGAAGTGGGTGAGGGCGAGCGTCTCGGGCTCCCAGGCCTCGATTGCGTCGATCGAGCCCCGCCAGGCGGCCAGGTCGATGTCCGGCGGCGGGGTCGGGGGCAGTACCGGACCCTCGGCGATCCTCATGCCGGCGACGTCCCCGGTGAAGGCGGTCATCGACGGGCGGTGCAGGTAGGAGACGTGGTGACGGGCGTGGCCCGGGGTGTAGGCAACCTCCCAGTCGCCGATGGTCTCCCCTCCCTCGAGGGCTCTCACCCTTGCGGAATCGACCGGCAGGATCTCCCCCCAGAGCTCTTCCATCCGGTCGCCGTAGAGCCGCGAAGCGCTGGCCAGCAGCCGCTCGGGGTCGATCATGTGGGGCGCGCCCGACTCGTGGACCCAGAGCTCGGTCTCGGGCCAGCGCTCCATAAGCAGGCCGCTGCCGGAGGCGTGGTCGAGGTGGACGTGGGTCAGGAGGATCGCCCGCGGGACGAAGCCGTCGAGGCCCTCCAACAGCGTCGGCACGCTCGATGCCGGCCCCGGGTCGACGATCACGTCGTCCTGGCGGTAGCAGCAGATCACCCCCGGATTGCCGAGGTGACAGACATCTATCCCTGACCTTCCGGACACCGCCGAAACCTTACAATCGGCCCATGGACCCGCGACTGCCCGAACCCGACCGCCCGTGGATGATCCGGACCTACGCCGGCCACTCGACGGCTGAGAAGTCCAACGAGCTCTACCGCTCCAACCTGGAGAAGGGCCAGACCGGCCTGTCGATCGCCTTCGACCTGCCGACGCAGACCGGCTACGACCCCGACGACCCGATCGCCCGCGGGGAGGTCGGAAAGGTGGGCGTTCCGATCGCCCACCGCGGCGACATGGCGCGACTGCTGGACGGCATCCCCCTGGACCGGATGAACACCTCGATGACGATCAACGCCACCGCCGCATGGCTCCTTGCCCTCTACATCGTCACCGCCGAGGAGCAGGGCGCCGAGCAGTCGGTCCTGGCGGGGACCACCCAGAACGACATCATCAAGGAGTTCCTGGCCCGCGGGACCTACGCCTTCCCCCCGGGCCCCTCGCTGCGGCTGATCGCCGACATGATCGCCTACACCGTCGACGAGGTCCCCAAGTGGAACCCCATCAACATCTGCAGCTACCACCTCCAGGAGGCCGGGGCGACGCCGGTGCAGGAGATCGCCTTCGCGATGAGCAACGCGATCGCCGTCCTGGATGCCGCCGCCGAACGGGTGCCGGCCGACCGGATGGGCGCCGTCTTTGGCCGCATCTCCTTCTTCGTGAATGCCGGAATGAAGTTCATCGAGGAGCAGGCCAAGATGCGCGCGATGACGCAGCTCTGGGCCGAAATCGGCCGTGAGCGATACGGGGTGACCGACGAGAAGCAGCTGCGCCTGCGCTACGGGGTCCAGGTCAACTCCCTCGGCCTTACCGAGTCACAGCCCGAGAACAACGTCCAGCGGATCGTCCTCGAGACGCTCGGGGTGACTCTCGGCCGCGACGCACGGGCCCGGGCGATCCAGCTTCCCGCCTGGAACGAGGCGATGGGGCTGCCCCGGCCCTGGGACCAGCAGTGGTCGCTGCGGATCCAGCAGGTGCTTGCCTACGAGACCGACCTCCTGGACTACCCGGACATCTTCGAGGGCTCGAAGGTGATGGACGCCCTGGTGGACGAGCTCCTGGAGGGCGCCCGGGCCGAGATGGCCGTCGTCGCCGAGCAGGGCGGCGCCGTGGAGGCGGTGGAGTACATGAAGGCCTCCCTGGTAGAGAGCCACAGCCGGCGGGTGCAGAGGATCGAAACCGGGGAACAGACGGTCGTCGGGCTCAACCGCTTCACCGAGACCGAGCCCTCCCCGCTCACCGAGGGCGCCGACGGCGGCATCCTCACCGTCGACCCGGCGGTCGAGGCCGAGCAGATCGCCTCGGTTCAGGCCTGGCGCGCCGACCGCGACGAGGCGGCGGTCACCGCCGCCCTGGGGGAGCTGGCCCGGGTGGCCTCCGACGAGCAGGCGAACATCATGCCGGCGACGATCGAGGCGGCCCGCGCCGGGGTCACGACCGGGGAATGGGCGGCCACCCTTCGCGAGGCGTTCGGTGAGTACCGGGGGCCGACCGGCGTCAGCGGAGCCGCCGGCCACCCCGAGGCGACCGACGAGCTGGCTGCCCTGCGCGAGGAGGTCGACCGCGTCAGCGAGGCCCTGGGCCGCAGGATCAAGGTCCTCATCGGCAAGCCCGGTCTCGACGGCCACTCCAACGGTGCCGAGCAGATCGCCGTCCGCGCCCGCGACGCCGGGCTCGAGGTCGTCTACGCCGGAATCCGCCTCAGCCCTGAGCAGATCGCGACAAGCGCCGACCAGGAAGACGTCGACCTCGTCGGCCTCTCGATCCTCTCGGGCTCGCACCTGGAGCTGATACCGGCGGTCATCTCCGACCTCCGTGACGCCGGGGTCGAGGTACCTGTCGTGGTCGGCGGGATCATCCCGGACTCCGACGCCGACTCCCTGACGGAGGCCGGCGTCGCCGCTGTCTACACGCCCAAGGACTTCGAGATAACCCAGATAATCGGTGACATCGTCAGGCTGGTCGCCGAAAACAACGGCGTCGGGGCGCCGGCATGATCCGTTCCTGGCCCGCCCAGCTGGGCGCACTCGTGGCCGCCTTCGCCGCCGGAACGCTCCTCGCGCTGCTGCTCGGGGCAACCAACCTCGGCACGGCCATGGCCTTCGGGCAGCTCGCATTTGCCGCCGTCCTGGTCTGGGTGCTGCTGCGCGAATAGCCGGACCGCCGGGCCGCGCGAAGGGATTGGCGCAGATGCGGCGAAATTCCGGGTAACACTTCGGTAACCTCTCCGAACTTATGCAGACTCTTCTCGCTTACCTGGACGCCGGCAGCGGCAGCATGATCGCCCAGATTCTCGTCGGCGGCTTTGCCGCGGCGGGGGTCGCCATCAAGATGTACTGGAAGAAGATCAAGAACTTCTTCGGCCGCGGGGACGACGAGGCCGCCCCGGCCACCGCCAAGGTGACCGAAGCCTCAGCCGACGAGCCCAAGAACTCCTAGGCCATGAGCGGCAGCGCCGTCGAGGCCGAGCCCGGCTCGTTCCGGGATCCGGACGGCCGCGTCTTCGTTGCCGACGGGAAGGTCCGCCGCGCCCTCAGCCCGCGCGGCGCCTCTGACTGGCGGGCGCTCAGCGAGAGCGCCCTCTTCGACGAGCTGGTCTCCGAGGGAAGTCTCGTGGCAACCACGGAGGTCGACTCCTCGGGCGCCCCCGGGATTCTCGTCGGCGAGGTCGCCGCCGTCCTCGAACACGAGCGCATCCCCTTCATCTCGTGGCCCTACGAGTGGACCTTCGGAATGCTCCAGGACGCCGCACTCCTCCAGCTGAGCCTCATCGAGCGGGCGATCGCCGCCGGCCTGATGCTCAAGGACGCAACGCCGTACAACGTCCAGTGGCGCGGGGCGCAGCCGGTCTTCGTCGACGTCGGGTCATTCGAACCGCTGCGCGAGGGAGAGCCCTGGGCCGGCTACCGCCAGTTCTGCATGCTCTACCTCTACCCCCTGATGCTCCAGGCCTACAAGAACGTCCCCTTCCAGCCCTGGCTGAGGGGCTCGGTCGACGGAATCACCCCCGCCGAGGCGGCCGGGATCTTCGGCAGCGGCAAGGACAAGCGGCGAAAGGGAGTCTTCGGCCACGTGCGGATGCACAACCGGCTCGAGCAGCGCTACAGCGAGACCAAGGGACGCGAGGTGCAGAAGGACCTCGGCTCTGCCGGCTTCTCGACCGAGCTGATCACCAACAACGTCCGCAAGCTCCAGAAGCTCGTCCGCGGCTTCACCTACGAGGGCGGCACTACCCAGTGGACCGAGTACGGAACGGTGAGCTCGGGCCAGACAGTCAACACCTACACCGACGCCGACCGCGAGGTGAAGGACAGCTTCGTTAGCCGGGCTGCCGCCCGCCGCCACCGTTCGCTGGTCTGGGATATCGGGGCCAACGACGCCCGCTACAGCCGCCTGGCGCTCCCCCACGCCGACTACGTCGTTGCCGTTGACGCCGACCTCCAGACCGCCGACCGGGTCTACCAGGAGATGAAGGGCGAGGGGCAGGAGAGGATCCTCACCCTCACCGGCAACGTCACCGACCCCTCCCCCAGCCTCGGCTGGCGGAACCTCGAGCGTTCGTCGTTTGCCGAGCGGATGGACCCGGACCTGATCCTCGCCCTCGCGGTCGTCCACCACATCTCGATCGCCGGCAACGTCCCCCTTGCCGAGGTGGTCCGCTGGCTGGCCGGCTTTGACTCCTCGATGGTGATCGAGTTCCCGACGCGCGAGGACCCGATGGTCAAGAGCCTGATCGCCGCCAAGCGCGAAGGCATCCACGACGACTACGACCTTCCGGCCTTCGAGAGCGTGCTCGAGGAGTGCTTCACCGTGACCGAGCGCGAGGAGACCCCCTCGGGCACGCGGATCCTCTACGAGGTCGAGCCCCGGGGCTGATGGCGCAGGACGAGGCACCGGCGCAGGGGGCCGAGCCGCAGCCGCCGGCCGCCGCCGAGCCCGAAGGCGCGCAGGCCACCGGCCCGTGGCCGTCGCTTCTCGTCCGGGGCCTCCAGCTTGCGGCCCTCTGGTCGATAGCCGTCGTCTGGCCGGTATTCGACGTCCTCAAGAACGAGCCGGACTTCTTCGTCGCCCGCGGCAACACCGCCGGCGACATCATCCTCTACACGCTGATCCACGTCTTCCTCCCGCCGCTGGTGATGGTGGGCATCGAGGCGCTCGTCGACCTCGTCTCCAGGCGCGCCGGCCGGATCGTGCACCTGGTCTTCGTCGGCGCACTTGTCGCGATCTTCGCCCTGCAGTTCACCACCAGCCTGCTCCCCACCCTCACCTATCCGTCGATCCTCCTGGCCCTGGTGATCGGCGGCCTCTTCGCCCTGCTCTACGCCCGGCAGGCCGCGGTTCGCAGCGTCCTTACCTGGCTCAGCCCGGCCCCGCTGGTCGTGATCGTCCTCTTCCTCTTCCTCTCCCCGATCAGTGACATCCTCTTCCCCGCCGAGGGCCAGACGAAGGCGGTAGAGGACAAGGGGAACGGCACGCCGGTCTTCCTGGTCGTGTTCGACGAGGCTCCGACGGCGGCCCTGATGGACCGGAAGGAGCTGGTCAACTCGGCCCGCTTCCCCAATTTCGGCTCCCTGGCGAAGACCTCCACCTGGTACCGGAACAACACGACGGTCGCCGACGGCACCATCTCCGGGGTGCCGGCGATCCTCTCCGGCCAGCGGCCCGCCGACCGGCCCAGCCCAACCCGCACCTACCCGCAGAGCGTCTACACCCTGCTGGCCTCCGGCTACGACGTAACCAACGTCGAGCCGATGACGCGCGTCTGCCCGCGGACGATCTGCCCGGTGAGGGTGCGCTCCCAGGAGGCCGACAGCGGGGGCAACCGGCTGCTGACGCTGATCAAGGACCTGACGGTCGTAGAGCGCCGGGTTCTCTACCCGCCGGAGCTGGCCAACCGCCTGCCGGCCGTCGACAACAATTTCGAGGACTTCGGGGGCGAGATCGACTTCAGCCTCAAGCCGGGGCAGTACCCGGAGGGCCGCGATGCCCGCTTCGGTGACAACGAGCCGGTGGCCGGCGAATCCAAGGCCAACCGGATCCTCGCCCGGAGCGCCAAGCTGGCCGAGACGATCGACGAGCCCCGGAGCAAGCCGCCGCTCTTCGTGCTCCATCTCGAGATACCGCACGTGCCATGGCGCTTCGAGAAGAACGGCGCCCAGTACCCGATTGCCGAGAACAAGGTCCCCGGCCTCTCCGACGACACCTGGGAGGAGAACCAGTACCTGGTCGACGTCGGCCTCCAGCGATTCCTGCTGCAGACCCAGTACGCCGACAGCATCCTCGGCTCGATCGTCTCCGACGTCAAGGCGACCGGCCTCTGGGAGAAGTCGATGGTGATCGTCACCACCGACCATGGCGCCACCTTCCAGACCGGTATGGCCCGGAGGTCGATCAACCGCACGAACTTCGCGGAGATGGCCAACACGCCCCTCTTCGTCAAGTACCCCGGCCAGAAGGAAGGAAAGATCAGCGACGCCCCCACGCGCTCGATCGACATCCTCCCCACCATCGCCAAGGTCACCGGGGTCCAGACCGGCTGGAAGTATCAGGGCCGGCCCCTCGATTCGAAGTTCCCCACCGAGCCGGTGACCGTGCGCTCCTCGCAGAAGCGAGGGCCGGTCAGCTACCCGTTCGAGAAGATGCTCGCCGAGCGAAGGGTGATCGTCGACCGCTGGACAAAGCTCTTCCCCGGAGGAACAGGATCGCTCTACCGCGTGGGCCCCAACCAGGAGCTGATCGGCAAGCAGGCCGGGCCGCTCGAGACCGGCGAGGGCAAGGCCAGGGCCCGGATCGCCAACCCGTCCCTCTACCGGGACATCAGGCCGGGGAGCGGCGTTCTTCCGTTCAACGTCGCCGGGAGGATCACCGGCCTGGGTTCCGGCAAGCCGCTCGCGGTGTCGGTCAACGGCAAGGTGGCGGCGGTCGGCGAGAGCTACGACACCCCCGACGGGGTCCGCTTCGGGATGCTCGTGCCGCCGGAGACGATGACCGGCCCGAAGAAGGCCGAGGTGACCGTCTACCAGGTCACCGGCGGGCGGCTGCGGCCGCTCGGTTCGGCCGGCAACTGAGCCCCCGGCGCCGCTAGGGTTGGCCCGTGGCGACGGGCTGCTTCATATCGACCGGCAAGAGCTTCCAGCCGGCCATAGAGCGGGTCCGGCTGGCCGAGAAGCTCGGCTACGCCTCGGCCTGGACCACTCACATCAACGGCCGCGACGCCCTCGGCGTCTGCGCCGCCTACGCCGCGGCCACCGAGTCGATCGGGATCGGCACCGGGGTGGTGCCGATCTACTCGCGCACTCCGGCCACCATGGCCCAGGAGGCGGCCACGGTCGACGACCTCTCGGGCGGACGGTTCATCCTCGGGATCGGCGTCTCGCACCGCCCGATCGTCGAAGGCTGGCACGGCCAGACGATCGACAAGCCGGTGACCGAGATGCGAGAGTACGCCGGAATCGTCCGGTCCATCCTCCGCGGCGAGCCGGTCGGCGAGACCGAGAAGTGGAAGACGGCCTTCGCGCTGGGCATCGGTCCGTTCCCCGGCCTCCCGATCTACGTCGCCGCCCTCTCGCCCAACATGCTCAGGCTCGCCGGAGAGATCGCCGACGGGGTGATCCTCTGGCTCTGCAACCCCAACTACATCCGGGACGTGGTGATTCCCGCCGTGGCCGAAGGACGCGAGCGCGCCGGGCTCGGCCTCGAAGGGTTCGAGATCGTGGCCGCCGTCCCCGGGGCCTGCACCGACGACGCCGGCGAAGCGCTGGACGCCCAGCGCCGCGACCTGATCCCCTACTTTGGCCTCCCCTTCTACCGGGCGATGCTCGAGCGTTCGGGCTTCGGCCACGACATCGCCGCCTACGACGCCGCCGGGGGCGAGCCCGAGAAGATGGCTGCCGCTATCTCCGATGACTTCCTCGACCTTCTATGCGCCGTGGGCGACCGCGAGGCCGTTCAGGCCGGGCTGGAGCGCTACCGGGAGGCCGGAGCCACCCTCCCGTGCCTGGGCCCGATCGCCGGGACCGACTTCGACGCCACCCTCGAGGCGGGGGCGCCGCGATGACCGACACCGCCCCGCCGCAGGCCGGCGCACAGCCTTTCGACCGCGATCGCCTCCGCGAGCTGCTGGCGGCGGAGGTCGACCGCTTCGCCGAGACCCACCCGCGCTCCCGCGAGCTCTACGAGCGGGCCGGGCGTTCGATGCTCGGCGGGGTGCCCATGCCCTGGATGATGCGCTGGGCCGGGGGCTTTCCGGTTTTCGCGCAGAGCGCCAACGGCACGACGGTGACCGACGTCGACGGGCACGTATACGTGGACCTCGCCCTCGGGGATACCGGCTCGATGGCCGGCCACTCTCCCGCCCAGACCGCCGCCGCCCTCGCCGAGCAGGCCGGCAACGGACTCACGACGATGCTCCCGACCGAGGACTCGATCGTCGCCGCCGAAGAGTTGAGCCGGCGCTTCGGCATGGACCACTGGATCTTCACTCTCAGTGCCACCGACGCCAACCGCACGGCGCTGCGCCTCGCCCGCCAGCTGACCGGCCGGCCGAAGGTGCTGGTCTACAGCTACTGCTACCACGGCTCGGTCGACGAGACGCTGGCCGTGGGCGAGGACGGCAGGACCGTGGCCCGCGCCGGAAACGTCGGCGCGCCGGTCGACCCGGCCCAGACGACGGTCGCCGTCGAGTTCAACGACGTCGAGGCGCTGGAGCAGGCCCTCGCCGGCGGCGAGGTGGCTCTCGTGCTGGCCGAGCCCGCGATGACCAACATGGGGATCATCCTCCCCGACCCGGGGTACATGGATGCGCTTCGGGAGCTGACCCGTCGCTACGGGACGCTCCTCCTGATCGACGAGACCCACACCTTCTCCGAGGGCCCGGGGGGCTGCACCAGGTCCTGGGGGCTGGAGCCCGACCTCTTCACCATCGGCAAGGCGATCGGCGGTGGCGTCCCCTGCGGGGCGCTCGGACTCTCGGCCGAGCTGAGCGAGCGGGTCCTCAGCGACCCCCACGGCGACTACGAGGACACCGGCGGCGTCGGCGGGACCCTCGCCGGCAACCCGCTCTCGGCCGCCGCCATGCGCGCCACCCTCACCACGACCCTCGACGAGACCGCATTCGCCCACACGATTCCGCTCGCATCGCGCTTTGCCGAGGGCGTGGAGGCGACCATCGAGAGAACCGGCATGCCCTGGAACATCACGCAGCTCGGCTGCCGGGCCGAGTACCAGTTCCTCCCCGAGCCGGCCCGCAACGGCACCGTCGCCTACCACTCGCACGACGACGACCTCGAGCGCTACCTCCACGTCCACGCCCTCAACCGCGGGCTGATCATCACCCCGTTCCACAACATGGCGCTGATGGCGCCCGCGACCACCGAGGCCGACGTGGACCTCCACACGACCCTCTTCGCCGAGGCGGTAGACGAGCTGGTCTCATGAGCGCCCGCGAGCAGCTGGTCGACGGCCACGGCCGGGCGATCGGGGACGTAAGGATCTCGGTCACCGACCGCTGCAACCTGCGCTGCCAGTACTGCATGCCCGCCGACGGGCTGCCCTGGCTGGAGCGCGACTCGGTCCTCACCTTCGAGGAGATCGAGCGGATCGTCGCGCTGCTCGCCTCGATGGGTGTCTCGGACGTTCGCCTGACCGGCGGCGAGCCGCTCGTCCGCCGGGACTTTCCCGCCCTCGCGGCGATGCTCTCCTCGCTGGAGGACGTCGCCGAGCTGGCGGTCACTACCAACGGGTTCCTGCTCGAGCGCGACGCCGCTGCCCTGGTCGAGGCCGGGGTCGACCGCTTCAACGTCTCGATCGACTCCCTCCAGCGCGACCGCTTCTACGAGCTCACCCGCCGCGACGCGCTCGACCGGGTGCTGGCCGGCCTGGAGGAGCTCTCCCGCCACCCCGAGGCTCACCCGATAAAGGTCAACGCCGTGGCCATCAGGGGCTTCACCGAACAGGAGCTGCCGGCCTTCGTCGAGTTCGCCCGCCAAAACCCCTACGAGGTCCGATTCATAGAGTTCATGCCGCTCGACGCCGACCGCTCGTGGCGGCCGGCCGACGTTCTCACCGGGGAGGAGATCCGCGCCGCGATCGACCGGATCGCCCCGCTCGAGCCGCTGCCCCGGGAACCGAACTCGACGGCCCGCGTCTGGCGCTTTGCCGACGGTAGCGGATCGATCGGGCTCGTGAGCCCGGTGAGCGAGCCTTTCTGCGGCGACTGCAACCGAATCCGAATCACCGCCGAGGGGAAGCTGCGGACCTGCCTCTTCTCGCTTACCGAGACCGACCTGCGCGGACCCCTGCGTTCAGGGGCCGGCGACGATCAACTCGAGGAGCTGATCCGCGCGGCCGTCTGGCGCAAGGAGCTCAAGCATCACGTCGGCGAGCCCGGCTTCATCCAGCCGGACCGGACGATGAGCGCCATCGGCGGCTGAGCTCTTCCAGCTGCGCGGCATCGTTGACGCCCACGGCGGCCCCGTCCGGTACCGCCACCAGCGAAGCCCCCAGCCAGAGCGCCAGCGCGGTCGCCGATACCCCGGGGTCGAAGCCGGCAAGCACCGGCAGGGCGCCGGGCTCATAGCGGGCCATCAGGGGCTGCACCCGCCCCTGCGAGGCGGCGGCGACCACCAGCGACCCGCCGGGCGGCTCGGCCAGGAGCGCGTCGACGGCTTCCTCGCCGACCTGCGGAAGGTCACAGGCGAGCACGAGCGCGGGCCGTCCTCCTGCCGCCTCCAGGGCGGCGACGATCCCGGCGGCCGGGTGGCGCGGCTCGTCGGGCTCATCGACCCGCCTCACGCTCTCGGGCAGCTCCGGAAGCTCGGTCCCGGCCTTCGCGATCACCGCGACGTCGCTGAGCCGGGCCATCAGCGCCCGCAGCGGGTACTCGAGGAGCGGCCGGCCCTCAAGGAGGGCACCGGCCTTGCCGCCCCCCATGCGGCTCGCCGCACCGCCCGCCAGCACCGCCCCGAGCACGTCGCTTCGCCTCTCTTCTCCCACCGGTGGCACGGTAGCCGCCTAGAATGGCCGCCGTGAAGGCCGGAGCCGAGACCAACGCCTGGCTGCGCTGCTACCGCTGCTGGTCGACCGACCTCGAGGTGCAGGTCCACTACGAGGGGATCCACCGTGTCGACCCCGCCACCGGCGAGCGAGCGGAGGTGATCGACGAGCTCCAGGAGGCCGTGGTCCAGTGCCTGGACTGCATGCACGACCAGCCCCACCTGGGGTTCGCCGACGGGCGGATCGTCCCGCTCGAGGACCGCTGGGAGCGCATGGTCGCCGGAACCCCCTGCGTCGCGTCGTGCACGGTCACCGTCCCGGCCGACTCGGTCGAGGCCTGCTCGGGGCCGGAGGCCGGCGAGTCGCTCGCCTACGCGGCCTTCGGGGAGAACGGCACGCGGGAGTTCTTCGTCCACGTGCGCTTCCACAAGCACGAGGAGGACGAGATCGCCGTCCACATGCTCGTCGAGCTCTACGCCCGGTCGCTGGAGGAGGCGGGGGACGTCCTCGAGGAGGCCGCCCGCGGGCCCCTGACCATCACCTCGCTCGCCGAGGAGAGCAGGCCGCCGGCCGCAACCGGCGACACCCAGCACTAGCCCCAGGGAAGCTCAGGCCGAAAGACGCTGCTCAAGCGCCTCGAGCTGCTCCATCACCGGGGCGGGGAGGTCGTCGCCGAACTTCTCGAGGTGCTCGCGCACCTGCGGCAGCTCGGCGGCCACGGCCGCGTCGTCCACGGTCAGGAGGGCCTCGAGGTCGGCCGCGTCGATGTCGAGCCCATCGGTATCGAGGTCGGCGGGGTCGGGCACCAGGCCGATCGCCGTCTCGGAGGCCTCGCCGTCGCCGTCACAGCGGCGGAAGACCCACTCCAGCACGCGGCTGTTCTCTCCGAACCCGGGCCAGAGGAAGCGCCCGTCGTCGTCCTTGCGGAACCAGTTGACGTAGAAAATCTTCGGCATCTGGACGTTTTCGCGCCCGCCGAGCTCGAGCCAGTGGCCGAAGTAGTCGGCCATGTTGTAGCCGCAGAACGGGAGCATCGCCATCGGGTCGAAGCGCAGCTGTCCGACACCGCCGGCCGCAGCCGCGGTCATCTCCGAGCTCATCGTGGCGCCCATGAAGACCCCGTGGTCCCAGTCGAAGGCCTCCCGCACCAGCGGCACCACCGTTGCGCGCCGGCCGCCGAACAGGAAGGCGTCGATCGGAACGCCGGCCGGGTCCTCCCACTCGGGAGCGATGGCCGGGTCCTGGGCCGCCGGAGCGGCGAAGCGGGCGTTGGCATGGGCCGCGGGCGTCTCGGAATCCGGGCTCCAGTCGTTGCCGTGCCAGTCGGTCAGGTGAGCCGGCGGCTCGTCGGTCATGTCCTCCCACCAGACGTCGCCGTCGTCGGTGAGGGCGCAGTTGGTGAAGACGGTGTTCCCGGCGATGGTCGCCATCGCGTTCGGGTTGCTCTTCTCGCTGGTTCCCGGCGCCACTCCGAAGAACCCGGCCTCCGGGTTGATCGCGTAGAGGCGCCCGTCGTCGCCGAACTTCATCCAGGCGATGTCGTCGCCGATCGTCTCGACCGTCCAGCCCTCGAGGGTCGGGATCAGCATCGCCAGGTTGGTCTTTCCGCAGGCCGACGGGAAGGCCGCCGCGATGTACTTCGTCTTCCCCTCCGGCGAGGTGAGCTTGAGGATCAGCATGTGCTCGGCCATCCAGCCCTCGTCGCGGGCCATCACCGAGGCGATACGCAGCGCGAAGCACTTCTTGCCCAGCAGGGCGTTGCCTCCGTAACCGGAGCCGTAGGACCAGATCTCCCGCGTCTCGGGGAAGTGGACGATGTACTTCTCCTCGTTGCACGGCCACGGAACGTC
>JBBATA010000012.1:41885-47377 GCA_040399005.1 Solirubrobacteraceae bacterium
TCGAAGAGCTCGACGAGCTGCTCGCGCATCTTCGCCGGGTCCTCCCAGTTGTTGGTCGGCCCGGCGTCGCTTTCGGAGGCCGAGCAGATGAAGGTGCGGTCCTCGACACGGGCCACGTCCCCCGGGTCCGACCAGGCGAGATAGGAGTTGGGCCGCTTGGCCTCGTTGAGTTCGCGGAAGGTTCCGTTGTCGACGAGCAGCTGGCAGAGGCTCTCGTACTCGGCGGCCGAGCCGTCGCACCAGTGGATCGACTCCGGCTTGGCGAGCTCGGCGATCTCCTGGACCCAGGAGACCAGCGCTTCGTTGTCGGTGGGAACGGCCGTATCGGTCATGTCGGGAACGCTACTCCCCGGAGGCGTCGCCCGGCTCCCGGCGCGGCACAAGCACCAGGCGCTTGAACTCGGCCACCAGGACGCCGTCCTGGTTGAAGACCCGGGTGTGGACCTTCACTACGCCCCGGTCGGGCTTGCTCTTCGATTCCTTCTTCTCGAGCACCTCGGTCTCGCAGAAGAGGGTGTCCCCGTGGAAGACCGGGTTGGGGTGGCTCAGCTCCTCGGTGGCGAGGTTGGCGATCGCCTTACCGGAGACGTCGCTGACGCTCATCCCCAGGGCCAGCGAATAGACCAGGGGGCCGACGACGACGTTCTTTCCCTGCTGGGAGTTGCCTGCGTAGACGTCGTTGATGTGGAGCGGGTGGTGGTTCATCGTGATGAGGCAGAAGAGGTGGTCGTCGGCCTCGGTCACGGTCTTGGCCGGCCAGTGCTTGTAGACGTCGCCGACCTCGAACTCCTCGAGGTAGCGCCCGTAGGCGTGGGCGCCGGAAGCTTCGCGTTCGGCCTGGTCGGTGGTGAATCCGCTCTCTGACATCTGGTCTGGGGTCTCCCTGGTCGGGGTTGGGGATTGCCTGCCCATTAAGCCTGTCACACGAGCCGCCGTCGCGACGCGAAGGTAGGTAGCTTCCGGGGCCATGAGACACCCCAGGGACTTCTTCAAGCCGATGGCCATCGGGGCCCCGGAGCCTCTCCGCGAGATTCCGGTCACCCCGTCGCGGATGATCCACTTCTTCGACCCGAGCAACGAGAAGATGGCCGCCAAGCTTCCGGACATCGCCGCCCAGACCGACATTCTCCTGGGCAACCTCGAGGACGCGGTTCCGGTCGACAACAAGGAGGCCGCGCGCGAGGGGCTCGTGAAGATCGGCAAGAGCGCCGACCTCGGCTCCACGCAGCTGTGGACCCGCATCAACTCGCTCGAGTCGCCCTGGGTGCTCGACGACCTGACGACCCTGGTCACCGAGATCGGCGACAAGCTCGACGTGATCATGGTTCCGAAGGTGGAGGGGGACTGGGACATTCACTACGTCGACCGCCTTCTCGCCCAGCTCGAGGCCAAGGCCGGCCTCGACAAGCCGATCCTCGTCCACGCGATCCTCGAGACCGCCCTCGGCGTGGCCAACGTCGAGGAGATCGCCTACGCCAGCCCCCGCATGCAGGGGATGAGCTTCGGGCCGGCCGACCTCGCCGCCTCCCGCCGGATGAAGACGACGCGCGTTGGCGGTGGCCACCCCGGCTACCGGGTCGTGGAGGATCCCGACCCCGACAACCCCGAGGCTGAGCGCGCCAGCGCCCAGCAGGACCTTTGGCACTACTCGATCGGTCGCATGGTCGACGCCTGCGCCAGCGCCGGCATCCTCCCCTTCTACGGGCCCTTCGGCGACATCAAGGACCTCGAGGGCTGCGAAGCGCAGTTCCGCTCCGCCTTCCTGATGGGCTGCGTGGGAGCGTGGTCGCTGCACCCGGCGCAGATCGACGTGGCCAAGAAGGTCTTCTCGCCCGACCCCGACGAGGTGAAGTTCGCCCTCAAGGTGATCGAGGCCATCCCCGACGGCCGTGGGGTGCACATGATCGACGGCAAGATGCAGGACGACGCGACCTGGAAGCAGTGCCAGGTGATGGTCGAGCTGGCCCGGATGCTCGCCGCCGACGACCCCGAGCTGGCTGCCGCCTACGGGCTCGACTGATGCGCTTCTACGAGTTCGAGGCGCGCGAGATCGTCCGCCGGGCCGGAATCCCGGTCACCGACTTCGGCTTTGCGAAGACGCCCGAGGAGGCCCGCGAGGCCGCCGAGCGGATCGGCGGGGAGACCGTGATCAAGAGTCAGGTGCTCAGCGGCGGCCGGATGAAGGCCGGCGGGGTGCAGTTCGCCTCGACTCCCGATGAGGCAGCGAGCCACGCCGCCGACATACTCGAGCTGGAGATCGGCGGCCACATGCCCCGTGGCGTCCTCGTCGACCCGAAGGCCGAGGTCGAGCAGGAGTACTACGCCGGAGTCGTCTGGGACGGCACCGCCAAGAAGCCGGTGATGATCTTCAGCCCCGTCGGCGGCATCGACATCGAGCAGGTCGCCGAGGAGCAGCCCGACAAGGTCGGCCGGCGGCACATCTCGAACCTCCTGCCGATCACCGGCTTCGAGGCCAAGGAGACGATCGCCTCGACCGGCGTCACCGGCAGCGAGCTGAACAAGCTCACCCCGATCCTCACGAAGCTCGCCCAGCTCTTCGTCGACAACGACATGACTCTGGCCGAGATCAACCCCATCGGCCGGCTCAAGGACGGCTCGTTCGTCGCCCTCGACGCCCACATGGACATCGAGAACGAGGCCCGCGGCCGCCACAAGGCGCTGCTGGCCGACCTGGAGATCGGGGACGAGGAGACCCGCGAGGCCCGCGAGCCCACCCCGTTCGAGCTGGCCGGCGAGGAGGTTGACGCCCAGGACCACCGCGGCGTGGCCGGAAACGTCACCGAGTTCGACGGCAACCTGGGCCTCGTGATCGGGGCCGGCGGCGGCTCCCTGACCCTCTTCGACGCGGTTCGCGCCCACGGCGGCGAGCCGGCCAACTACTGCGAGATCGGCGGTAACCCGTCGGTCGCCAAGGCGTGCGGGCTGGCCAAGCTGGTCCTCCAGAAGCCCGGCGTCGACAAGATCGCGGTGATGATGTCGATCGTCTCCAACACCCGGGTGGACATCGTCGCCCGCGGAGTCATCAAGGCCTGCCTGGAGCTCGACATGGACCCGGCCGAGAAGATCGCCATCTTCCGGATCCCGGGCGCCTGGGAGGACGAGGGCTTCAAGATCCTCGACGCCTACGGGGTCGAGTACGCCGACCGGTCGGTATCGATGCACGAGGCGGCCCGGCGTGCCGTGGAAAAGATCGGAGCGGGATCGTGAGCATTCTCATCGACGGCGACACCACCTTCATCGTCCAGGGCATCACCGGCCGCGAGGCGGTCAACCTGACCCGTGAATGCCTCGACTACGGCACCGGCGCGAAGGTCGTCGGGGGCGTGACCCCCGGCCGCCTAGGCCGCGAGGTACACGGCGTGCCGGTGTTCGACACCGTCGAGCAGGCCGTCGCCCACCACGGCGGGCCGATCGACGGCTCGGTGGTCACCGTTCCCCCCGCCTTCACCCGCGACGCTGTCTTCGAGGCGATCGAGAACGGCATCAAGCTGATCGTGATCGTCACCGAGCGGATCCCGCGGAAGGACGTCGCCCAGATGGTCGAGCTCGCCGGCGAACACGGCGCGCGGATCATCGGCCCGAACTGCCTGGGGATCATCGTCCCCGACGTGGTCAAGATGGGCGGCATCGGCGGCCCGGCCAAGGACGCCGCCAAGGCCTACACCCCGGGCCCCATCGGCGTCATCAGCCGCTCGGGCGGGATGACCACTGAGATGAGCTCCACCCTGACCGCCGCCGGCCTGGGGCAGTCGACCGCCGTCTCGATCGGCGGGGACGCGATCATCGGCTCCACCTATGCCGAGCTGATGCCGCTCTTCGAGGCCGACGAGCAGACCCGGGGAATCGTCATCTACACCGAGCCGGGCGGCCGCATGGAGGCCCAGCTGGCCCAGTGGGTTACCGAGAACAACTCCCGCCTGCCAATCGTTGCCTTCATGGCCGGCCGCTTCATGGACGAGATGCCCGGCATGAGCTTCGGCCACGCCGGCACGATCGTCGAGGGCAAGGAGGACACCGCCACCGAGAAGATCGCGCGGCTGGCCGAGGCCGGAATCACCGTTGCGGAGGAGATCAGCGAGATCCCCGCGCTGATCCAGGCCAAGATCGACGAAAGGGGCTCATGATGCGCGCCGAGGGAATCTTCATCGCCGTCGAGGTCGAGGACTCGGTTGCCGCCGACCCCGAGATGGCGGCCAAGCTGGCCGAGGTCTGCCCGGTCGACATCTTCGCGGTGAACGAGGGCGGGACGCTCGAGCTGGTGGACGAGAACGTCGACGAGTGCGTCCTCTGCCGCCTCTGCCTCGACGCCGCCCCGGACGGCGCCGTGAAGATCATCAAGCGCTACGACGGCGACGCCGAGCTCTAGATCCGCTGCTCCCGCCGGGCTTCCGGCGCGTACACCTCAATGAATGCCTGAACTCCCTGAGGTAGAGCGGGCGCGGGCTCTCGTGGAAGAGAAGGCGCTGGGGCGCGTGATCGAGTCGGTCGACGACTCCGACACTTACGTCTGCCGCCCCCACTCGCCCGGAGAGCTTGACGACGCGCTGCGAGGCCGGAAGGTCACCGGGGCCGGGAGGATCGGCAAGTCGTTCTGGATCGAGACCGACGGCGGCGAGGGACCCGAGCTTGGCCTGCACCTCGGGATGGCCGGGCGCATCCTCGTCGCCGGCGAGGGCGCCGGCCACCCCAAGCCCCTGCGCAACCCGGCCTGGGACCGGCTCAAGATCGTCTTCGCCGATGGGGGCGCCCTGGTCATGCGCGACAAGCGGCGCCTCTCACGCGCGGTCCTCAACCCCGACCACTCCGGGCTCGGCCCGGACGCCGAGCGGATCACCCGCGAGCAGTTCCGCGCCCGGATCGGAACGGGAAGCGCCCCGGTCAAGGCGCGGCTGATGGACCAGTCGAAGGTGGCCGGCGTAGGCAACCTGCTGGCCGACGAGACGCTCTGGCAGGCCGGTATCTCGCCACTGCATCCCGCCGGCGAACTCGACCACGCGGAGCTCGACCATCTCCGGCGCGAACTGCGCGCCGCCACGCGACGAGCGCACCGCCTCGGCGGCGTCCACAAGGGGGAGGTGATCCGCTACCGGCGCCGCGGCGCCTCCTGCCCGCACTGCGGCACAGCGATGGAACGCGGCAAGGTCGGCGGCCGGACCACCTGGTGGTGCCCCTCCTGCCAGCCCTAGCGGCGCGGCGGTCACCAGCGGCCGCTAGCTTCCTCCCATGCCACCAGTGAGACGAACCGTTGCCACCGCCCTATTGGCGACCGCCGCCTGCGCAATAGCTCCGGGAGCCGCCCTTGCCGACTGGTACTTCCCGACCACCCTCGAGCGCGCCTCGCTGCAGGTATCCGACATTCCGGGCTCCTTCTTCGTCAATGGCGCCCGTGAGCGGCAGCTGAGCTACTCCTCGGGGTCGAAGACAAAGCGTTTCGAGGCCTGCGTCGACAAGGACGGCAACAAGGTCTTCGG
>JBBATA010000013.1:0-43961 GCA_040399005.1 Solirubrobacteraceae bacterium
TCTTGTGGACGGTGCTGGTGACCACGTCGGCGTAGGGGACCGGGCTCGGGTGCAGCCCCGCGGCGACCAGGCCGGCGAAGTGCGCCATGTCGACGAGCAGGTAGGCACCAACCTCGTCGGCGATCTCCCGGAAGCGGGCGAAGTCCAGGTGCCGCGGGTACGCCGACCACCCGGCGATGATCATCTTCGGGCGTCGCTCCTTCGCGAGCCTCTCGAGCTCGTCCATGTCGACCAGGTAGTCGTCGGGAGAGACCTCGTAGGCGGCGATGTCGTAGAGGCGCCCCGAAAGGTTCAGCTTCATGCCGTGGCTCAGGTGGCCGCCGTGGGCGAGCGACAGGCCCATCAGCGTGTCCCCCGGCTCGAGCAGCGCGTGGAAGACGGCCGCGTTGGCCTGGGCTCCCGAGTGGGGCTGGACGTTGGCGTGCTCGGCGCCGAAGAGGGCCTTGGCGCGGTCGATCGCGAGCTGCTCGGCGATGTCGACGAACTCGCAGCCGCCGTAGTAGCGCCTGCCCGGGTACCCCTCGGCGTACTTGTTGGTGAGCACGCTCCCCTGACACTCGAGGATCGCCTCGGGGACGAAGTTCTCGGAGGCGATCATCTCGAGCGTGCGCTGCTGGCGGTCCAGCTCGAGGCGGAGCACGTCCGCTATCTGCGGGTCGACCTCGCTGAGAGGCGCGCCCAGGAACTCTGCGGCGGAGGAGTATTCGGGCATGGACCGATGATGTTATCCACGCCGGACAGCGCCCCGGTCAGGAGAGCCGCCCGGCCACCTCTTCCTCGGCCAGCGCGCCCTCGCGGAGCACCGACCAGGCGCCTTCGAACTCGTAGTCGCGCAGGTCTACGACGGTCGAGGGCACCCCGGGAAGCTCGCCGGCGTCGATGACCAGGTCGGCCTCGTCGCGCAGCTTGGCCGGGACCTCCTCGATCCTCCCCGCCTCGGGGCCGCCGGTCAGGTTGGCGCTGGTCTGCAGCAGCGGCCAGCGCATCTCCTCCAGCGCGGCGGTGGCCGGCCCCAGGGCGGGGACGCGAATGCCGAGGGTGTCGATCTGCTGACCGCAGGCGAGCGGGTAGCGCGCGGCGGGGTTGGGAAGGAGCGCCAGCACCGGCCCGGGAAGGAGCGCGGAAAGCGCCGCGTGGGTCCGCGGGCCGATCTCGGGAAGCGACTCGAGCGCCCGGTCGAGCGAGAAGAACATCACCGCGCAGGGCTGGCCCGGGTCGCGCCCCTTCATCATGCACAGGCGCCGGTGGGCCTCACGGTGACCCGGGTCGCATGCGATCCCGTAGACGGTGTCCGACGGGAAGACGGCCACGCCGCCCACCGCCATGCAGCGCTCCAGCACCGTTACCTGCCCGGGCTCGACCACGGCGCTCACCGCGTCGCCACCACCACGCGGCCGATGCCGGCAAGGTCGGCAAGGATGGAGGCCTCGCCAAAGCCGGCGGCAACGGCCATCGCCGCCACCCCGTCGGGCTGGCCCTCCCCCACCTCGACGGCCAGGAGGGCCGCTTCGGTGGCGGCCGCGGCGGGCAGCAGGCGCCGGATCACGGCCAGCCCGTCCGGGCCGGCGAAGAGCGCCCCGTCGGGCTCGTGGGAGAGCTCCCTCGGGAGCTGCGCGCGGTCGCCCTCGGCCACGTAAGGCGGGTTGGCGAGGATCGCGTCCCAGCCGCCGCCGAGGCCCTCGAGGAGGTCGGCCTGCTGGAGGCGCACGTCGAGTCCGAGGCGGTCGCGGTTGGCGGCCGCCACCGCGAGCGCGTCGGCGCTGACGTCGCTGGCGGTCACCTCCAGGTCCGGGCGCTCCTGCTTGAGAGCCAGCGCCACCGCGCCGCTCCCGGTCCCGACGTCGAGCACGCGCGAGCCGGCGGGAAGATCGAGCGCGGCCTCCACCAGCAGCTCGGTCTCCGGGCGGGGGACCAGCACCCGGGGGTCGACCTCCAGCTCGATCCACCGGAAGCCCCTGCGGCCCAGCAGGTAGGCGACCGGCTCGCCGTCCCGTGAGCGGCGCGTCACCAGGTCACGAAAGAGGCGTGCCTGCCCCGGCTCCAGCTCCCGCTCCGGGCCGGTCACCAGCGCCTCCCGGCCTACGCCGACGGCTTCGGCGAGGAGAAGCTCGGCGTCCAGCCGGGGGGTCGGGCTGCCTGAGGCACCTATCGCCACCACCGCGCTGTCGAGCGCTTCGGCGACGCTGGCGCCGCGCATCAGGACGCCTCGGCCTGGGCGGCCAGGAGGCGGCTCTTCTCGTCGGCCTGAAGGGCGGCGGTGAACTCGTCCAGCCCGCCGTCGAGGACGCCGTCGAGGTCGTGGACGGTGAGCTTGATCCGGTGGTCGGTTACGCGGCGGTCCGGGTAGTTGTAGGTGCGGATCTTCTCGGAGCGCTCGCCGGTGCCGACCTGCGCGCGCCGGTCGGCCGCGATCTCGGCGTTCTGCTCGGCGAGCGCCTGCTCGTATAGGCGGGCGCGCAGGACCCGCATCGCCTTCTCCCGGTTCTGAAGCTGGCTCTTCTCGTCCTGCATCGAGACGACCACGCCGCTGGGCTTGTGGGTGATCCGCACCGCCGAGTCGGTGGTGTTGACCGACTGCCCGCCGGGCCCCGACGAGCGGAAGACGTCGACCTGGAGGTCGTTCGGGTCGACCTGGATGTCGACCTCCTCGGCCTCCGGCAGGACGGCAACGGTCGCGGTGCTGGTGTGGATCCGCCCCTGTGACTCGGTCACCGGCACCCGCTGGACCCGGTGGGTGCCGCCCTCGAACTTGAAGACCGAGTAGGCGCCGTCACCCTTGATGGCGAAGGTGTACTTGCCCTCGGAGGCTTCGAGGCCCTCGGCCTGGAAGCCGCGCCGCTCGGCGTAGCGCATCAGCATCCGCTGGAGGTCGCCGGCCCAGAGCCCGGCCTCCTCTCCCCCGGTTCCGCCCTGGATCTCGACGATCACGTTCTTGGCGTCGTTGGGGTCGCCCTCGACCATCGCCAGCCGCAGCTCCTCCTCGAGCTCGGCGATCCGCGACTCCGACTGGGAGAGCATCTCCCGCAGCTCATCGTCGTCTCCCCCTTCGGCGATCAGCTCGCGGGCACCGGCGGCATCGTCGCTGGCCCGGCGCCACTGCGCGGCCAGCGCGGCCGCCTCCTCGAGTCGCCGGTATTCGCGCCCGACCTGAGCGTAGCGCTCCCGGTCGGCGATCACGTCTGGGTCGGTGATCTCCTGCGAGAGCTCCGAGAAGCGGGTCTCGATCCGTTCGACGAGCGCCTCGATCATCAGGCCGGGAGGGTACCGGTGAGCGTCGGGCCCGAAGGAGGGCTAGGCGGCGATCTCGACGCCGACGAGGTTCTCGTCGAGGGGTCCGTCGGTCTCGAGGGCGAGCGCGGCCTCCATCGCGGCGATCGCCACCGCGAGCTGGCTGAGGTCGGGATTCCTGGTGGTCAGGAGCTGGAGCTTGAGCCCGGGCCACATCAGGGCCTGGACGATCCGGTTGGTCCGGTGGCGCCCGAAGAACTTGATGATCTCGAACGAGATGCCGGCGATCAGCGGTACGCCGACGATCCGGCTGACGACCAGCGCCCACCAGGGCAGGAGCCCGAGCGGGGAGAAGACGAAGATCGCGACGATCATGACGATCAGCAGGAAGCTCGTCCCGCAGCGCGGGTGGAGGCGGGAGAAGCGCTGGGCGTTCTCGGGCGTAAGCGGCAGCCCGGCCTCGTAACAGGAGATCGTCTTGTGCTCGGCACCGTGGTACTCGAATACCCGACGGAGATCGCGAAGCTTCGAGAGGAGGATCAGGTAGCCGAGGAAGATCGCGGTCCTGAGGATCCCCTCGACCAGCCAGAAGAGGAAGGCCGAGCCGAGCTGGTCCTTGATCAGGTTGGTGAGGGTCACCGGGACGATGAAGAAGAGCCCGATGGCGAGGGCGAGGGAGAAGAGGATCGTCAGCCCCCAGGCGAACCCGGAGATCGGCTCTTCGTGCTGCGGGGTCTGGGCGTTGGCCGAGATGCCCAGCGCCTTGAAGCCGATCACCAGCGACTCGCCGAGGGCCACGACGCCACGGATGATCGGCAGCCGCAGCAGCCGGTGGCGCGAGAGCACCGAGACCGTCTTGTTCGACTCGACCTCGATCGGCCCGCGCGGCGGGTCGTTGAGGTCGGCGCGCTCACCGGTGTCGTCGAGCTGGTCGGGCGCCGGCAGGCGACAGGCGACGGCCCAGCCACCCACCCCGCGCATCATCACGCCCTCGAGCACCGCCTGGCCCCCGATCGGGGCATCGGCCGTGGCCGCCCACTCGGCGGGCTCCGCGTCGAGCGCGGGTGCCGACGGCGCCTGCGCCCCCTCGGCCATGGCCCGGTTCAGGACTTCGCCGACGAGCGCTTGGCGGCGCGGCGGCGGAAGCGCTCCACACGTCCACCGGTGTCGACCAGCTTCTGCCGGCCGGTGTAGAACGGGTGGCAGTTGGAGCAGATCTCCACGTGGAGCTCGGGCAGCGTCGAGCGCGTCACGAACTCGTTGCCGCAGGTGCAGCGAACCGTGGACTCGACGTAATCGGGGTGGATCTCAGACTTCATCGCGGTTGCCGAGTCTAGCTGGAGGCCGGGCACCGCAGCTCGGCGCTGTTGTTGGCCTCGCTGCGCTCGGCGATCGACTCGCCCGGATCGACGGTCACCTTCACCGTCGACCCCGGCTCGCATTCGAGGTCACGGATGACCAGCGGGCGGGCACGGCCGGCTCCCAGGCCTGAGATCTTCTGGGAGAGGAGCTGGCGCCCGCCGGAGCTAACCCTCAACTCGAAAGGCCCGGCCTGGCGCCCGAGGTTGCGCACGACGACCACCAGGTCACCGGAGGCGCCGCGCGCGGCTACGCCGAGGTCGGGGCGAGGGTCGGGCTGGGCGCAGACGCGCGACGCGCGGGCGACCTTGCGCATGACCTTCCCGGAGGCGGCCAGCCACCGGAATCTGACGGTCGCCCGGTAGGCGCTGCCCAGGCGCAGTCCGTTCACCTGCTTGGTGACCTTAAGCCCGCCGGCACCGGGGACTGCCGAGTCCCAGGTTCCGAAGGTCGGCACTCCGGAGACCGGCTTCCAGAGTCCGCCGATGTCGGGCCGGGTGAAGAGGTCGAACCGCATCTGGATCCGGCTCGAGCGGGCCAGCGCCGGCATGGCGGCGCTGAAGACCGCCGAACGGCCGGCCTCGCCGGAGGTCGAGCAGCTCTCGAGCGATGCGCCGAGCCCAACGGTCGCGGCCGAATCGGCCGGGGCCGGGGCGGCGCTGGCCGGGGCGGCAAGGGCCACCGCGGCGAATGCCGTCGCCAAAGCGCTTGGGGGCAGAAGGAAGCGTGCCATCAGCCTTTCCTAACACGGCCTACCCGCAAACGTTGCGGTCGGGCTGGCTGGAGGGTCAGGTGACCTGGTAGAGCGGGCCGTCGCCGCCCTCGGGCGTGGTGAGGCGGCCGCCCTTGGCCGTGATCGCGCCGCACTGGACGCAGTTGGTGTAGTTGACGATCACGTCGACGTCACCCTCTTCGGGCGCGTCCTCCGGGATCTCGTAGACGCCGGCCGGGCACATCCACTTCCAGGTCTCGGCCACCACCCGGGGCACGTTGGTCTGCACCCGGATGTGGTTGGGGGCATCGTCACGGGTCTGGTTACCGGTGATGTAGACGCTCGAGAGCTTGTCGAAGGTGTACTTGCCGTCGGGCTGGACGTAACGCTTGTCGGTGTTGCCGATGAACATCGGCTGGGCGTCGTTGCGGTGCAGCGACCAGCGCCCGCCCGGGAACCGCCCCTTGGAGGCGATCATCAGGTTGACGATCGGGCCCCCCTGCAGGAAGCCCTTGGCGAACGGCTGGCGGACGTTGCGCACCTCGTAGAGGTCACGCCCGATGATCGAGTCCTCGACCGCGTCCTCGTAGGCCTCCAGCGCCTCGCCGCGCGCGAGCGTCGCGTAGATCGCCTCGGCCGCGAGGATTCCCGACTGGATCGCGTAGTGGACGCCCTTGAGGGCGGCCGTGTTGACCATGCCGGCCGAGTCGCCGACAAGCACCGCGCCGGGCATGGAGAGCTTGGGCATCGCCCAGTAGCCGCCGGCCGGAAGCGCCTTGGCGCCCCAGGCGACGCGCTCCCCACCGTCCAGGATCTTCTTGACCAGCGGGTGCGTCTTGAAGGTCTGGAGGAGGTCATGGGCCGAGGTGGTGGCGTCGGCGTAGTCGAGGTCGACCACGAAGCCGATCGAGACCAGGTCGTCGCCGGTCTTCTCGTCCTTCATCGGGTAGATCCAGGAGCCGCCGATCTGGTGGTACTTGGAAGAGAGATGCAGCGGCCATCCGCCGAGGGTGTGGATTACCCGGTCAAGCGGCTTGGGGACCTTCCAGACTTCCTTTACACCCAGCTCCCAGACCATCGGCTCGCGGCCCTCGGCGAGGTCGAACTCGCGGATCGCCGCGCCGGTAAGGCTGCCCCAGCAGCCTTCGGCCAGGACGGTGGCCTGGGCCGTCACGTCGGCGCCGGGCTCGAAGTTGGACATCTCCTCGCCGTCCTTGCCGCGGCCCTTGTCGCCGGAGCGCACGCCGCGGACGACGCCGTCCTCGACGAGCAGCTCGGTCGCTGCGGTCTCGGTGAGGATGTAGGCGCCGTTCTCCTCGGCCTTCTCCTGCATGAAGCGGCACATCTCGGAGACCGAAATGACCTCGTTGCCGTGGTTCTTCTGCGGCGGGGGCGGCGGGATACGGACCTTGGTCTTCGAGTTGGGAAGCAGGTAGACCGCCTCCTTCTCCACCTCGCCGTAGGCGAAGCCGGCCTGGCGCCACTCCTCGCGGGTCATGTCGGGGAAGAGCTCCTCGAGCGGACCGGGGCGCATCACGGCCCCGGAGAGGTTGTGCCCTCCGCAGCTCTTGGCCTTCTCGATTACCGCTACCGGGACCTCTCCGAGACGCTCGAGCGTCTCGGGATCGTCGGCCAGCAGCTGCAGCAGCCGGTTGGCGCAGGCAAGTCCGGCGGTACCGCCACCGACGATGGCTACGCCGACGTCGATCCGCTCGTCCTCGTGGTCGAGCTCACGCTTGATGAACTCGCCCGGGGAGTCGACGGGGGGCGGGTATGCCCCCGGAACCACCTTGCCGTTGCTGCCGGCCATCGCTCAGGACCCCTTCTTGGCCTTAACCGCCTCGGTCAGCTTCGGCATGATCTTGTTGAGATCGCCGACGATGCCGAGATCGCTGAACTCGAAGATCGGGGCGTTGGCGTCCTTGTTGATCGCCACGATCGTCTCCGAGCTCTGCATGCCGACCTTGTGCTGGATCGCTCCGGAGATGCCGGCCGCCAGGTAGAGCTTCGGCGCGACCGTCTTGCCGGTCTGGCCGATCTGTCCGGCGTACGGGAACCAGCCGGCGTCGACGACCGCGCGGGTCGCGGCGACGGCCGAGTTGCCCCCGAAGGCCCCGGCGAGGTCCTCGCAGAGCTGGAAGCCCTCTTCGCTGCCCAGCCCGCGGCCGCCGGCGATAAGGACGTCGGCGCCCTCGATGTCGACCTCCTCGCCGCGCTGCTCGCCGCGGGTGACCATCGTCGCCTGCGAGCTGAACGGCGAGTAGTCGACGCTCAGGTCCTCGACGGTGGCGCTGCCGCCGGTCTCGGTGATCTCGAACGCGTTGAGGCGCCCGATGATGATCCCGAGGTCGCTGCGGAAGGAGATCTCGGAGATGGCCGAGTCACCGAGGATCGGGCGCTCGGCGACGAGCTTGCCGCCCTCGGCGCGCACCGCGGTGACCTCCATCGCCACGCCGGCGTTCAGGCGCGCGGCCAGGCCGGCGCCGATCTCGAAGCCGAGCAGGCCGCCCCCGAAGAGCGCGTAGCCGTAGTCGCCGGCACCGATGGCGGCAGCCATCGCGTCGACGACCGGCTGGGCGAGCCCCTCGGGTCCCTCGGCTCGCAGGACCTTGGTGGCCCCGTAATTGCCGAGCGAGCTGCAGAGGTCGTCGCTGACTCCCTCGCCGACGACGATCGCGTGGGCCTCGCCACCGATCTCGGAGGCGAGCTTGGCGGCCTCGGAGACGGCTCCGAGGGAGTTCTTGTTGAAAGCGCCCTCGTACTGGAGGGCGTAAACCAGGATGTTGGCCATACTCAGATCAGCTTCCTCTCGTCAAGCCAGGCGACGATCTGCTCGACCGTCTCGTTGGTGTCCTCGTCTTCGATGATCTTGCCCGCCTCCTTCTTGGGCGGCTCCTTGGAGCCGGTCCACTGGGCGGCGGAATGGTCCCCTCCGACCTTGGATGCGTCGATACCGACGTCCCCGGCGGCGACCTTCTCCAGCGGCTTCTTCTTTGCCCCCATGATCGCCTTGAGCGACGGGTAGCGGGGCTCGTTGATCGCGTCGCCGACCGAGATGACGGCGGGCAGGGCGACCTCGACGGTGTCGTAGCCGTACTCGGCCTGGCGCTCGGCGCGGAGCTTGTCCCCGCCTTCGACGTCGATCTTGATGACCTGGGTCAGCGAGGGCATCCCCAGGTGGTCGGCCACGACGGCGCCGATCGTGTAGCACTCGCCGTCATCGGACTGCTGGCCGAGCAGGACCAGGTCGGGCTTCTCGCGCTCGAGAACCTGGGAGAGCGCGTAGCCGGTGGCGGCGACGTCCGAGCCGGCGAGCGACTCGTCGCTCAGGTGGATCGAGCGGTCGGCGCCGAGCGAGACGGCCTTGTGGAGGGCGCGCTCTGCGGAGTCGGGACCCATGGAGACGGCCACGACCTCCTCGACCGGCAGCGCGCCGCTCTCCTTGAGCTGCATCGCCGCCTCGATGGCGTGGGTGTCGTACGGGTTGAGGTTCTTCTCCCCGCTGCGGTCCATGCGGCCCGTGGACGGGTCGATGCGCTTCTGGACGGCGGCGTCGGGCACTTCCTTGACGAGAACGCAGATCTTCACTTCGGATTCTCCTGTTTCGGACGTTGTTGGCAGTTTATCGGGGCTGTTGACTGACTAGTCAGTCGGGTGCTTCGGTTTCGGCTTCGGGACGAGAATCCCGCAGATCTAGCGCGGTTCCCTCTCCTGTACGGAGCCGGAGATGAAGTCGATGATCGCCTGGGTGGGAGTCCCCGGCGTGAACACCTCGGCGACCCCCAGCTCCTTGAGCTGCGGGATGTCGTCGGCGGGGATCGTTCCGCCCACGGTGACGAGCACGTCGTCGATCCCCTGTTCGCGCAGCAGGTCGACGACCCGCGGAACCAGCGTCATGTGCGCGCCGGAGAGGATCGAGAGGCCGACGGCGTCGGCGTCCTCCTGGACGACCGTCTCGACGATCTGCTCCGGGGTCTGGTGCAGGCCCGTGTAGATGACCTCCATGCCGGCGTCACGCAGGGCGCGGGCGATGATCTTCGCGCCACGGTCGTGGCCGTCGAGGCCAGGCTTGGCCACGACTACGCGGATCTTCTGTGTTGCGGGAGCGTTCATGGGGCGACGGCCAGCGGACCGGAGGGTACCCCCTACGGCCTGTCGCCGCCGCGCGGGTTAGCGGACCCGGACGGCCAGCTTCTGGCCGGAATGGATCGTGCAGATGAGGGTCACCGGGCTCGACACCCGGACCGCGCCGGTTCCCGAGCGCCGGTTGGAGATCAGGATCTTGCGGCCGAGCGCCACGTTGTGGAAGCTCCGGCCGCGCCAGACGAACCTGAGCGTCGTCCCTCGGGCGACCGTGATCGATCGCGGGGAGAAGAAGTTGTCCTTGACCAGGATCGTCTTGGTCGCCGAGGCACCGGCCACCGGGCCGGAGATGGCCATCGACGAGGCTGGGACGGCAGCGACTGCTGTCGCTGCGAGGGCCGTGGCAAAAGCGATCTTGAGGCGCATCGTGCGGCGATGATAACCGCCCGCGCGCATCCGGGTGCCGGTTGGCCCGCTCCTGTCGCGGACCGGCCGCCGCCGCGGGAGCGCGGCTAGAAGACCGGCTGCTCGGTGAAGCCGCCGAAGACCTCCTGCAGCGACTCGATCACTTCGCCCTCGCTGGCCCAGGCGCGGGCGCAGGTGATCAGGTGGGGCATCAGGTTCTCGTCCTCCCGGGCGGCGGCCTGGCGCAGCGCGGCCAGCGAGGCCTCGACCTCGGCGCCGTCCCTCCGGGCCCTGACGCCGGCGAGGCGGTCGACCTGCTCGCGCTCGACCTCGAGGCCGATCTTGAGGATCGGGGTCTCGTCGTCGTCGCCGTCGGTGAAGTCGTTCACCCCGACGACCACGCGGCGGCCGGAGTCGATCTCCTGCTGGAGCTCGTAGCTGGAGTCGGCGATCTCGCGCTGGGGGTAGTTCTGCTTGACGGCCTCCACCATGCCCCCGAGCTCGTCGATACGGCGGAAGTAGTCGTAGGCCTGGCGCTCCATCTCGTCGGTGAGCGCCTCTACGAAGTAGGAGCCGCCGAGCGGGTCGATCGTGTTGGTGACGCCGGTCTCGAAGGCGATGATCTGCTGGGTGCGCAGGGCGACGCGCACCGCCTCCTCCGTCGGCAGCGCCAGCGCCTCGTCGTAGCTGTTGGTGTGCAGCGACTGGGTTCCCCCAAGGACCCCCGCGAGGGCCTCGATCGCGGTGCGGGTGATGTTGTTGAGCGGCTGCTGGGCGGTCAGCGAAACGCCGGCGGTCTGGGTGTGGAAGCGCATCAGCCAGCTCTTCGGGTCCTTGGCGCCGAAGGTCTCGCGCAGCTCGCGGGCCCAGATGCGCCGTGCGGCCCGGTACTTCGCGATCTCCTCGAAGAAGTCGATCTGGGCGTTGAAGAAGAACGACAGCCTCGGGGCGAAGGAGTCGACGTCGAGGCCGCGCTCGACCGCCTGCTCGACGTAGGTCAGCCCGTCCTTGAGGGTGAAGGCCAGCTCCTGGGCAGCCGTGGCCCCCGCCTCGCGGATGTGGTACCCGCTGATCGAGACCGGGTGCCAGCGCGGCATCTCCTTCGAGCACCACTCGATCATGTCCCCCATCACCCGCATCGCCGGGTCGATCGGGAAGCACCACTCCTTCTGGGCGATGTACTCCTTGAGGATGTCGGCCTGGATCGTGCCGGCGAGACGGTCGGCCGGGACGCCCTGGCGCTCGGCGGCCACGACGTAGAAGGCGAGCATCACCGCCGCAGGCGCGTTGATGGTCATCGATACCGAGACCTCGCCCAGGTCGATGCCCTGGAAGAGGGTCTCCATGTCGTCGAGGGTGTCGACGGCGACGCCCTCGCGGCCGACCTCGCCCAGCGAGAGCGGGCTGTCGGAGTCGTGGCCCATCAGCGACGGCATGTCGAACGCGGTCGAGAGGCCGGTCTGGCCGTGGTCGAGCAGGTACCGGAAACGGCGGTTGGTCTCCTCGGCGCTCCCGAACCCGGCGAACTGGCGCATCGTCCACAGCCGCCCCCGGTACATGGACGGGTATACGCCGCGGGTGAAGGGGTAGAGCCCCGGAACGCCGACCTGGCCCTGGTCCGGCAGGTCGGCCTCCGTGTAGAGGGGTTCGATCGGGACGCCCGAGAGGGTCGTGAAGGAGGCGTCCCTCTCCGGGGTCGCCTCGAACAGCTCGCGCCACTCGTCGTCGAGCGCCCGCGGGTCCTGGGGGCTGATCGCCATGGTCAGAGAATACGTCGCCGCCGGGCGGGCGCCTAGCGCGACCGCCAGCCGACCCGGCGCCGCGGCGAGGCGGGCGGCACCGCCCCGCGGCGGGAGACCACCGTGCGTCCGGCGGTTCCCACGAGGCCCATCAGCACCAGCGCGCCGAGGGCCATCAGCTTTCGCCCGAGCTGCTCGAAGCGCAGGACCTCCCAGCCTTCCTCCTCCGCCACCCGCTCGAGCTCACGGTCGGGGTTGACGGCCACGGGATGCCCGACGAGACGGAGCATCGGCAGGTCGGACTCGGAGTCCGAGTAGGCCCAAGAGGCAGAGAGGTCGATGCCCTCGCGGGCGGCGAGCGTGCGGATGCGCTCGGCCTTTCCGTCCCGGTAGGTGAATACGTCGGCGTCACGGCCGGTGAAGCGGCCATCGACCACCTCGGAGACCTGCCCGATTCCGCCGTCGAACCCCAGGATCTCGCTGAGGATGTCGGCCAGGGCCTGGGAGGAGGCGGTGGCGATGTAGACCTTCCGGCCGGCGTCCTGGTGGCCGTAGGCCAGCTTCAGCATCTGCGGGTAGAGGCGCGGGAGGACCCCGGCGAGCACCTCGGGCATCATCCGGGCGAGGTCGACCTGCCGGCGGCCGGCGACCATCGCCGAGATCTCGGCCCGCATCTTCTCCGTGCCCTCGTCGGTCGAGCCGCGAAGGCGGAACTCGAGGTTCTGGAGGACGATCCGGGCCATCCGCCGACGGCTGATCACCCCGGCGTCCATCGCCGCGCGGGCCCAGTAGAAGCCGGAGGAGCCGGCGACCAGCGTCCGGTCGAGGTCGAAGAACGCTGCTGCGGTGGGCGTGCCGTCGCCCTCTTCCACCTAGGCCCCGTTCACGCGGATGATGATGGCGTCGCCCTGGCCTCCGCCGGAGCAGATCGCCGCACAGCCCAGCCCGCCTCCGCGACGGCGAAGCTCATGGACGAGGGCGCCGATGATGCGCGCGCCGGAGGCGCCGATCGGGTGGCCCATGGCCACGGCGCCGCCGTTGACGTTGACGCGCTCCTCGTCGATGCCCAGGGCGTTGATCGAGTTAAGCGCTACCGAGGCGAAGGCCTCGTTGATCTCCCAGAGGTCGATGTCCCCGGGCTGCAGGCCGGCCTTGTCGAGCGCCTTCATCGCGGCGCTGGCGGGAGTGGTCGCCAGGTAGGCGTACTCGCCGGCGCTCTGGGCGTGGGCGACGATCTCGGCGAGCGGCTCGTGGCCGTTGGCCTGCGCCCATTCCTCGGAGGCGAGGACCAGCGCGCCGGCCCCGTCGTTGACTCCCGGCGAGTTGCCGGCGGTGTGGCTTCCCTCCTTGGAGACCAGGCCGGGGAGCTTGGCGAGGGTCTCCAGCGAGGTGTCGGGCCGGGGAGCTTCGTCAACCTCGACGACCGTGTCGCCCTTGCGGCCCTTGACGGTGACGGCGACGATCTCCTCGGGGAGCCGGCCGTCCTCGGTCGCGGCGATCGTGCGCTCGTGGGAGCGCACCGCCCAGCGGTCGAGGTCGGGACGCGAGATCTCCAGCTCGTCGCCGACCTCGGTGGCCTCGTCGAACATCTGGCGGCCGGAGAACGGGTTGGTGAGCCCGTCGCTGACCATCGAGTCGAGCGCCTTGGTCTCCCCCATCCGGAAGCCGAAGCGCGCGCCGGGCAGCAGGTAGGGAGCGTTCGACATCGACTCCATGCCGCCGGCCACCCCCACCTCGGCGTCGCCGGCGCGAATCGCCTGGTCGAGAATGACCGTCGCCCGGACGCCGGATGCGCAGACCTTGTTGATCGTCTCCGAGGAGACCTCCTTGGGGATCCCCGCCTCGATCTGCGCCTGGCGCGAGGGAATCTGGCCCTGCCCGGCCTGGAGGACGGTTCCCATGATCACGTGATCGACCTGGTCCGGCGCGACGCCGGCGCGGTCGAGCGCCTCGGCGATGGCGATGCCGCCGAGCTCCACGGCCGAAAGCGGGGCGAGGGCGCCCCCCATCTTGCCGATCGGCGTGCGGGCGGAGGAGAGGATCACGGTCTTGGGCATTCGGTGGCTCCGGGGTTGAAGTCTGCTGGGCGACTGATGCTAAACGGCCGGCGACGCCCGCGGCGGGCGATTCCTGCACCGGGCGGCAGACCATAGGCTGTCGCTCATGGATTTCGCCCTTTCCGACGACCACCGCCTCCTCCAGCAGACCGTTCGCGAATTCGCCGACAGCGAGATCGCCCCGATCGCCGAGGAGATCGACCGCGAGCACCGCTTCCCGTACGAGGTGATCGCACGGATGGGAGAGCTCGGATGGATGGGGATCCCCTTCCCCGAGGAGTACGGAGGGGCCGGCGGCGACACGCTCGCCTACGCCATCGCCTGCGAGGAGCTCGCCCGCGTGGACGGCTCGGTCGCCGTGACGATGGCCGCCCACACCTCGCTCGGCGTAGGGCTGATCAGCGAATTCGGGACCGAGGAGCAGAAGGCCGAGCTGATGCCGGACCTCTGCTCGGGCCGCAAGCTCGGCGCCTTCGGCCTGACCGAGCCCGAGGCCGGCTCCGACGCGGGCGCAACGAAGACCCGCGCAACCCTTGAGGACGGCGAGTGGGTGATCAACGGGGCCAAGCAGTTCATCAGCAACGCCGGTACCGAGATCAGCGGCCACGTGGCGATCACCGCGGTTACCGGGGAGAGCAACGGCAAGCCGGAGATCTCCAACATCATCGTTCCCAACGGGACCCCGGGTTACGAGCAGGGCGAGCCCTACCGCAAGGTCGGCTGGCACGCCTCCGACACCCGTCCCCTGACCTTCACCGACTGCCGGGTCCCGGAGGCGAACCTCCTGGGCGAGCGCGGCACCGGGCTCAAGCAGTGCCTGACCGGGCTCGACTCGGGACGGATCGGGGTGGCAGCGATGGGGGTCGGCCTGGCCCAGGGTGCCTTCGAGGAGGCCCTCGCCTACGCAAACGAGCGCGTCGCCTTCGGCCAGCCGATCGGCCGCTTCCAGCTGATCCAGGGCAAGCTCGCCGACATGTCGACCGAGATCGAGGCGGCACGGCTGATGGTCTGGAAGGCCGCCTGGGAGAAGGACAACGGGCAGCCGGTGGCCAAGAGCGCCTCGCAGGCCAAGCTGATGGCCGGACGGCTGGCCGTGAAGGTCGCCGACGAGGCGGTCCAGATCCACGGCGGCTACGGCTGGATCGACGAGTACCCGGTAAGCCGCCTCTACCGCGACTCGAAGATCCTCACCATCGGCGAGGGGACCGACGAGGTCCAGCAGATGGTGATCGCCCGGGCGCTCGGGCTCTGATCGGGCGGCGATGGGCGCCGAGGCCCACGCGGCAGGAACACCCGAACTCGACCCACGCAGGCTGGAGCGTGCAGGAAGGCGCTCCTCGCTCGCCGGCCCGGCGCTGGTCTTCTTTCTCTGCCTGGCCTTCTACCTCGCCGGCGCGGGGCTCCCGGCCAGCGGGCTGAGCGAGCTGCGCAGCGACGAGGCCCACGTCCTGCTCAGCACCGAGTCGCTGGTCAGCGACGGCGACCTCGACCTCACCAACAACTACGAGGCCCGCGACTGGCTCCTCTTCGACGGGCCTGTCCTCTCCCCCCGGGCGGACGTGATCGAGGGGCGCCTGCTCGAGCCCCAGGGGATCGGCTTCCCCGCCATGATCGCCCCCGCCTACGCCCTCGGCGGGGTTCGCGGGGTGGAGGTATTCCTGGCGATCATCGCCGCGCTGGGGATGGCTGCGGCGGTCTCGATCGCCCGCCGGCTGGCGCCCGACCCCTGGGCGACCGGCGCCGTCCTGGCGGTGGGGCTGAGCCCGCCGGCGGTGCTGGCCGCCACCACTATCTCCCCCGCGGCGACGGTCGGCGCCCTGCTGGCCGGCGCGGCGGCTCTCGCCCTGCGCTGCCGCGAGTCGCTCACCCGTGCCGCGCCGCTGGGTGCCGGCCTGCTGCTCGCGCTCATCCCGTGGGCCGGCCCGATCGGGCTGCTGCCCGGGGCGGTGGTCGTCGCCGCCCTCTTTCGCTGGCTGAGGCGCCGGCGTCGCGGGTGGGCCGGGCTGGTGGCCCTCGAGCTCGTCCTCGTCTCGCTCGTCTTCTACGTCACCGTCAACGGTCGGCTCTTCGGGGGCGTAACCCCTCTGGCCGCCTCCAACGAGCCGGGAGCGCCGTTCGGCGCCGAGACGGCCGCCGACTACGCAGGCCGGCTGCCGCGGCTGCTCGGCCTCTGGCTGGCGCCCGAGGTGGGGATCCTGCTCTTTGCCCCGGTCCTGGCGCTCGCCTTCGTCTCGCTGTGGCTGCTCTGGCACTCCCGGCGCGAGCGGCTCGCCCGCGCCCTGCCCGAGGCGATCGACATCGAGGTGGCCACCGCCTTCCTGGCCCTCATCTGCGCGGCGGCTGTATTCACCGCTGTGCTGCTCGTGCCCTGGTTCGCAGAACGGGCGCCGGGCGAGGCGCTCGCCACCGTCCTGCCGGTCGCCGGTGCGCTCTGCGCCTGGGGCATGCGGCGGCTGCCCGGCCCCGGGATCGCCCTCTCGGCCATCGGCGTGGCGCTGACCCTCTGGCTGCTGGTCGCCGGCCACATCGCCCCGGACGCCGGACTCTCACCGCCCACGGGCCCGCTGCCCTGGTCGATCCTCGGCGCCTGAGCGGCGGGTCAGTCCGAGCGCTCTTCGAGCACCCGGGTGGCGGCACTGGCGGGATCGAGGCGGCGTTCGACCACCTCGGCCAGAAGCGCCTCGAATTCCTCGTCGGTCTCCAGCCGCGACTCGAGCTCACGGCGCAGCCGGTTGGCGCAGATCGAGATGACCTCGCTGCGCAGGTTGCGGCGGCGGCGCTCGGAAAGCATCCCCTCGGCCTCGATGTAGGCGCGGTGGGCGTCGAGCTCGGCGGCGAGCTCCGGGACTCCCTCGCCACGGGCGGCCTCGGTCCGGACGATCGGGATCTGGCGCCCGTCGGCCGGGGCGAGCGAGAGGACCCCGCGGATCTCGCGGACCATCGTCTCGGTGAGGGGGTGGTCGGCCTTGTTGACGACGATGATGTCGGGGATCTCCATGACCCCGGCCTTGAGCGCCTGGATCGAGTCGCCGGAGCCGGGCATGAGGACGAGGACGACGGTGTCGGCGTGGTCGATGATGTCGACCTCGGCCTGGCCGACCCCGACCGTCTCGAGGAAGATGTCCTGCCGCCCGGCGGCGTCCATCAGCAGCGCGGCCTGGAGGGTCGCCTCCGAAAGTCCGCCCAGCGCGCCGCGGTTGGCCATCGAGCGGATGAAGACCTCCTTGTCGAGGAAGTGCTCGGTAAGGCGGATGCGGTCGCCCAGCAGGGCGCCCTGCGTGAACGGGGACGAGGGATCGATCGAGAGCACGCCGACGCTCCGGCCCTGCTCGCGGCGCAGCTTCGTGAGCGCGCTGATCAGGGTGGACTTGCCTGCGCCCGGCGCGCCGGTGAGGCCGACGATCGAGGCCTGTCCGGTCTTCGGATAGACCTCGCGAACGAGCTCCCAGCCCCGCGGGTCGTCCGACTCGACGAGGGTTATCGCCCTCGCAAGCGCCCTGCGGTCTCCGGCCACCAGGCGCTCGGCGAGGCTGTCGGTGGTGCTCGGGCTCACTGCGGGCGAGACTAGCGGCCGGTCCGGTGGACGCAGGCGCCCGGGGCTAGGCTTTTCCCGCAATGTCCACGGCCGCCCCCGAGCAGGCCGCGCAGGCTCCCCCGGTCGACGGCCTGCGCCCGCCCCCTCCCCCGCTCCACGGCGGCCCCGTCGCCCTGCTCGCCTTCGCGCGCCGCAACGGGATGCTCACCCCGAAGTACCTGCGGCTCGCTCTGCGCTGGGCCTGGCTGAAGCTGCGCTGGGGCCGGCGCCTGCAGACCGACGGCCTCTGCTTCGTGGGCCCCGGGGTGACCTTCGAGATCGGCCGCGGCGCCGTGCTGCGGCTCGGCCGCTGGTCGTGGATCGGGCACGGCTGCAAGCTCCGGGTCCACGAGGGCGAGGTGGAGATCGGGGCCAAGACCGTCCTGGGCCAGGAGTGCACGATCTCCGCCTTCCAGCACGTCTCGATCGGGCGCGAGTGCATCCTCGCCGACCGCGTGATGCTGATCGACTTCGACCACGGCGTCGTCGAGGTCGACCGGCCGATCCGCGAGCAGGGGATCTACAAGCGCGACGTCCGGGTCGGCCACAACTGCTGGCTCGGCTACGGAGCCTGCATCCTGCGCGGCGTGACCGTCGGCGACAACGCGATCGTCGGCACCAGCGCCGTCGTCACCCGCGACGTCCCGGAGAACGCCGTCGTGGCGGGGATCCCCGCGCGCGTGCTGCGCATGCGCGAGGCGCCGCAGTCGATGCGTTTCGGCTAGGCGCCGGAGCGCGCGGCGATCGTCTCGCCGTAGAGGCGGCTCGTCTGGCGGGCCACGTCGGCCCAGTCGAACGAGAGGACGTGCTCGGAAGCCTCGGCGATAAGCCGCTCGCGCAGTTCGTCGTCGGTGAGCATCCGCTCGATCATCACGCCCAGGTGCTCGGGGTCGCCGCCGTTGAAGCGCAGCCCGACCTTCTCGCCGGCCGGCACCACCTCGCGCAGGCCACCGGTGTCGGCGACGATGCACGGGCAGCCGCTGGCCATCGCCTCGAGCGCCACGAGGCCAAAGGGCTCGTAGAGGCTCGGCACCACGCACAGGTCGGCGATCCGGTAGAGCGAGTGCAGGACGTCGTCGCCGATCCAGCCCATGAACGTGCCGTGCTCCATCAGGCCGAGCTCCTCGGCCTGCTCCTTGAGCTCCTCCTCGTGGGTGCCCGAGCCGGCGACCAGGAAGCGGACGTTGCCGACCCGCTCGATGATCGGAGGCAGCGCCTCGAGGGCGAGCTGGAAGCCCTTCTCGTAAACCAGACGTCCCACAAGGAGCACGAGCTGCTCGTCGGGTGCTGCGAACTCGGCCCGCAGCTGCTCGAGGTCATCGACCGGCTGGAGGTCGAGCGGGTCGATCCCGTTCGGGATCACCGTCACCCGGGACTCGTCGAGGTCGAAGATGTCGGCGACGTGGCCGCGCATGTAGTGCGAGCAGGTGATCACCCGGTCGGCGCGGCCGGTGATCCAGCGCTCGACGCCGTTGATCCAGCTCTGGGGGTGCTCCTCCACCCACCCCTGGTGGCGGCCGTACTCGGTCGCGTGGATCGTCATCACGAGCGGCCGGTGGAAGCGGTTTGCCAGGTGGTCGCAGGCGACGGCGACGAGCCAGTCGTGGCCGTGGACGAGGTCGAAGTCGTAGCGATCGCCAAGCTCTACGCCGGCGGCCAGCATGTCGGCGTTCATGTGCTCGATCCAGGTGACGAACTCGGCCAGGTCCCGGGGCCGGGCCGGCTCGCGGACGCGGTGGACGAAGACTCCCTCCTGGACGGTCTCCTCCTCCATCGACTCGTCGCCCCTCGTCAGGACGTGTACCTCGGTGCCCTGGGCGACCAGGTTCTCGGCCAGCTTGCAGACGTGGCGCGCCAGGCCGCCTTCTACGACCGGCGGGTATTCCCAGGAGAGGATGAGGACGCGGTTCATGGCTCGAGGATCGGCGCCAGCGAGAGGTCCGGCGCAAGGTTGCCGATCGCCTGCTCCTGCGAGGGTACCGGCCCGAGCGCCTCGCCGAGGGCTTCGAGGTGCGCCTCCAGGCGCTCGCGCGGATACGGGCCGGCGAGCTCACCCTCGACCATGAAGGCCCAGTCGCTCGACTGCACCGCCAGAAGCTCGCGGACGGCGCGCTCGCTCACCCCGGGGCCGGCGGCGAGCAGCTCGAGCTCGGCTGCCCGCTGGGCGAAGGCGATGTCGGCGACCGCCGGTCCCGACCAGGTCGCGAGGCGACCGCCGGTGCCCCAGCTCGTCGACTCCCGCAGGCCATCCGGCCATGGCTCCGCCGCGACGTCGGCAAGCGCGTCGTCGAGGTGGACGAGGTCGACGCCACGGTCGGCCAGCTCCCCCACGAGCGCTTCGAGGAAGACGACCCCCTCGTGCCACCAGAGTCCGAAGAGCTCGGTGTCGAAGGCCAGCGTGCAGAGGCCTCCGTCCCGGATGCGCGCCGCGACGCGCCCGGAGAAGTCGGCGGCATCGGCCCGCGCCTGTGCCGCCGCGCGATCGGGGTCGTAGACCGACCCGTCGTTGGCCCACGGGCGATGGTCACGTGCGGTGCGCCGGTGGCTGTCCCGGTAGGCGGCGCCGGACGGATACCCCTCCCTTCCCCAGACGAGGTCGATCAGCTCGCGGTCGATCGGGGCCAGCAGCGGGCCCTCGTCGCTGCGCAGGACCTGGAGATGGCGCCGGTCGCCGGCAGGCACGAAGGCAGTCAGCTCGACGCATGCGGCGTGCACCCCAGCCTCCTCGGCCATCCTTCCCAGCCGGGGCTCCCAGGCGCACTCGGGAAGCCAGAAGCCGCCGCGCCAGCGGTCGCCGAACCGGCGGCGATGGGCGGCGATCCCCGTCCGCATCTGGAGCCGGATGCCGGCGTCGGTGGCCAGCAGCGGCAGGATCGCGTGGGTGGCGCTGCTGGTCCACGCGACGTGGGGCGCGAGGCGCCCGAGTACGTCTCCCCCGCAGGCATCGAGTGCGGCGAGAGCCTCCTCGTACTGCACGGCCGCCCGCTCCATCTCGGCGGCGAGCTGCGACTCGCCGGCCTCTTCGAAGGCCTCAACGTCGAGCCGGTGCGAGGCCGGCCGCACATCGCGCAGGAAGGCGGTGCAGCGCTCCATGGCCCCGGGCGCCTCCAGCTGGTCGGCGCAGACCGGCGTCAGCGAGAGGGTCAGCGGAGCGCCGGTGTCGAGCAGGTCGGCTAGCGGCAGGTAGCTGGTCGCGACTGCCTCCCAGAGCCACTCCTCGCCAAAGGGCCAGGTCCCGAAGCCCTCGACGTAGGGCATGTGGGTATGCAGCACCAGCGCTGCGCGGCCGGGCGAACTCATCTCAGGGACGCAGGACGGCGAGGAAGTCGAGGGCCCGGTCGAGGGAGGCAGGGTCCTCCCGTCCGGGCACGAGCCTGAAGTCGCGCTCGGAGATCGCCGGCACGAAACGGCTGTAGAAGGAGTCGGTGATGCCGAGGCGTGAGTGGACCGAGTCCCAGCCCAGCCGCTCGATCGCCGCCTGGTGGACGGCGAGCTTGCGGGCGTGGTGCAGGCCGTAGAGCTCGACGTGCGGGAAGTGGGCCTCGCAGAGATCGCGGAACTCGGAGGCGCGGTACTCGTGCACGTGCCAGGGATTGCCGGAGCGCTCGGCGCCCTCCGGGGCCAGCGTCAGCACGTTGGGAGTCGAGACGTAGACCGCCGGCCGGTCCGAGCCGCTCACCAGCTCGCGGCAGCGGTCGAGGATCGCGCCGGCGTCCTGGACGTGCTCGATCGTCTGGAGGAAGACCACGGCGTCACACGGTTCGTCGAAGGTCTCGATCAGCTCGCGCGCAAACCTGGCCCGGCCCCCGCCATAGCGGGCGCTGGCGTGCTCGTAGGCCTCGGGGTTGGCGTCGACGCCGACGACCGACTCGGCGGTTCGGGCGAGCACCGCGCTGCCGTATCCCTCACCGCAGGCGAGGTCGACCACACGCAGGCCGCCGACCCGGAGCGCGATCCACTCGTAGACGACGAGGTGGCGCCGGTACCAGTAGTTCTCGTCGGGAACGTCGGGGAGGGTGCGCTCGCCGGTGAGCTCGAGCGGCGGCACACCCTCGGGCTGGCCCTGCTGGAAGATGCGCGGAGCCTGGGCGTCGGTGCGCTCGGGAGCCGGGGAACTCACGCTGCCACCGCGGCGCCGCGCGCATCAAGGCCCGCCCCGCTCACTACCCGCTCCACCCGCACGCGCCCGCCGCGGCGGGGCACGAGGGTTATCGCGCGCCTCGAGATCCGCTCGGGCCCTCCCGCCGGCGCGAGGTCCACCGAGCGCAGGACGCCACGCAGGACGGCGCGCATCTCGAACTGGGCGAACGAGGCGCCGATACAGCGCCGCATCCCGCCGCCGAAGGGGATCCACGTGTAGGTGCCGGGAGGGCTCTCCAGGAACCGCTCCGGGCGAAACTCGAACGGCTCCGGATAGATGTCCTCCCGCAGGTGGACCAGCAGGATCGACGGTGCCACGCGGGAGCCCGCCGGCAACCGGAAGCGGCCCTGGCCGACGGTCACCGGCTCGGTGATCACGCGCACGACCATCGGGATCACCGGGCGCAGGCGAAGCGTCTCCTGAATCACCGCCTCGGTGTACTCGTCGCCGTCGCCCTCGCGCACCTCGGCCACGAGCCTCTCCATCACGGCGGGCTCGTGGACGAGCCTCTCGAAGGCCCACGAGAGCGTCGAGGCGGTGGTCTCGTGGCCGGCGAGGAGGAGGGTCATCAGCTCGTCGCGCAGCTCGGCGTCGCTCATCGGCTCGCCGTCCTCGTCGCGGGCCAGCAGCAGCATGGAGAGAATGTCCTCGCGCTCCTCGAGTGCCGGGTCCTCGCGGTGCTCGGCGATGATCCGGAAGAGCTCGCGGTCGACCGGCTCCAGCGCAGCCTCACGGCTGGAGACGACACGGTCGGAGTCGACGCCGAAGAAGAGCCCCGCCAGGAGGCGTCCCGGGTCGGTGGTCTGCGCGAGCATCCGAACGAGGAGCTCGCGAAGGCGCTCCATCTCCGCTCCCGAGCCGACCCCGAAGACCGCCCGCATGATCACCTCGAGGGTGATCGCCTGCATCCGACCGATCAGGGGCATCGTCTCCCCCTCGCGCCAGGTCGAGACCTCGCTCTCTACAGCCTCCTCCATGATCTCCCCGTACCGGCGCATACGGTCGCCATGGAAGGGCGGCAGCAGCAGGCGTCGCTCGCGCAGGTGCCGGCTCTCGTCGAGCAGCAGGACCGAGTTGGAGCCGACGATCGGCTCCAGGACGACATTGGCCTCGCCGGCGTGCATCACCTCGGCCGACCCGGTGAAGACCGTCCTCACGTCTTCGGGATCGGCAAGGACGACCAGCGGGAAGCCGGTGATGAAGTCGAAGGTGAAGACGTCGCCGAACCGCTCGCGCTGGCGGAGCATGAACTCCTGCGGCCGGGAGAGCCACTGGAGGGCCTGCGCGTACTGCGGCTGGCGCGGCCCGGGAGGAAGCTCGGTCAGCTCGGGGGCTTCGAGGCTCACGCCCCGATTGTCGCACCTTCGCGGCCGCGTGCCGATCGCCCGGCCGCTACGGTGGCGCGGCACGATGAGCGCCCCGACCAACCCCGAAGCGATCCGCGACGTCAACACGCGTTACCACGACGGCGCCGCCGCCCACTACGACGCCAAGTGGGGTATCGACTGGGGCCACGTCGGCCGCGACCAGGTCCTTGGGAAGGTTGAGAAGGCCCTTGGTGGCCCGATCCCGACCTTCGCCCGCTCGCTGGAGATCGGCGCCGGTACCGGCTACTTCTCGCTCCACATGCACATGGCCGGGATCGTCGGCCAGGCGACGTGCACCGACATCTCGCCCGGGATGATCGAGGTGCTCGAGGCCAACGCCTCGATGCTCGAGCTCGATGTGGAGACGACGGTCTGCGATGCCGAGGAGCTGCCGTTCGAGGACGGGAGCTTCGACCTGGTCTTCGGCCACGCGGTCCTTCACCACATCCCGGACCTCGACCGCGCCTTCTCGGAGTTTCATCGGGTCCTGGCCCCGGGCGGGATGATCGTTTTCGCCGGCGAGCCCTCCCGCTACGGCGACCGGATCGCCCAGGTGCCCAAGGTGGCCGCCACCGCGGTTGCCCCCGCCTGGCGGGCGGCGATCGGGGCCGGCGCCGCCCCCGAGGGACACGCCGACGGTGGCGAGGAGAACCACGAGCTCGAGCAGCACGTAGACGTCCACGCGTTCCTGCCCGCCGATCTCGAGCGGGCCGCAGAGGGGGCCGGGTTCGAGGACGTGCGGGTGACCGGCGAGGAGCTGCTGGCCAACTGGTTCGGCTGGACCAACCGCGCGCTCGAGCACACCGCCGTCAGCGAGGAGATCCCCGAACTCTGGCGCCAGTACGCCTTCCGCGGATACCTCGCGCTGCAGAAGGTTGACCGCGGGCTCCTGGAGGGACGCCTGCCGGCGACGATCTTCTACAACCTGCTGCTCAGCGCGCGTCGCCCGGGCTGAGGCCCGCCAGCTCCTCCCGGGCGAGCGATGCCCGGTCGGCGATCGCCGCCTGCTCGGCCGGGTCGAAGCGGTTCCAGCTGCGGACCGCCATCGCCATGCGGTGGTTGGAGGCAAAGCGCTCCTCGTTACGGCCGATGAAGTCCCAGTAGAGGGCGCTCAGCGGGCAGCCGTCCTCTCCGGTCCGCTTCTTTGGCGAGTAGCGGCAGTCGGCGCAGAAGGCGCCGCCGCTCATCTTGTGGACGTAGTTGCCGCCGGCCGCGTAAGGCTTGGTCATCATCGTGCCGCCGTCGGCGTAGAGCGCCATGCCGGCCGCGTTGGGGGCCATCACCCACTCGGCGCCGTCGACGAACGAGCGCTCGAACCAGTTCACGACCGCCCAGGGCTCGATCCCGGCGAGCATCGCAATATTGCCGAGCACCATCAGCCGTTCGATGTGGTTTGCGTAGCCGTATCGGCTGACCGCGTCGACCACGCTGTCCAGGCAGGCCCAGCCCGCCGGCTCGCCCCAGTAGGCGGCCGGCAGCGGGGCGGTGGCGTCGAGCGCGTTGTCGGTCCGCCAGTCGCCGACCCTCAGCCAGTACATGCCCCAGACGTACTCCCGCCACCCGATCACCTGCCGGATGAAGCCCTCGGCCGCCTCGATCGGGACCGCGCCGGCCTCGAAGGCCTCCTGGGCGGCGCGGGCCACCTCGAGCGGGCCGATCAGCCCCAGGTTGAGGGGAACGCTCATCAGCGAGTGGAAGAGGAACGGGTCGCCGGGCACCATCGCGTCCTGCCAGGCGCCGAACTCCGGCAGCCGGTTTGCGACGAAGTCGGCCAGGGCCTCGCGGGCCTCCTCCGGCGTCACGGCGAAGAGGCGCGGGCCCGGCTCTCCCCAGAGCTCCAGCTCCCACGAGTCCAGGTCCTCGCTGACCGCGCGGTCTATCGCGTCTTCTCCGGGCCGCCAGGCCGGCGGGGCGTCGACCCCCGCCTTCGGCGGCTTGCGGTTCTCGGCGTCGAAGTTCCAGCGGCCGCCGACCGGCTCGCCGTCCCCGTCGACGAGGATCCCGTACCGGCGGCGCTGCTCCCGGTAGAAGGGTTCCATCGTTATCGCCTTGCGCCCCTGCGCCCACTCGGCGAACTCATCCGGGGTGGTGAGGAACTGGTTGGAGGGCACGAAGCCGACGCCGAGCTGCGCCAGCTCCCGGCGGGCCGAGGCGCGGTTCGGCTCAGCGCAGAGGATCTCGCCGTCGACGCCCGCGAGCGCTTCGGCGAACGAAGCCGAGCCGCCGATCACCTCCACCTCCATCCCCCGGTCGCGCAGGGCGCCGGCGTGGTGGCGCATCGCGCTGAGGACGACCTGCGCCCGGGCCCGGTGGAGCGGCGCGCGGCCGAGCACGGCGAGCGACTCGACCATCACCACGCGGTCGGCGCCGTCGAGCACCGGGTTGTCGGCCATCAGCTGGTCGCCGAGGACCAGGGCGACGTGGGCCAAGCTGCTCAGTCCTTGGCCGGGGAGACGGCCCGGTAGCGCTCCATGGTCACCCGCCGTTCGGCGGCGTGGTCGACCACCGGCTCCGGATAGTCGGTGCCGATGACGCAGCCGGCCTCCTCCTGCTCCTCGGCGGTCATCTTCCACGGCTCGGTGAGCCGCTTCTCGGGAACCGACGCCAGCTCGGGAACCCAGCGCCGGATGTACTCGCCTCCCGGATCGAAGCGCTCCTGCTGGAGCATCGGGTTGAAGATCCGCCGGAAGTAGGGCGCGGGGTCGACCCCGGTCGAGGCGATCCACTGCCAGTTTCCGTTGTTCTGGGCGGGCTCGGCGTCGAGGAGCATCCGCTCGAACCAGAGCTCTCCTTCGCGCCAGTCGAGGTGGAGGTCCTTGGTCAGGAACGAGCCGACCACCATCCGGGCCCGGTTGTGCATCCAGCCGGTTGCCTTGAGCTGCCTCATACCGGCGTCTACCAGCGGGTAGCCGGTGTTGCCGGCCTGCCAGGCCTCGAGCAGTTCGGGATCGGAGTCCCACTCGAGCTCCCGGAACCGGGGCTGGTACTCGAGCTCGATGTTGTCGGGGAACATCAGCAGCACGTGCGCGTAGAAGTCGCGCCAGGCGAGCTGGCGGACAAAGGCGTGCGCTCCCTTCCCTCCCCGGTCCATGGCGCGCTGCTCGACCTCCCGGGGCGAGATGCACCCCCACCGGATCCATGCCGAGAGGCCGCTAGTGCCCCCGGTCAGGTCGTCGTGGCGACGCTCGTAGGAGTCGATCGGGCCGTCGATCCACTCGTCGAGGGCCGCGCGCGCCTCGGTCTCCCCCGGCACGCACCAGGGCTCGGGAAGCTCGTCGGCGAGTGTTGGGGCAGCGGGCAGCTCGCCGGGCTCGACTCCGTCGGGAACCTTCACCGAGGCGGGAGCGGGAAGAACGGGACGGCGCTCGAGATCGCGCTGGATCTTCCAGAACGGCGTGAAGACCATCACCGGCTTGCCCTTCTTGGTGCGGGGCACCGAGACGTCGGCGCAGTAGTTGCCCGGACACGGGACCGCCTCGACGCCGGCGCCGGCCAGCGCATCGGTGACGGCGCGGTCGCGGGCGAGGGCGAAGGGCGAGACGTCGCTCGTCCAGTGGACGGCCTGCGCCCCGACCTCGGCGGCCAGCTCCACCAGCACCTCCTCCGGGCGCCCCCGGCGGACGAAGAGGCGCCCGCCAAGCTCGCGCAGCCGCTCGTCGAGGACACGCAGTGACTCGAGCATGAATGCGGTGCGGGGCCCGCTGGCAAAGCGGCCGTCGAGCAGGCGCTCGTCGAGGATGAAGACGGGGACGACGCGGTCGTACCCCTCGCATGCGGAGTGGAGTGCCGGATGGTCGCAGGTGCGAAGGTCGCGCCGGAACCAGACGATCGCCGTCGAGTCCATCAGGTGACCATACGGGGGGATCCTAGGATGGGTCCAATGGCCGGCGAGCGCGTGACCGACTTCCCCATCTTCCCGCTCGGGATCGTCGCGCTGCCCGAGGAGCTGGTCCCGCTTCACATCTTCGAGCCCCGCTACCGGACGATGATCAACCTCTGCCTCGAGACCGACACCCAGTTCGGCATCGTCTGGACCGACGACGACGGGGCCCACGCCACCGGCTGCGCGATGGAGGTGAGCGAGGTCGTGGAGAGGATGGACGACGGCCGCCTCAACATCATCACGAAGGGAATCCGGCCCTTCCGGGTGGTGGAGGAGCGCCACGACCTCCCGTTCCCGGCCGCGACCGTCGAGTTCCTGGAGGACGAGGCCGAGCCGGCCGACGAAGAGGCCGGGCGCGCCGCGCGGGCGGCCTACGCCGAGCTCGTCGAGGAGGCCACCGACCGCGAGCTCGATGACGAGAGCCTCGAAGCGATGGACTCGTGGGCGATGGCGGCGACGGTCGACTTCGGGCTCGAGGCCAAGCAGGGCCTTCTCGACCTGAGGTCCGAGAACGCTCGCCTCTCGCTGGTGGCGAGGCTGATGCGCGCCGCGGTCAAGCGGATCGAGTTCGTGGAGCGGGCACAGGTTCGGGCGCTCTCCAACGGCCGCGTTCGCTTCGGCTAGCGGCGCCGGTCAGCGGGCGAGCGCGAAGGAGGCGAGGCCGGCCAGGCCCAGCGCCGGCCTCATGGCGCCACCGCCGAGCCCCCGCGGCGCGGATCGCCGGCGCCGGTGCAGGCGCCGGTGGCCGGGTCGCGCTCGACCAGCTGGGCACCGCCGAAGAACAGGTTCTCGGCCCTGAAGCGGACGACTTCCAGGTCGTCTCGGTCGACGCCGTCGAGGTCGATGCCCGGCTCGGCGTAGAGGACGCCCCCCTCCACGTGCAGGCGGGGCGCGTAGACCGCCGGCCCGGACTCCATTCCGCGCGCAAGCGCGTTTACGACCACCTGGAGGATCGCGGAGCGGATCCGGTTCGAACCGGCGCTGCCGACCGCGAGCCTCACCTCTCCCCCCGGGGTGGTGACGACCGTCGGGGCCATCATCGAGGGCATACGCAGGCCCGCGGGGGCGGTGAAGAAGCCCGAGGGGCTGAGGTCCTCCTCGCCCATGATGTTGTTTAGGTGGATCCCGGTCCCGGGGACGACGAGTCCCGAGCCCTCCCCGTTGGTGCAGGTGACCGAGCAGGCGAGTCCGCCGGCGTCGACCACGCTCACGTGCGTCGTGGAGCCGAGGTTGGCGGCGAGGAACCTCTCGAGGAAGCCCGGCTCGGCGAGCTCGGCGGTGAACTCCGGCGTGCGCAGCTCCTGGACGGTCTCCATCACCTCGACGAGCCGCTCCGGCGAGGGCGCGCCGTCCCCGTCGGCCTCCAGGAGCTCGAAGGCGAGGGCCAGCAGGATCCCGCCGGCCGACGGTGGCGGGTTGGTCAGGACCTCCAGGCCCCGGTAGCCGGCCCGGGCCGGAGATCGCTCGACCGCCTCGTAGGCCTCGAGGTCGGCGGACCCGAGCAGGCCTCCCCCCGCCTGGACGCATTCGACGATCGCCGCGGCAATGTCACCGCGGTAGAACGGTTCGGAGCCGTCCTGGCCGAGCCGTTCGATCGTCCCGGCCAGCTCCTCGCTGCGAAACGGCTCACCGGCCCGCAGCGGTATGCCGTCGCGGGTGAATTCCGCGACCGCCTCCGGGGTGGAGACGAGCATCCCGACCAGGATCTCGAAGACGTAGGCCTGTTCGTAGTTGAGGGGAACGCCTTCCCGGGCGAGTGCCGCTGCCGGGGCGGCGAGGTCGGCCAGGGGGGCGGTGCCCCAGGTGGCGCAGGCCTGGTCCAGCCCGGCCGGGGCGCCGGGAACGCCAACCGAGGAGGCCCCGCAGTTGAAGAGCTGCACCGCGTCGCCGAACGAGACCTCGAAGGGCTGGAGCGGCTCGTGCCCGGCGGTGTCGCCCCCCAGGCCGGGCGCAGCGACGAAGAAGTCGAGCAGGACCGGCTCCAGGCCGGGGCCGGCCACCATCATGTACCCGCCTGCGCCCGGGCCGGTGAGCAGCGGCTCGCAGACCCAGGAGGCGAGAACGGAAGCCACCGCCGCGTCGACGGCGTTCCCGCCCTGGCCGAGGATGTCGGCGCCGACCTGGGCGCTCCTCGGGTCGCCGGCCGCGACCATGCCGTTCGGGGCGGTCATCGACCGCAATCTAGAGCCGGCGGGCGTGAGGAGGGCTCAGCCCCGCGGGACGAACTCGGGAACGTCGAGCGTGTCCACGCCGGTTCCCGTCTTCAGGGTGTTGCGCCCGCCCTCGCGTCGCCGCTCCACCCGCGGCTCGCCGGCCGGCTCCTCGAGGCGACGGCGGGCGCTCGGGCGACGGGTCTCGCCGTAGCGGGTCGCCACGACGGTGACCCAGACCTGGTCGTCGAGGTTCTCGTCCACCATCGCGCCGAAGATGATCGTCGCATCGGGGTGGGCCGCCTCGGCGACCGCCTTGGCCGCCTCGTTGATCTCCCAGAGCGAGAGGTCCTCGCCGCCGGTGATCGAGAGGAGGATCGAGCGGGCGCCGTCGATACTGGTCTCCAGGAGAGGTGAGGCGGCGGCCTGTTCGGCGGCCTCGATGGCGCGCTGCTCCCCCGTGCCCATGCCGATCCCCAGCAGGGCGGTCCCCGCGTCGGACATGATCGTCCGCACGTCGGCGAAGTCGAGGTTGATGATCCCCGGGAGCGTGACCAGGTCGGAGATCCCCTGGACGCCCTGGCGCAGGACGTCGTCGGCCACGCGGAAGGCCTCGACCATCGAGGTCCGCTGGTCGAGCACCTCGAGGAGGCGGTTGTTCGGGACGACGATCAGCGTGTCGACCTCGGCGGCCAGGGAGTCGATTCCCAGCGAGGCCGTCGATGCACGGCGCGTGCCCTCGAAGCCGAACGGGCGGGTGACGATGCCGACGGTCAGTGCGCCGACCTCGCGGGCGATCCGGGCGACGATCGGCGCCGCCCCGGTCCCCGTCCCGCCGCCGGCGCCGGCGGCCACGAAGACCATGTCGGCTCCCTTGAGCAGGTGCTTGATGCGGTCGTAGTCCTCCATCGCAGCGGCGCGGCCAACCTCGGGGTCGGCACCGGCGCCAAGCCCGCGGGTGATGTCCTCGCCGATATGGACGGTCACGTCGGCCTCGCTCTGCTGGAGCGACTGGACGTCGGTGTTGACGGCGATGAACTCGACGCCGGCGATCCCGGCCTCGATCATGCGGTCGACGGCGTTGACGCCGGCTCCACCCACTCCGACGACCTTCAGCGTCGGCCCACCGGCAGGCGGGGCGGCGGTGCGGTTGGGTGCCGGGGCGGGAGCAGGCGGCGTGACCGGCGGCTTGACCTCGGCCTCGGCCTCGGCCTCTTCGCCCTTGGCGGGAGCCTCCCCGCCGGAAGCCTGGGAAGCGGGCCCCGGTGCCGGAGCGTCGCCAGCGGCCTTCTCGGCCGGCGGGTTCTCGGAGCTAAAGGCGCTGCGCAGGCGGTCCTGGGGAGTGCGGCCGGCAGGGGTCTCCGGCTGCTCGGGAGAGGCGGGAGCCTTCTCCTCGCCTGGCGTCTCCTCGTCTTCGCGGCCGGTCGTGCGGCGGAAGAGCTCGGAGAGCGGGCCCTCCCTCATGCTGGCCCGGTTGCGCTTATTTTTCGCCATGCGAGAGAACCTCCTGGGCGAGCTGGCGGTAGGCCTCGGCCGCCGGGCCGTTGGGCTCGTACTTGAGGACCGACATGCCCTGCACCGGCGCCTCGGCGAAACGGATCGTCTTGCGGATCCGCGAGGCGAAGACGCGGTCGCCGAAGTTCTCCTCGAGGATCTCGATCGCTTCCTTGGCGTGGATCGTCCGCGTGTCCATGATCGTCGGCAGGATGCCCTCTATCTCGATGTCGGGATTGAGGTTCTCGCGGATCATCTCGAGCGTGTTCTGGAGCTGGATCAGCCCCCTCATCGAGAGATACTCGCACTGGACGGGGACGATCACCTTGTTGGAGGCGGTCAACGCGTTGATGGTGAGCAGCCCCAGGCTGGGTGGCGTGTCGATGCAGACGAAGTCGTAGTCGTCGGCCACCTCCGCGAGGGCCTTCTGCAGGGAGCGCTCGCGGCCGATCTTGGTCGACATGGCGATCTCGGCGCCGGCGAGGTCGATCGAGGCGGGCGCGATGTCGATCTCGCGGCTGACGATCACGTCGCGGATCGGCATGTCGTGGACGAGAACGTCGTAGATCGACTTGTCGAGCGTGTCGGGGTCGATCCCCTGGGACATCGTCAGGTTGCCCTGCGGATCGAGGTCGACGCAAAGAACGCGGTGCCCCTTCTCGGCAAAGGCGACGGCGAGGTTGAGGGTCGTCGTCGTCTTGGCGACTCCGCCCTTCTGGTTGGCAAGTGCAATTACCTTCGGCTTCTTGGACACGAGGCGCTCCGGGGATCGGGGTCGGTGATTGGTCCCGTACCCGGCCTTGTTTCGCAGCCGGAGCGGGTTTTCCTTCCCGCCTGGCGCCGGATTTCCCGGCCTCGGCGCGTAACCTGCCCCGCGATGGGCGCCGACGCACACGATCTGGGCCTGCTGAGCCGGGAGCTGGTGGTCGTAACCGGCAAGGGCGGCTGCGGGAAGTCGACGGTCGCGGCGGCGCTCGCGGTGGCAGCCGCGGCCCGCGGAACCGAGGTGATCGTCGCCGAGGTCGATGCGCGCGGCGATGTCGCCCGCGCCCTCGGGGCAAGCGGGACGCCCGAGCCTTCGGTCGAGGTCGAGCTCGCCCCGCACCTGCACCACGTCTCGATCGACCCGGACAGCGCGCTGCGCCACTATCTCGCCGACCAGCTGCCCTCCCGCGCCCTGGCTGAGACGCTGCTCTCCAGCCGGGTCTTCCCTTACTTCGTGGCCGCGACCCCGGGCATGAGGGAGCTGCTGACCATCGGCGCGGTTTGGGACCTGACCCAGGAGGAGTCGCGACGGACCGGCGAGCGCCTCTACGACCTGGTGATCCTCGACGCGCCGGCGACCGGACACGGTCTGGCGATGCTGGAAGCCCCCTCCACCTTCGAGCGCGCGGCACAGGCCGGCCGGATCGCCGGCCAGGCCGGCCAGATCGACGCCCTCATCAGGGACCCGTCGCGGACCGCGGTGGTCGCCGCCGCCCGGCCCGAGGAGCTCCCGGTCAACGAGACGATCGACCTTGCCGGCGAGCTCGAGGAGCGGCTCTCGGTGCCTCTCGCCGCGGTGGTCGTCGACCGGGTCCACGGCGACCCGCTCACTCCTGAGGAGAGCCGGCTCGTGGCGCAGGCCGGTACCGACCCGGCGGCGACCGGCGCAGCGCTGGCCGTTCACCGGCGCGCCGAGGCCGAGCACCTGGAGCTGGGCCGCCTGCGGGAGGCCCTCTCCTGCCCGATCCTGACGCTGCCCGAGATCCCCAGCGTCGACCTCGGCCCCGGCGAGGTCGCGGGCCTGGCCACAGGTATTGAGGAGCTGCTGTGAGCGGCTCGCTCCCGGAGAGGCTCGAGAACTGCTCGGTGGTGATCTGCGCCGGCTCGGGCGGGGTCGGCAAGACCACCTGCTCGGCCGCCATCGCCATGGGCCTCGCGGCGCAGGGCAAGCGCGTGGCGGTGATCACCATCGACCCGGCGCGGCGCCTGGCCGACGCGCTGGGACTCGACGAGCTCGGCAACGAGCCCTCCCTGGTCGACCCGGCGCGCTTCGCCGGCGACGGGATCGAGATCGACGGCGAGCTCTGGGCGATGACCCTCGACGCAAAGCGGACCTTCGACGAGCTGATAGAGAGCCTCTCGCCGGATGCCGAGACCCGCGACGAGATCCTGGGAAACCGGATCTACCAGCAGCTCTCCGGGGCGGTGGCCGGCTCCCAGGAGTTCACTGCCGTTGCCAAGCTCTACGAGCTCGACCGCTCCGGGAGGTTCGACGTCCTCGTCCTCGACACGCCGCCCTCACGCAATGCCCTGGACTTCCTTGACGCCCCCGAACGGCTGACCGGGTTTTTCGAGGGCCGGGCGCTGAAGTTCTTCCTCGCCCCGACCGGCCTGGCCGCCAAGGCCTGGGGACGGGGCACCGGGGCGGTCTTCGGCGTGATGAAGAAGGTCACCGGCGTTGACCTGCTCGAAGACCTGTCGGTCTTCTTCCGGGCCCTGGGCGGGCTGATCGACGGATTCCGGGAGCGGGCCGAGGGCGTCGCCCGCCTTCTGGAGGACGACGGCACGACCTTCCTGGTCATCACATCCCCGGAGCGCGAGCCGGCCGAGGAAGCGGTCTTCTTCCGGCGCAAGCTTCGCGAGGCGGGGATGCCGTTCGGCGGGCTGGTCGTCAACCGGGTCCACACCGTCGGCGATGGCGAGCCGACGCCCGACCCCGAGGAGGTTGCGGCCGACCTCGGGCCCGAGCTGGGACCCGAGCTGGCCGCCAAGGTCGCGCGGGCCTACGGCGAGGCGCTCGCGCTGGCCGAGCGCGACCAGGCTTCCATCGCCCGCCTGCGACGCGAGACCGGGGAGCGCCACCCGATCGTCGTCCCCGAGCTCGACGGCGACGTTCACGACGTGGCCGGCCTCGTGGCCGTCCACCGCTGGCTCTTCGCCGACTCCTAATAGCTGGAGCCGAAGGCCTCGAAGCTCCCGGTCGACTCCTCCGGGAGGCCGGGCCCCTCCTCGACCAGGCGGCGCGCGTCCTCGGCGTCCTGGAGGAGGATCGAGTCGGCGAGGCCCACGAGGTCGTCACCGAGGTGCCCGCAGCAGCGGTCACGAAGGAGGGAGCGCAGGTGGCTCGAGAGCTCGGCGACGCGCGCCTCCAGCTGGGCGTCGTCGGGCTCGCCGTCGATCACCGCGTGCTCGAGGGCGGCGGCGTGGGCGATTCGCGCGGTCATTGCGGCGCGCTCGTCGGGCTCGGCGCAGAGCGCGGCAAGCCGCCCGGCCATCCGTCCGGAGGCGGGGCCCTCCGGCTCGAGCAGGGCGCGAAGGGCGAGCAGGAGGTCGGTCAGCTCCTCGCCGGCGAGCAGGCGCTCGGAGGCCATGTCGAAGCGCCGCAACGCCCATGCCATGGCCCCCTCCTGCGGGGCCCGGCGCGCGACGAGGCTGAGGAAGGCGCGCAGCTCGTCCTCCTGCCCGGGATCGATCACCAGCGAGGCGGTGGCGTGATCCTGCGCCCCGCCGAGGGCCAGCGGCTGCCATGGAGCTACACCCACGCGCGTCCAGGCCAGGGAGCCGAAGGCGAAACGTCCGTCGTCGTAGAGGCGCAGCCCGGTGAGCAGGCGCCGCAGGGCCGTCCTCGTGCGGTGGATCGCGCCGGCATCTCCGGGAACCGGGTCGAAGGCGGCGACCACGAGCGTCTGCGGCGAGCCGTCGAGCCGCGACCAGCGGGCCGCGTCGGGTGCCTCGGCGAACTCGTCCCCCCGGGCCAGCGTCAGGCCGTCGCCCAGGGCGACCTCCGGGGAGGCGACCTCCAGGCCGTAGAGAACGGCGACGGTCGTCTGCTCGGCCCGCTCCTCGTCGAGCGTCTGCTCGAGCTCGAGCCAGGCGCGGTCGAAGAGCCTCTCGTCGAATACGAAGTCGATCGACTCGGCGAATACCCGGGCCAGGAAGCAGTGGAGGGCGGCCTCGGTGCCGTCGCGGTCGGCCTCTGGAGAGACGCCCTGGGCCTCGAGGTAGTCGGTGACCCCGCCGGTTGCCGCCAGTGCGTGGGCGGCCGGCAGCCAGGTGGGCAGCTGTGAGAGGACCGAACCGTGCGCGTCGATGAAGTCGGAGGTCAGCGGCCGGTAGCAATAGAGCGGTGAGACCCCACGGCCGGACTCGACCACCTCGAACGGCAGGTCGTCGCCGCCGGCGTCGCTGGCCAGCTGCCAGGCCGCCTCGCGCGTGAAGGCGTGGAGTGCCGATCGGAGCTGCCGCAGTGCCATCGTCCGGACCCCCTTCGCCGCCGAGCCCCGGCTTCCTGCCGGCCTCCCGGGCCGCAGCAGGGCCACAGCGCGGGCCGCCTGCGAATGGTTCCCATCACCACCTGCTTGGCGTCGGGCGCCCCGGTGGCGTACCGTCCCTGAAATGAGCCAGGAAGGCCACGTCCACGACTCCCACGAGCACGTCCACGGCCCCGGCTGTGGCCACACACAGGTCGTCCACGACGGCCACATCGACTTCCTCCACGACGGCCACCTCCACCATCCTCACGGCGACCACGTCGACGAGCACCGGCTGCCGGTCGACGAGCTCCACCCCGACCGCTGCGACGCTTCGCATGACTGCGGCGCCCACGTCCACGGCGAAGGCTGCGGCCACGACGAGGTGCCCCACGGCAACCACGTGGACTACCTGGTCGATGGTCGCCTGCATCACCCCCACGAGGGCCACTGCGACGACCACGGCCCGCTCCAGAGCGCCTGAGAGACCGCCGCTAGCCTCAGGCGCGATGGGCGCTACCGACCGACAGGAAGAGTCCTGGGCCGCACTGGCGACGGCCGGCCTCAGCCGCGCCGGCTACCGCCACGGGGGCGCGCGGGCCGCCGTGATCGGGCTTCTCGACGCCCAGAGCTGCACGATGACCGCCTACGAGATCGAGGCCGCCCTGCGGGAGAGCGGCCGCAGCGTAGGCCGGGCGAGCGTCTACCGGATCCTCGACGAGCTCGAGGAGGTCGGGGTGGTTACCAAGGTCGAGCTGGGACGCGGACAGGCCGGTTACGAGCCCGCCCGGCCCGAGCACCATCACCACCACATCGTCTGCGAGTCCTGCGGAAAGGTCCAGCCCTTCGACGACGCCGCGCTCGAGGAGGCGATCGGGAAGGTCCGGGCCGGCGACGGTTTTGAGATCACCGGCCACGAGATCATCCTTCGCGGCCGCTGCCAAGACTGCCGCTGAGGCTCAGGCTTGCGCCGCCCGCAGCCGCGCCAGCGGAGGCCGTGCGGCAAGGGCGACCAGGAACGCTGCGCAGAGCGCTGCGGTGACCGCCGCTCCACCGGCAACGTCGGCGTGGAAGGAGAGGTAGAGGCCGCAGGCCGAGGCCGCCAGGGCCACCGCGACCGCCGTGGCCATCATCGGGACGATCCGCGGCGTGAGGAGCCGGGCCGTGGCCGCCGGGCCGACCAGCATTGCCACGACGAGCAGGTTCCCCAGCGCCTGGACCGCCACCAGCGTGGCCAGGGCCAGGAGCACGGCGAGGGCTACCTCGAAGCCTCCCGGCCGCCGGCCCAGGGCGCCGGAGCCGGCCCGGTCGAAGAAGACGGCAAGGAAGCTCGGGTGCAGGACCCAGAGGGCAACGCCGATCACCAGGGCCGCCCCGGCGGTGATCGCTATCTCTCCCCAGCCGACGGCGAGCAGGTCGCCGAAGAGCAGTTCGTTGAGTCCCGCCGGCACCTCGGGTGCCAGCCCGAGGAGAACGCCCAGTCCGAAAAGCCCGGTAATTACCACGGCCACTCCCACGTCGGAGTCCAGTCGGGGCACCCGCCCCACCAGGGCGATCAGCGTCGCCCCGGCCAGGAGCCCTACCGCCCCCCCGGCGACCAGGGGCAGGCCCAGCAGGGCCGCCGCGACGAGCCCGGGAAGCATCGAGTGGGCGAGCGACTCCGCTCCGTAGGAGATTCCGGCGAAGACGATCCAGCAGCCGAGCGTCCCGGAGACCAGCCCGAGCAGGGCCAGCTCGACGAAGGCGCGGACCACGAACGGCTCGCGAAGCGGCTCCACCACCCAGTCGATCACGGGTGCTCGCCGCCATGGTCGTGGTGGTGGGGCGGGAGTATCGCCTTCCCTGCGCCCAGCGTGACGATCGCGCCGCCGTAGGTGCGTTCGATGACCTCCGGCGTAAGCACGTCGCCGGGCTCGCCGAACGCGATCTGCACCCGGTTGCAGCAGAGCACGAGGTCCCAGCCGCGTGCCTGCTCGATGTCGTGGGTGGCCATCAGCAGGCCCCTCCCCTCCGCAGCGAGCTCGTCGAAGAGCGAGGTAAGGAGCTCGGCGCTGGGCACGTCGGTCCCGGCGAAGGGCTCGTCGAGCAGGACGAGCGGCGAGTCCTGGACCAGCGCGCGGGCCACGAGGACCCGCTGGCGCTGGCCGCCGGAGAGCTCTCCGAAGGTGCGGTCGGCCAGCCCGGCCAGCCCGACCCGGGCCAGCGCCTCGCGGGCCCGTGCCCGGTCCTCCCGGCCGGGACGGCGCCACCAGGGCAGCCGCGGCAACACGCCCATCATCGCCACGTCGAGCGCGCTGACCGGGTAGTCGAGCCGCGAGCGCTCGGTCTGCGGGACGAGGGCCGGCAGCCCGCCGCTCACCGAGACCTCCCCCGACGAGGGCGCCAGTTCGCCGGTAAGAACCCGGAAGAGCGTCGACTTGCCGCCGCCGTTGGGCCCGAGCAGGGCGACCCTCTGGCCCGCCTCGACCTCGAAGGTGAAACCGCTGATCGCCGGAACGCTTTCCCCCGGGTAGGTGGCGGCGAGGCGGTCCGCCCCGGCAAGCAGGCGGTCGTTCACGTGGTGATCGAGCACCTGACCGTGCCCCCGCTCGTCCCTGCGGCGACCGCTTCGGCATTGGCGGCTGCAGCGCCGAGGACTGTCCCTTCCGGCCCCTCGGCAGGTCCGAGGGTGTCGCCGTAGAGCGTGTACTGGGAGGAGGCTCCGGTGTCCCTGGCGATCCGCTCGGCGAGGGCCGGGTTGAGCGAGCTCTCGGGGAAGACGGCCTTGACCTTCTCGTCGCGGATCGTCCTCTCGAGCTCGGCGACCTCGCCGGCCGAGGCCTGGCCCTGCGTCGAGGTCGACGGAAAGACGGCACCGACCGACCTCACCCCGTAACGCTCGGTGAAGTAGGCGAAAGCGTCGTGGTCGGTGACGATCACGCGCTCCTTCTCCGGGACCTTGTCGAGGCAGGCGCGGATCTCCGCGTCGACCTTGCGGATCTTCGCGCGATAGGCGTCGGCGCTGGCTTCGATCTGCTTCCGGTCCGCCGGGTCGGCGGCGATCAGCGCCTTCTCGATGCGGATTGTCGCCGCCTCGAGGTTCTCGGCGTCGTGCCACCAGTGAGGGTCGACGCCGGAGTCGCCGTCGGAGTGCCCCTCCTCGCCGGAAGCCTTCTCGTCGGAGTGCCCCTCCTCGCCGTGGGAGTGCCCGTCCTCGCCGGCCGCATGGGTGACGGGCAGCTCGTCTCCCAGGTCGATCACCCTGGCCTTCGAGCCCGATTCCTCGACCAGCTTCCGGGCCCACTCGTCCAGTCCCAGCCCGCTGGCGAAGACGACCTTCGCGTCGGCCACCTCGGCGACGTCGGCCGGCCGGGGCTCGTAGTCGTGAGCCTCGGAGTTGGGCTTGAGGATCTGGTTTACCTTCACCGAGCCTCCCCCGACCTGCCGGACCAGGTCGCCGACCTGGGTCGTCGTGGCACTGACCACCACCCGGTCATCGCTGGCCCCCCCGCCGTCCTGCCCGCAGCCGGCCAGTGCCAGCACGAGGGCCAGCGCGCCTGCGGCCCCGAGCGGCGCCCGCGAGCGGACCCGGCTCCCGAGCCAGCGCCCCGCCACCGCGAGGGCGAAGACCGCGCCGGCGAGAACCGCGATAGCCGCCCCCGGGGGGACGTTCAGCTGGTAGGCGAGGGTCATTCCGATCACTCCTTCTGCTGCCGCGAGGGCAGCGGTCGCCAGCTGCCAGGAAGGCAGCCGGTCTGTAAACAGGCGAGCGGTCGCGGCGGGTACCACGAGGATCGCTCCGGTCATCAGCGCCCCGACGGCGCCGAGCGCTGCGACGACGGCCACGGCAACGAGGACTATCAGCGCCGCGTCATAGCCCCGGCCGGAGAACGCCGGCTGGCCGGTGAAGCCGTTGCCCAGCCAGCGGCCGCCGATCATCAGGCCGATGACCGCGGCGCCGGCCAGCGCACCGGCCGCCATGGCCAGCTCGGGCGGGCCGATGGCCAGGAGGCTGCCGAAGAGGAGGCGGTCGATGCTGCCCTGGGAGCCGAAGACGTCGCTGGCCAGGATCACTCCCAAGGCCAGCGCCCCCGCGAGCACCAGGGCGGTGGCGCTGTCGGTGCCGACCGATCGCCGCCCGGCCAGCAGCCCGAGGCCGGCGGCGGCCAGCAGCGAGGCGCCGAGGGCGCCGAGAAGCGGGGAGAAGGCCAGGCCGTCGGCCAGGACCAGGCCCGGCACGGTTGCGGTGCCGGCGGCGTGGGCGAAGAAGGAGAGCCCGCGGAGCACTATCCAGGTGCCCAGGAGGCCCGAGAGGCCGGCCAGCAGCAGCACCTCGACGATTCCCCTCTGGAAGAAGGGCAGGGTCCACGCCTCGAGCACGGGCCGAGAGTAGCAGTAATGAGACCTATTCTTATTACTACGCCGACCGCTTCCCCTCCTCCACCCCGGCGCCGGCGCGCAGGTCGGCAGGGACCCCCGGGCGGCAGGGCCACGAACGGTCGCGGCGAAAGGGACCTTGATGGAGGCTTTCACCGCAGACGCGCAGCCGGAGCGCCGCTTCGCCAGCCTGCGCGCGCTCATGGGCGCCCCGGCCGGGCGGCTGCTCGCCGCGATCACCGCGCTCCTGCTGGTCGGGACCGTCGTGGCGACCGTTGCCCTCTGGCCGGAGAAGGACACGGCCGAGGCGACCGAAGCCTTCGGCGGGCGTACCGTCGCTGCCGAGGTAGTGAGGAGCACCACCGTCCCATGCGGGCCGACCGACCAGCTCTGCCGCCGGGTCGTGGCCACCGTCAACGAGGGGCCCGAGCGCGGGCGCCAGGTGACGCTGGACCTCGGCCCCGTCGAGGCGACCCAGGACCCCGGACCCGGGTCGGGCATCCGGGTCATCCGCAACCCCGACGCCACCGGCGCAGGCGGGCCGGCCACCTACGGATTCGTCGACTCGGACCGCCGGGTGCCGCTGGCGATCCTCGTGGTCGCCTTCGCCGCCCTCGGGATACTCGTGGCCCGGCGCCAGGGCTTCCTCGCGGTGATCGGCCTCCTTGTAAGCGTGGTGATCATCACCACCTTCCTGGTTCCGGCCATGCTTGCCGGTGAGCCGCCGGTGCTGGTCTCGGTCGTCGCCTCGATGCTGGTCATGTTCGTGACCCTCGGCCTGACCTATGGGATCAGCGCCCAGAGCCTGTCGGCGGCCACGGCGATAGCCGCCTGCCTGCTGCTGGCGACACTTCTGGGGACGCTCGCCCTCACGTGGACGGGGCTCGACGGCGCCGGCGGCGAGTACTTCCAGCTCCTTAGCCAGGCCAACGTCGAGGGGGTCTCCCTGCGGGGAATCATCCTGGCCGGGATGGTCGTCGGCGCGCTGGGTGTGCTGACCGACACTGCGGTCACGCAGGCCTCCGCGGTCATGGCCCTGCGCCGGGCCAACCCCGCGCTCGGCGTGCGCGGCCTCTTCCGCGAAGGGTTCACCGTCGGGCGCGACCACCTCGCGGCCACCATCCACACCCTCGTGATGGCCTACGTGGGGACCCTGCTTCCGCTCCTGCTGGTCCTGGAGGCCGCCGACGTTGGCGTGACCGACGCCCTCAACGGCCAGCTGCTGGCCGAGCCCCTGGTGGCGACGATCATCGGCGCGACCGCCCTCATGGCCAGCGTCCCCCTCACCACCTTCCTGACCGCCATCCTCGCCGTCCGCGTACCGCCGGCGGCTATCCCGGAAGCACACGCCCACGCCCACTGAGGCGCCCGCTTCACGTGGCTGCCACAATCGGCCCATGTGCGTTCAGTGCATGGCGGGAGCGATGGCCGCCGGTGCGGCGGTAACCGGCAGCCGGGTGATGATCGTCACCCGCTTCCGGCAGGCGATGACGCCGGCCCGCAAGCGGGCCCTCGACATTTCGGTCGCGGCCGCAGGCGTGTTCGCAGCGGCCGTCCTTCTCGGCGGCGCCTGAGCTCAGGCGGGAGGCGCAGCGACCGCCGGGGCCGGCATCGCCTGGACGGCTATCGGCTTCAGCGAGGTGGTCCTCGAGCCGCGGGTCGCCCTGACCGTGATGCGGTGGCTGCCGGACCGCGGCAGCTTCACCGACACTGAGTAGCGGGGGCGCGCCTGCGCGGTTCGCAGCGCCACCCGAACCCAGCGCGTAGCCACCCGCCGCTCGACCAGTACCTCGACCGGCCCGTTCGGCCTGGCCTCGCCCGAGACCTGGACCGCTCCGCCGGCCATCACCTGGCTCGAGCCGGCCGAGGCCGAGAGCTTCGGCTTGACCTCGAGGGAGATCGGCGGCGACTCGACGCCGGCCGCCCGCGCCCTCAGCACGACGCTGGAGCGGACAATGACCCGGTGGCTCCAGGTACCGTCGGAGTCGGCGGTGACCGTCGCGACCGTCTTCCAGCGCCCGCTGGCCAACTGGACCTCGAGCGCGACCTTCTCGCCGGCCCGGGCCGTCTTGTCCCCATTGGTCACGGCGCCCCGCAGCCTGCCGGCCTTCCCCCACTGGACCGCTCCGGGCCCGACCAGGGTCACGTAGGCCTCGGGAGGAGTCAGCTCGCCCTGCTCGGCCGCGAGCCTGCGGATTGCCGGCAGCTGGGCGTAGAGGAGGTTGCCCGGGCAGTCGGTGCTGCAGCCGTCACGGTGGCCGCTGATCCTCTGGAAGGTGACGCTCCGGCCCTTGGGCCAGCGGTTCTCCGAGCCACCGGCGGAGACGATCTCGACCGTGCCCGCGGGCGGCACCCCATGCAGGGCGAGCTTCCATCCGAGCAGGGCGCCGACCGCCTCCAGGGCGGCCCTGGGAGCCGAGCTGCCGGTGAACGACCCCAGGATTGCCACCCCGGTGGAGACGCTGTTCCAGCCGCCGGCCTGGGCCCCGATAACCGGCATCGTTATCCCGCCGGCGCGGCCCTCGAAGATGCGTCCGAAGCGGTCGACCAGGAAGTTGTAGCCGACGTCGTTCCAGCCGCGGCCGTCACGGTGGTAGCGGGCGATCCCCAGGACGATCGAAGCCGACTGGGAGGCGGAGTAGTTGTTGACGCCCTCGGTGTGGTGGACGAAGGCCATCACGACGCGGCCGAACGAGGGCCTTGTCCGCGGCGGGACGCTTCCCCCGCCCCAGGCCGAGCGGGGAACGATCTCGGGCTGCGACTGGGAGACCTTCACCGGGCGCGCGGCGGCCGCCCGGGCACCCGCCGCTGCGGGGACCTCGACGAACTGGAGGCGCAGGGTGCCGCCAACCCGGCTATCGGCCCGAAGCTGGAGCTCGTCGCTGGGCCCGGTCCAGACCGGCTCGGAGGCCAGCGGGCGCCCACCTCCGTCTGGACCGTGGTCGACGCTCTCGCGCATCGGGGCCCACGGTGTCCACGGCCCGCCCTCGCGGCGGGCCCGAACCTCGACGGCCGGATGGCGCCCCGGGTCGAGAAGGCCGACCAGCGAGAACGAGCGCCCCGGCGAAACCGGGCGGCTGGTCCCGCCGGGACCGAATGCGGCGCCGGGCACCCGGAGGGTGAAGGCTTCGGTTCCGTCGGCGGCCACGGCGTCGCCGGGCGAGGCGAGCGGCCTGAGCATGAGCGTCGCGGCGGAAGCCGCGCCCAGCGCGATGGCTCCCCGGCGGGTTAGGGGACGGGCGTCCGGAAGGCTCTCTTCGCTCATCTCGTTCATCTCGACAGTGGGAATGCTGCCAGCAACCTTCGCGCCGGGGCGCAGGTTTGCCTTCCCCGCGCTACGCGGCGCGAGGCGTCAGGCCGGTACTGCGGCCGGCGCGTCGTCGGCCAGCCAGCGCTCGCCGAAGCAGCGCATCTCCTCGACAAGCGGCAGCAGGTCGCGGCCCTTGTCGGTCAGCGCATACTCGACCCGCGGCGGAAGCTCGGGGTACTGGCGCCGCTCGACGATCCCTTCCTTCTCGAGGTCGCGAAGGCGCAGCGACAGCGTCCTCGGGCTGATCCCCTCCAGCGAACGCTCCAGCTCGCAGAACCGGGCACAGCCGCCCTCGAGGTCGCGGATGATCAGCACCGTCCACTTGGTGCAGACGATGTTCGCGGTCCGGCAGACGGGACAGTCGTCGTTGGCTGACACCCCCTCACTTTACCAAGTGAAGTGAGGGGTCCTGCAGGCCCGGGAATCAGGCCGGCATTACCGGCCTGCCCTCCGAAGGCTGCACCAGGAGCCAGCCCTCGCCGCCGAAGGCCATCTGGATCGACTCGCCGGAAGAGCGCCCGATCAGCGCCTTCGCGCTCATCTCGGTCTTCAGCGACGCGGTCACGCCGGCCGACCAGGTGATCGCCGCCTGGGCGTCGGCGAAGGTCGGGGCGGAGCCGACATCCAGCATCACCGGCGGGCCGTCGGAGAGGACGGCCACGTAGCCGGTGCCGGTCAGCGAGGTATTGAAGAGACCGCCGGCCATCATCCCGGCGGCGCCGCCGGCCATCATGGTGATGTCCCAGTCGATGTCGGAGTCGAAGGCCAGGAGGCTGGGGCCGTTGACGGTGATCGTCTCGCCCTCGAGGTAGAGCAGGTGGATCTCCTGAGCGGTATCGGCCAGGAAGACCTCGCCGGTGCCGGACATCTTCATCAGCGTCGTGCCCTCGCCGGTCGCCGCCTTCTTGATCATCCGCCCCAGGCCGCCGGAACCGGCGTGCTCGAAGCTGACGTCGCCCTGGTAGGCGACCATCGAGCCGCGCTTGGCCTGGATCTCCCCCTCGGAGAGCCTCACCTTGAGGAGCTTTGCGTTCTGGAGGACGAAGTCGTCGGTGGACGTCGTCTCGGTGTACTGCTGAAGGTTGGTGCGCATCACGGCTCCCCTGATCGGTTGCGGGGAGCGATCATCGACGACCGCAGCCGCCGCGGTCAAGGGGCCGGCTACGCCACGTTAACCGGGAAAACGCCGGTCAGGCGACGTCGCGGAGCTTCTGGGCCTCGGCGAGCGACTGGAGCTTCTTGAGCGACTGGTTCTCGATCTGGCGGATCCGCTCGCGCGTGACGTTGAAGGTCCTGCCGACCTCGTCGAGCGTGCGGGGATGCTCTCCGCCGAGCCCGTAACGCAGCTCGAGGACGCGGCGCTCGCGGTAGGAGAGGTTCTCGAGCGCCTCGCGCAGGGCCTCCTTGGTGAGCACCTCGGCGGCGCGCTCGTAGGGCGACTCGGCGCGCTCGTCGGCGATGAACTGCCCGAACTCCGACTCCTCCTCGTCTCCGACCGGCTTTTCCAGCGAGACCGGCGACTGGGCGGAGCGCTTGATCGAGTCGACCTCCTCCGGGTCGATACCGGTCACCTCGGCGATCTCGTCCGGGGTGGGCTCGCGCCCGAGCTCGGTGACCAGCTTGCGCTCGGCCCGGCCGATCTTGTTGAGCTTCTCGACCACGTGGACGGGGATCCGGATCGTGCGGGCCTTGTCGGCCAGGGCCCGCGCGATCGCCTGGCGGATCCACCAGGTGGCGTAGGTGGAGAACTTGAATCCCTTGCGGTAGTCGAACTTCTCGGCGGCGCGGACCAGGCCGAGGGTGCCCTCCTGGATCAGGTCGAGGAACGGCAGCCCCTGGTTGCGGTAGTTCTTGGCGATCGAGACGAC
>JBBATA010000014.1:0-3796 GCA_040399005.1 Solirubrobacteraceae bacterium
CGAGGTGATCGATCGCCTGGTGGCGCGCGGGCTGGTCGGCCGGCGCCGATCGGAGGCCGACCGGCGGACCGTCCTGGTCTCGATCACCCCGCAGGGCACCGAGCTGGTCGACCGGCGCTTCCCGCGCCACAGCGAGCGGGTCCGCGAGGCCTTCGCGGCGCTCGACGACGACGAGAAGCGCTCGCTCGCACAGATCTGTCGCAAGCTCGCCGCCTGAGCGCCCCGGCGGCCCCGGCCCGCCCGGCCCCGCGCGGATTGCCAGAATGGCCGCGATGGCCTCGCTTCCCCAACCGGTGGACCCTTCCGCCTCGCTGCCCGAGATGGAGCAGGCCGTTCTCGAGCGCTGGCGCGAGCGGGACGTCTTCGCCGAGTCGCTGCGCCGCCGCGAGGGGGCGGAGCCGTGGGTCTTCTACGAGGGGCCACCGACCGCCAACGGCCGGCCCGGCTCCCACCACGTCCTGGCCCGTGTCTTCAAGGACATCTATCCGCGCTTCAAGACGATGCGCGGCCACTACGTCGAGCGCAAGGGCGGCTGGGATTGCCACGGGCTGCCGGTCGAGATCACCGTCGAGCAGGAGCTTGGCATCTCCTCCAAGGAGGAGATCGAGGAGTACGGGATCGCCGAGTTCAACGCCAAGTGCCGCCAGTCGGTCTTCACCTTCCTGGAGGAGTGGGACCGCCTCACCGAGCGGATCGGCTTCTGGATCGACCTCGACGATGCCTACCGCACGCTCGACGACGGCTACGTCGAGTCGGTCTGGTGGGCGCTGCGCCAGATCTGGGACAAGGGGCTGCTCTACGAGGGCCACAAGGTCGTCCCGTACTGCCCGCGCTGCGGCACCTCGCTCTCCTCGCACGAGGTCGCGCAGGGTTACAAGGACGTAATCGACCCCTCGGTCTACGTGCGCTTCGGCGTGCCGGCCGGCCAGGGGCCGGTGCAGGCCGGCGACGAGCTGATCGTCTGGACCACGACGCCGTGGACGCTGGTCTCCAACGCCGCCGTCGCCGTCGACCCGGAGCTCGAATACGTGCGCGCGAAGGTTCCGGGCGAGAGCGCACCGATGATTGTCGCCGCGCCCCTGGCGGAGCGGGTGCTCGGCGAGGGCGCCGAGGTGATCGAGAGCTTCCCGGGCTCCGAGCTGGTCGGCCTTGCCTACGAGGCGCCGTTCGACTTCATCCCCGGCTCGGACTGGGGGGAGAAGGGCCATACCGTGCTGCCGGCATCGTTCGTCACCGCCGAGGACGGCTCCGGCCTGGTCCACACCGCGGTCGCCTTCGGCGAGGACGACTTCCGCCTGGGCCAGGAGGCCGGGCTGGAGATGGTCAACCCGGTAAAGCTCGACGGCACCTACGACGAGCGGATCGGCCCTTACGCAGGGCGCTTTGTCAAGGACGCCGACCCGGACCTCGTCGAGGACCTGCGCTCCCGCGGCAAGCTGCTGCGGGCCAGCGACTACGAGCACTCCTACCCGCACTGCTGGCGCTGCTCGACCCCGCTCCTCTATTACGCCAAGCCCTCCTGGTACATCGCCACCTCGAAGATCGGCGACCGGCTCCTGGCCGAGAACGAGAAGATCGACTGGCACCCCGAGCACATCCGCGACGGGCGGTTCGGCGACTGGCTGCGCGGCAACGTCGACTGGGCGCTCTCGCGCGAGCGCTACTGGGGCACGCCGCTGCCGGTCTGGCGCTGCGAAAACGGCCACCTGCACTGCATCGGCTCGTTCGAGGAGCTCGAAGAGCTCTCCGGCCAGCCGCTGCCCGACCCGCACCGCCCGTTCGTCGACGAGGTGAGCTTCCCGTGCGCCGAGTGCGGGGAGGAGATGCGGCGCGTGCCCGAGGTGGTCGACGTCTGGTTCGACTCCGGCGCGATGCCCTTCGCCCAGTACCACGCGCCGTTCGAGAACCAGGAGAAGTTCGAGCAGCGTTTCCCCGCCGACTTCATCTGCGAGGCGATCGACCAGACCCGCGGCTGGTTCTACTCGCTGCTCGCGGTCTCGACGCTCCTCTACGACAAGAGCTCGTACGAGTCGGTGGTCTGCCTGGGCCACATCCGCGACGAGGACGACCGCAAGATGAGCAAGTCGCTGGGCAACGTGGTCGAGCCGTGGGAGGTGCTCGACCGCTTCGGCGCCGACGCCTTCCGCTGGTACTTCTTCACCAGCAAGCAGCCTTGGGACGGCTACCGCTTCTCGATGGACGCCGTCGGCGAGGGCGTGCGGCTCTTCCTGCGCCAGCTCTGGAACACCTACTCGTTCCTGGCCCTTTACGAGAACGCCGCGGCCGGCCAGGAGAACCGGCCCGAGGGCCAGGAGACCGAGCTGGACCGCTGGATCCGCTCGCGGCTCGCGGCGACCGTCGCTGAGGTGACCGAGCGGCTCGAGGCCTTCGACGCGACGATGGCCGGCCGGGCGATCCAGGACTTCGTCGACGACCTTTCGAACTGGTACGTGCGCCGCTCGCGGCGGCGCTTCTGGGACGGCGACCCCGTCGCCTTCGAGACGCTGCGCGAGTGCCTTGTAACCACGGCGAAGCTGCTGGCGCCGTTCACGCCGTTCATCGCCGACGAGATCTACGAGAACCTCGACGGCAGCGAGCCGTCGGTGCACCTCTGTGACTGGCCCGAGCCCGGCGTCGAGCGCGACCTGCCGCTCGAGGTCTCGATGGCCACCGCGCGCGAGACGGTGCGCCTGGGCCTCGCCGCCCGCGGGCAGGCGAAGGTGAAGCTGCGCCAGCCGCTGCGCGAGGCGGTGGTGGTGGCGGCCGGCAACGAGCGCGAGGCGATCGGCCGCCATGCGGAGATCGTCGAGGAGGAACTCAACGTGGAGGAGCTGCGCTTCGTCGACGACGCCGACGAGCTGGGCTCATGGGAGGTGAAGGCCAACTACCGCACCCTCGGGCCGCGCTTTGGCAAGAAGATGCCGCAGGTCGCCGCCGCGGTCGCCGCGCTCGACCCCGACCACGTCGCCGCAACGCTCCGTGACGGCGGAACGGTCGGCGTGGTCATCGACGGCGACGAGCACCCGCTCGGCTCCGACGACCTGGTGATGGCGATGGCGCCGCTGGAGGGCTACCAGCTCGAGCGCGAGGGCTCACACGCCGTGGCGCTCGACCTCCAGCTCGACGAGGAGCTGCTGCGCCGGGGCCTGGCCCGCGAGGTGGTCCACGCGATCCAGAACGCGCGCAAGGCGGCCGGCCTGGCCGTCGAGGACCGGATCTCCCTGACGCTGGGCGGCGACGCCGAGCTGCTCGACGTGGTGCGCGAGCACGAGGCGCTGGTGGCCGGCGAGGCGCTGGCCACCGAGGTCACCCTGGCCGCCGACGCCGCCGGCGAGGCGACGGCTATCGACGGCCGGGACCTGGTTATCGCGGTGGAAAAGGCCTGACTCAGGCGCCAAGAGCGGCGTTGAGCTGCTCTTCGATCTTGCCCTTCGGCTGGGCGCCGACGATCTGCGCGGCCGGCTGGCCGCCCTTGAAGAGGATCATCGTCGGGATCGACATGACGTTGAACTGGGCGGCGGTCTGCTGGTTGTCGTCGACGTTGAGCTTGACGATCTTCACGTCGCTGCGCTCGGAGTCGATCTCCTCGAGGACGGGGCCGACCATCTTGCACGGGCCGCACCAGGGGGCCCAGAAGTCGACGAGGACCGGCTCGGGGGAGTCGGTGACCTCGGCCTGGAAGTTTGCGTCGGTGATTTCGGGAAGGGCCATCGGGATGCTCCTTGGACGTTTATTCAGTGATTCTTTCTACCGCTTCACACTATACAAAGTGTAGTGCTCGAGTGTCGCGCTCCCC
>JBBATA010000014.1:3896-21081 GCA_040399005.1 Solirubrobacteraceae bacterium
ACCAGCCAGGCCGCCTCGGCGACGATCTGCCAGGTCATCTTCGACTCGCCCTCGCGGCGGTCGTGGAAGACGATCGGCACCTCGACGACCCGGAATCCCTTCTTCATCGCGCGGTAGGTCAGCTCGACCTGGAAGGCGTAGCCGCGCGAGCGAACGGTGTCGAGGTCGATCGCCCGCAGCACGTCGGCCCGGAAGCACTTGAAGCCGCCGGTCAGGTCCTGGACGGGGAGGGTGAGGACCGCCTGGGCGTAGAGCGACCCCCCGCGGCTGACCAGGCGCCGCAGAGAGCTCCAGTTTTCGATCCCGCCGCCCTCGACGTAACGGGAGCCGAGGGCCAGGTCGGCGCGCCCCTTCAGTACCTCGTCGAGCAGGGGGGTGAGGTCGGCCGGGTCGTGGGAGAAGTCGCAGTCCATCTCCAGGCAGCAGGAGGCATCGCGCTCGAGCGCGTACCTGAAGCCGGCGATGTAGGCCGGGCCGAGCCCTTCGCGGACCGGGCGGTGGAGGACCTCGACCTCCTCGCGCTCCCGGGCGAGCCGGTCGGCGATCTGGCCGGTGCCGTCGGGAGAGCTGTCGTCGACCACGAGGATCCGGTAGCCCTCCGGCGATGCGGCGGCCAGCGCCGGGCCGGCGGCGTCGACGATCCCCTCGAGGTTCTCGGCCTCGTTGAAGGTGGGGAGGATCAGCCAGGGCAGCGAGGCCATCACCGGCAGGCTACGTGAGATCCGCACCGGTCAGGCGCGCGAGCAGCTCGCCGCTCACCACCCGCTGGACCGCCTCGCGGCGATGCGGCGCCAGCTCCTCGGCGGCGCGCTCGGCGTACTCGGCCGGCGGGTCGTCGAGGGCGGTGCGGATCGCGCCGGCCAGGTCTTCGCCGACCAGCCGCGGGTCGAGCCGCTGCGCGATGGGCAGTGCCGCGTAGGGGCCGGGCGCCTGCGTGGTGACGAGCAGGCATCCGTCGGCGAGGGCCTCGAGCTGGGCGATCCCGTGGTCCTCCTGGCGGGGGGCGGTCACGAAGATGCGGGAGCGCCGCAGCAGCGCGCGGTACTCGTCGCGGTCAAGGAGGCCGGGCGCCTCCACGCCCTCGGGAAGCTCGCCCAGCCGGGCCGGCTCGATGCCGCAGACCAGGAGCCGCTCGCCCTCGCGCCGGGCCTGGGCCCAGGCGGCCAGGACCCGGGCCAGCCCCTTCTTCTCCGGGTCGGCGGCGTAGGTGATCGCCTCGATGTCCCGCTGCTCCGGCGGCGTGGGCGGCCCCGAGGGCTCGACGGGGATCGGCACCACGAGGCTGCGGAGCCGCAGTTCGGGGTAGGGGTCGAGCGAGTGCTCGTCGGTGGGGATGAGCAGGGGTGCCTGGGCCAGGCGGCGGGCCTCCAGCGGCCGCTGCCAGAGGCCGTGGCGGCCGGCGCGGTTCTCGGCGGCGGTGGTGTCGAGCCGGATCGCGCCCGGCTGCGGGGCCAGCAGCGCGGCGGTGACCGTCGAGTAGATGACCGCGTCGGGCGTGGACTGGGACAGGGCCTCCCGGGCGGCGCGGGCGGCGGCGCGGGCCTGGACGAGGTCGGTGAGCGCGAGGGTGCGGACGCTGCGCGCCGGTGGCGTGCGGACGACCTGCACCTGCGCTCCGGCGGCACCGAGCATCTCCGCGAGGGCCTCGTCGGAGGCGCGCAGGCCGGCGGTCGTCCCCAGCGAGACGAGCAGGACCTTCGGGCCGCTCACGCCACTCCCCGCGGCTCGGCCCCGCCCTCGCGGCGCAGGCCGGGCGTGCGCACGAGCTTCACCGGGCCGAAGGCCGAGCTGCGGGCCACGAAGAAGACCACGCCGTCGCGCTGCTCGATCGCGGTGACCGCCGCGTCCTGCCGGCGCCAGCCCAGCGCCCAGATGATTCCGAAGCCGGTGGCCACCGCGGCGACCTGGGGAATCCAGATCGAGCCGATGGCGGCGACACCCGCGGCCAGCAGGAGGGGCCAGATCCGGGACAGCAGCAGCCTTCCGGTGCCCAGGTCGGGGAGCGAGGTCTCGGTTCGGGCCTCGCGCAGTGAGCGCTCCACGCCGGCGGTCGGACGGGTGTGGCGCCCCAGCCAGCCGCCGATCACCACCGCCAGCGCCCACCAGGCGGCGGCGAAGAAGATCAGCGCCGTGTCGCTCATCGCGTTGGCCTGGATGACGGTGATCACGGCGAGGACCGTTGCCGTGGCGGCGCTGAGCAGGACCGTCGCCTTTAGGAGGTCCACGAACCTCACGGCTCAGGCCCGGGCGAGGATGGAGAGCAGCTCGCGGACGCCCTCCTCGCCGTCGACGATCACGTCGGCGCGTTCGAGCAGCTCGGGCGGCGCCTCGTCGGAGAGCACGGCGACGCAGACCGCTCCCTCCAGCTCCCCGGCGGCGACCAGCTCGCGCAGGCCGGAGAAGGCGTCGAGGTCGGTGCGGTCGTCGCCTGCGTAGAGCGCCCAGGCGGCGCCGACCCCGTCGAGCAGCGCCTTGACGGCGCCGTCCTTGCCGGCGGTCACCGGGGGGCGGATCTCGATCACGTTGCGGCCGCGGTGGAGGTGGAGGCCCTCCTCGCTGGCCTCCTCGGCGATCCGCTCGGCGAGAGCGCGGGCCGAGGCTTCGTCGTCGACCCCGCGCCAGTGCAGCCCGACGATGGTCCCCTTGTCCTCCACCCGCAGCCCGGCCTCCGCGATCTCAGCCTGGTCCTGGCGGGCGACGACCCCGTGGACCTGTGTCATCCACCGTTCGGCCTCGGGGTTGACCTGTGCCTCGCGCGAGCCGCGGACGAGCAGCTCGAGCCCGTGGTTACCGGCGTAGGGGATCGAGCCGATGCCGACGATCCGCCGGGCCTCGGCGGCCTGCCGGCCGCTGACGCAGCCGACGAGGGCGTAGCTCTCGGTGCAGTCGACGAGCAGGCGCCGGAATAGCTCGCCGACGCTCGCGTCCTCGGGGTCGCGGACGATCGGCGCGAGGGTGCCGTCGACGTCGAGCAGTAGGGCGGAGCGGGACGGATCGGTGACGATCGGCGCCAGCGCCTCTTCGAGCGTCATCTCCCCGGACATTCGAATACCTAGTATGAAGCCATGAGCCGCGGTCGCCTCGTCCAGCTCGCTCTGGTCGGCGCGGCCGCCGGGCTGTTCAGCGGGCTTTTCGGGGTCGGCGGGGGCGTGGTGATCGTCCCGCTGCTGGTTCTCTGGCTGCTTTTCGACGAGCGCACGGCTACCGGAACCTCGCTGCTGGCCATCGCGGTCGTGGCCGCCGTCGGGGCCGCTGTGCAGGAGGCTGCGTATGGGAACGTTCTCTTCTGGGATGGCGTCCTGGTCGGCGTGCCGGCCGTGGCCGGGGTGCTCTTCGGGGTCTGGCTGCAGCACCACATCCCGGCCGCCGTGGTCCGGGGTCTCTTCGCGATCCTGCTGGTTGTCACGGCGATCCTGCTCGTGGTCGGCCACGGCTGGGAACCGGCCGCCGACCCTGGCGGCGTCTACTACGCCGCCGCCGCCGCGATCGGCCTGGCTGCGGGCATCCTCTCCGGGCTGCTCGGGGTAGGCGGGGGTGCCCTGTTCGTCCCCGCGATGGTCCTCGTCCTGGGCCATGAGCAGGTCGACGCTGAGGCCACCTCGCTGCTGGCGATAATCCCGGTCTCGCTCGTCGGCGCCTGGCGCCAGCACCGTTACGGCAACCTCGACCATCGCGCCGGCCTGGTCATCGGCGCCTCCGCGATCCCCTTCGCGGTGATCGGCGTGGTGGCCGTCAACGAGGTGCCGCCGAGGCTTGTCGAGATCGCCTTCGCGCTCTTGCTGCTCTACATCGCCTGGCAGATGGGCCGGGGCGCGCTGACCGAGCTGCGGGAAGGCCGAGAGCCGGGCGACGGGGCAGCCGGCACGCGCTGAGCGCCCATCGGCTACGGTGGCCCTGATGCCCCCGATCATCTGGGAACACCGGCCCGAGAGGCTTCGTGCCCCGGCGATGGTGTGTGCCTTCGGCGGCTGGAACGACGCAGCCGAGGCGGCCACGGCCGCCGCCAGCTTCGTCGGCGCGGCCACCGGCGCGCGGCGCTTCGCCCACCTCGATCCTGAGGACTTCTACGACTTCCAGGCCACCCGGCCGCAGATCGAGCTGGTCGAGGGAGAGGCCCGGCAGGTGATGTGGCCGACGGTCGAGATCGCCTCCGCCCGCGTGCGCCGCGCCCCGCGCGACCTGGTGATCGTCACCGGCCCCGAGCCCTCGATGCGCTGGCGCGGCTTCTGCGAGTCGATCATCGACCTCGCCGAGGCGCTCGACGTGCAGATGGTGATCTCCCTTGGCGCGCTGCTCGCCGACGTGGCCCACACGCGGCCGGTGCCGCTGGTCGGAATCACCGGCGACGAGGCCCTGGCCGAGCGCGCCAGCGTCTCACCCCCCTCTTACGAGGGTCCGACCGGCATTACCGGAGTCCTCCATGGCGCCTTCGAGGAGGCGGGGATGCCGGCGGTGAGCGTCTGGGCGAGCGTTCCCCACTACGTCGCCGCGGCCCCCAACCCGAAGGCCTCGCTGGCGCTGGTGCGCAAGGTCGAGTCGATCGCCGGGGTGAGCGTCGATGCCGGCGAACTCGAGTCGGCGGCCGCCGACTACGAGCGGCGCGTGAGCGGTGCGGTGGCCGGAGACGAGGAGGTCCGCAGGTTCGTCGAGCGGCTCGAGGAGGCCGCCGACGCCGAGGCCGAGATGGAGGCCGAGGAGGATGTCCCCTCGGCCGACGCGCTGGCCCGCGATTTCCAGCGCTTCCTCAACCAGCGCGGCGACGAGTCCTGACGGCCCCGGCGGGAGCCGGCGCTGCGGGCGGCTGGCGCCCTGAGCCCCTAGCGCTCGGCGGCCGGGCAGGCGATCTGGAAGTCGCAGATCGAGCAGGCGGCGATGCTCGGCGTCGGCTCGAAGCCCTGGCTGGCGATCCCGCCGGCGACCTCGAGCACGGTCTCGCGGATCCAGTCGCGGTCGATCTCGGCGGCCGGCAGCGGAACCTTCCGGTCGTCCAGGACGTAGTGGTAGCTCTGGCGCTCTGACTCGACCTCCCAGGCCTCGCGAGCGGCCAGCGCGTAGAGGGAGAGCTGGACGTCCTCGCGCAGCTCCTCGGCCGGGCGGGGTCGGCCGGTCTTGTAATCGATCAGCTCGTAGCCGCCACCGGGCAGGCGGTCGACGCGGTCGACGCGGCCACGGAGCGTGTGCTCGTCGAGCCGGAACTGGAACGGCTTCTCGAACCAGACCGGCTCGCTCTCCTCCTCGCGGGTGCGGGCCTCGTAGAGCCGCAGCGCCTCCTGCGCCTTGGCCCGCAGCTGGCGCTCCTCGTCGCTGTCGCCCAGGCCGCTGCGTCGCCAGCTGGTGTCCAGCAGGTCGAGGAGCTCCTGGAGCGTCGAGCCTCCGGACTGGTGGTAGCGCTCGAGCACCTGGTGGAAGACGATCCCGAAGCGCTGGTTGAGCGTCGGCTCCTGCGGGATCCGGTAGACGCGGGCGAACTTGTAACGCAGGGGGCACGAGCGGTAGGTCTCGATGTCCGAGGCGCTCAGCACGAGCCCCTCGCCCCGGCGCGGCAGGAAGCCCTCAAGCGAAGGCTCGGCGCGACGGGCGATCGCCGCGGCGCGCTCCTCGGTCTCCCTCTCGGCGGCGAGGACCAGCTCGTCGAGCGGGCTCGACTCCAGCGCCTCGCGCTGGACGGTGGTCGCCGACTGCAGCAGCACGGCATTGGCCTGGGTGAGCGCCTCCTCGACCGACTGGCCCTCGGGGCGGCCGATGACTGCCGCCAGCTTGACCAGCTCCAGGTAGCGGACGACCCCGAGCGTGACGTCGAGGTCGTTGTCGAGCCGCAGCTCGCCGATCGTTCCCGCCACCCGCGGAAGGTCGCCCATCAGCTCGTCGCGCAGTTCGGCGAAGGCGCCGTGGAGGGTCTCGTCGGTACCGAAGAGCTCCTCCCGGCGTTCCTGCCACTCGGCGCCCGCGGCGGCCAGCGCCTCCTCGGCCAGCGGCGATGGTGGCTGCAGCGCTCCGCGCCGGCCGCGGTGCACCCAGCAGAGGACGACCCTCTCCCGGGCGCGGGTGATTGCGAGGTAGGCCAGGCGGCGCATCGCCTCCAGGTGGCCGTCGGCGTCCCCGGAAGGGCCGGGGTCACCCTCGACCAGTTCGGCGGGGACCGGGTCGGGCCCCGTCCCGGCGACCCCGGGGATCCGCGAGGCCTGCATGCCGAGCAGGAAGACGTGGTCAAACTCGCGCCCGCCGGCCGCCGACATCTCCAGCACCTCCACCGCGCCCGAGCGCCCGCGCTCGCCGGATCCGTCGTCCTCGCGCAGCCCGGCCTCGGCGGCGGCAACCAGGTAGCGGGCGAAGTCGCGGGCGGTGGCCTGGGGCGAGCGGCGCGAGAAGCGAGCGGCCAGCTCCTCGAGCCGGGCGAGGGCGATCAGCCGCTCGACGATGTCGGCCTGTGCGGCGAAGAGGTGCTGCCGGCGCACGCCGAGCCGGTCGATCAGCCGGTGGACGAAGAGCTCCGGGCGCGAGGTGTCGATCGCCGCCTGCGCCTGGGACTGGAGCTTGAGGAAGGCGAGGATCCGCTCGCGGGCCTCGGGCGGCAGCTGCGGGGACTCGGTGGCCGCCTCCAGCGCGGAGACCATGTCGAGCTTGCGGCGCCGGGAGATCTGGACGCAGCGGGCCAGGTCGGCGGCGCGCAGCTCGACCGGAGGCCGGGCCAGCGCGCGCACGACGGCGCTGGAGTCGCCCGGGTCGCTCAGGAGCCGCAGCCAGGCGAGCACGTCGCGCACCTCGACGCGGTCGAAGAGGTCGTCGGCGCCGGCGATGCGGTGCGGGATGTCGCGCTCGGCCAGCGCCGTGTCGACTGCCCGGCCATCGACGCGGATCTCCTTTACGAGGATGCCGATCCGTTCCGGGGCCGCGCCCTCGCGGATGAGCCGTTCGACCTCGGCGGCGACCGCCTGGCCCTGGGCGTGCTCGTTCTCGCAGCGCCAGCCCTCCACCGAGCCGCCCTCGCGAGCGGTCACCTTGGGCACGCTGCGCTCCTCGACCGGCGCGACGACCGCCTCGGCGGCGCCGATCACCCTCTCCGGGCAGCGCAGCGAGCGGTCGAGCCTCACGCGGCGGGCTTCGGGGAGCTCGGCGAGGATCGCGGCGAGGTTCCCGCCGCCGGGCAGAGCGTGGGGCGAGATCGCCTCGTCCTCGCAGGCGGCGAAGGCGACCCCGCCGTGAGTGGAGCCGAGCGCTAGGGCGAAGCGCAGCGCCGCGCGGCTGAGGTCCTGGGCGTCGTCGACGAGCAGCTGGCGGTGGCGTCCGGCGATCCGCTCGCGGGCCGACGGGCGCCCGAGCAGCTCGACGGCGCGCAGCACGAGCTCGCCCTCGTCCATCGCGCCCTCCTCGGCCAGCATCCGGTCGTGGGTGGCGAAGATCTCGGCGAACTCGCGCTCGCGCTCGGCCTCCTCGTCGCCGGCCGGAAGCGCCGCGGCCCAGCGGGCGAAGCGGTCGGCGGTGACCATCTCCGACTTGAGCCGGTCGATCCGGGCGATGATCGCGGAGAGCATCGCCGCCGCGTTGCCGCTGAAGTCGTGGTGGCGGACGCTCAGCTCGCCGACCCGCTCGAGCAGCATGGCGAGGCGGTCGGCCCCCTCGGCGATGGCGATGAACGGGTCGGCGCCGCCCTCGGGCAGCTCCTCGCGCAGGAGCCGCAGCGCGAGGCTGCGGACGGTCATCACCGGGAGCTCGGAGAAGCCGCGCTCGAGGCGCTCCTCGATCTGCAGGCGCATCGCGTCGGCGTCGGCCTCCGAGCGGCAGAGGGCCACTACCTGCTCGGGGGCGAGCTCGGAGTCGGTGCAGAGCGAGGCAAAACGGGCGGCCAGGGCGGTGGTGCGGCCGGTGCCGGCGGCGCCCTCCACCACCAGCGGGCCGCCGCGGAAGTCAACGACCTCAAGCTGGCCTTCGTGGAGCTCGAAGTCGGGCGTTGGCACACCCGTAGGATACGCCCGGATGGCGGTCCCGACCGAGCTTCCCGAAGGAGACTGGATCGGCGCCTGCCGGCGGGCCACGGCGGCTATCCGGGAGGTGCTGGCTTCGGCTACGACCCGCGAAGAGCGGGTCCGGGAGACCGGTGAGACCGGGGAGGGAGGCGACCTCACCCTGGCGATCGACCTCGCCGCCGAGGATGCCGTCTTCGCAGAGCTCGAGGCGCTGTACGAGAGCGGCGCCCGCTTCACCGCGATCTCCGAGGAGCGCGGGCGGGTCGACTTCGGGGACCCCGACGTGCTCGTGGTGATCGACCCGATCGACGGGTCGCTAAACGCCAAGCGCGGGCTGCGCGCCGCCTCGCTCTCGGTGGCCGTGGCCAACGGCCCGACGATGGGCGACGTCGTCTTCGGTTACGTCCACGACCTCGGTACGGGGGAGGAGTGGACGGCCGTTGCCGGTGATGGCGCCCGCCTCGACGGCGAGCCGCTCGGCCCGGTGCTGCCCGAGCGCCGGCTGCCCGATGGGCGCCTGGAGCTGGTCCTCGCCGAGATGTCGGCTCCGGCATCGGTCGCCCGGGCGGTCGACGGGCTGGTGGAGGGCGCCAACCGGGTCCGCGTGATGGGGTCGGTGGCGATCTCCTGCTGCCAGGTGGCGGCCGGCCGCGCCGACGCGATGGTCTCGCTCGGCGGCTGCCGGGCGGTCGACGCCGCCGCGGCCCAGTACGTGGTGCGCCAGGCCGGCGGCGTGGTGCGCTTCGAGGGCCCGGGCGGCCCGCTCGACTTCCCGCTCGCCGACTTCGACGCCCGCGCGGCGATGGTCGCCGCGGCCACCGGCGAGGGCGCCGACGCGGCCGAGCGGATAATCCGCGGCTGAGCGAAGCCCGTATTTACGGCGATTCAGGCCCCGACCGGTGTTTGAGTCGCTCTGTAACCGTCCCCAAAGCCCGGTTTACCTATGGGCAGCAGCGAACACCTGTTCGCAATTTTGGTAGTCTTCAGACCTAATCTCATTACTTCTAAGTAGTTCGGAGGGAAAGGACGAAATGGCAACCACCACCCGCAAGACCACGGCCCGCAAGCCGGCCGCCCGCAAGAGCGCCCCGAAGAGCAAGGCGCAGACCAAGACCCGCGCCCCCAAGGCCAAGGTCGAGACCAGCCCCGTCGAGCGGGCCGCCTACCTGCAGGTCGGCGCTGCGCTCGCCGTGCGCGACACCCTCGTCGAGGCGATCAGCGAGCTTCGCGAGCTTGGCGACCGCGACGCCGCGACCCGCGAGCTGAACAAGCTCGAGCGCCGCGGCCGCACCGCCAGCAACCGCGTCGAGCGCCAGGTGCGCCAGCGCCGCAACCGCGTCGAGCGTGAGCTCAAGCGCAACCGCACCCGCGTGGAGCGCGAGCTGCGCACCCGCCGCCGCGACGCCGAGAAGCAGATCAAGGTCGTCCGCAAGGACGCCACGCGCCTGGTCGACGAGGTCACCACCTCGGTCGAGGAGCGGATCAGCCCGGTCGTCGAGCGCATCCAGAAGGTCGCGGCCTGACCGCAGCGCAGGAAGACTGAGCAGTACCGACGGCCCGCCACCCGGCGGGCCGTCGTCGTTTCGGGGCCCCGCTGCGGAGTCGCGTTGGCCAGCGGCAGCGGTATCGCGCCGCGCGCCCTGGCCGGCAGGCGGGGCTTTGCCACAATGGAGCCCATGGCTACGCGCGAAGAGATCATGAGCTCCCTCGAGGTGGTGATCGACCCCGAGCTGAGGCGTTCGATCGTCGAGCTGGGGATGGTCCGTTCCATCGACATCGCCGATGACGGAGCCGTCGCGGTGACCGTCTCGCTGACCACCCCCGGCTGCCCGATCAAGGGCCACTTCGAGCAGGCGGTGGCCGAGGCCGCGGGCGGGGTGGAAGGCGTCAGCTCGGTCTCGGTCGGCTTCGACGTGCTCAGCGACCAGGAGAAGGGCGAGCTTCAGCGCAAGCTCGGTCGCGGCTCGCTCCCCGAGGGCGCGCTGGCCCAGGTGGCCAACGTCGTCTGCATCGGCTCGGGCAAGGGCGGGGTCGGCAAGTCCTCGGTGACCGCCAATCTCGCGGCCGCGCTCGTCGCCGACGGCAAGAGCGTCGGCGTGCTCGACGCCGACGTCTGGGGCTACTCGATCCCGCGCATGTTCGGCGTCACCGGCCGCCCGCCGGTCTCGGCGCAGCGCAAGATCATTCCGCTGGAGGCCGGCGGCGTGAAGGTGATGTCGATCGGCTTCTTCGTGGAGGAGGACGCCGCCGTCGTCTGGCGCGGCCCGATGCTCCACAAGGCGCTGACCCAGTTCCTGGAGGACGTCGAGTGGGGTGCCCTGGACTTCCTGCTCGTCGACCTGCCCCCGGGCACCGGCGACGTCTCGATGACCCTCGCCCAGCTCCTTCCGCAGGCCCAGTTCGTGATCGTCACCACTCCCCAGCCGACCGCGCAGAAGGTGGCGCGCCGCTCGGCCGAGATGGCCGGCAAGGTCGGCCTCGAGGTGGGGGGCGTGATCGAGAACATGGCCGGCTTCGTCACCCCCGACGGCGAGCGCTACGCGATCTTCGGCGAGGGCGGCGGCCAGGAGCTCGCCGACGAGCTTGACGTTCCCCTGCTGGGGAAGGTTCCCCTGACCATGCCGCTGCGCGAGCAGGCCGACGCCGGCGTTCCGCTGGTCGCTGCCGACCCCGACGACCCCGCCGCCCAGGCGATCCGCCAGGCGGCGCGCGGGCTGGTGGCGATCTTCCCGGACGAGCTGCCGATCATCCAGGCGGCACCGGCCTCCGACGGCCCGGGCGAAGGGCCCAAGCCGGTCGGCACCGAACTTCCTATGGCCTAGGCCGCAGCGCGGCCCGGAGGGTCAGGACTTGCCGGCGTAATAGTCGGCGTTGATCTGCGCGAACTTCTGCCACTCGTCGGGGAGCTGGTCCTCGGCGAAGCAGGCGTCGACCGGGCAGGCCTCGACGCAGGCGTCGCAGTCGATGCACTCTTCGGGGTCGATGTAGAGCATCTCGACCTTGTCGTAGTCGGGCTCGTCCGGGGTCGGGTGGATGCAGTCCACCGGGCAGACCTCGACGCACGAATTGTCCTTGGTGCCGATGCACGGCTCAGCGATTACGTAGGCCATCGTTGGCTTCTTTTCTCCTTGGAGTGCGAACTTCCTCTTGTGACCGGAGCGTACCGGGGAGAGCCGTCGGGCCGCGGTACGCTCAGGCCATGCTGCTGGTCACCGGCGCGACCGGTTTCATCGGCTCGTCGCTGCTGCCCCGGCTGACCGATTCCGGGACCCCCGTCCGCTGCCTGGTGAGGGACCCGCGCCGGCTCGGCGCCGAGCGGGTGAAGGTGCAGATCTCGCTCGGCGAGCTGACCGACCACCGGGCCCTTCGCAACTCCGTGCGCGGCGTGAGGACGGTGATCCACCTTGGCGCAGCGTCGAGCGACCAGCCGCGGGCGACGATCGAGGAGGTCGGCTCGATCGCCACCTGGCGCCTGGTCGAGGCCGCCGAGCGGGCCGGGGTGGAGCGGATGATCTTCATGTCGGCGCTGGGCGCCGGCTTCGACGCGCCGACGCGGCTGCTGCGCGACAAGGCGATCGCCCAGGACGCGGTGGCCAGCGCCTCGTTCCCGACGACGACCTTCACGGCCTCGCTGGTGGCCGGCGCCGACGACGGGCTGCAGGCGGCGACCGCGGCCCTGGCGCGGCTTCCGCTCTTTCCCCTGGCAGGCGGCGGGCGCGGGACCTTCGAGCCGGCCTGGGTGGACGACGTGGTGACGGCGATCGAGGCCGAGCTGGCGCGCGACGCCCAGCCGGGTCACCGGAGCGTCGAGCTCGCCGGCCCCGAGCGCCTGCGCGGCCGCCAGGTGGCGCGACTCGGCCTCCGGGCGGCCGCGGCCCGGCGGCTGATCGTCCCGGCCTCTCCGGCCTGGGTGGCTTCGACGCTGCGGCTGCTCGGCGGGACCGACGGCCTGCCCAAGGCGTGGGATCCGCAGGCCTTCCTGGGCGCGGAGATGACCTGCGCCGACGGCGTGGCCGGCTTCCGGGAGCTGGGGATCTCCCCGCTCTCGTTTACCGAGGTGCTGGGGCTCGCCTGAGCCCCGGGGCGCCGCTCAGGCGCCAGTGCCGGCCGGGGCGCGGCGGTCGGCCCACGGGCGGGCCTCCTCCAGCGCGGCGGCCAGCGCCAGCAGCGCGCCCTCGCCCTCGGGCTGGCCCATCAGCTGGACGCCGAGCGGGAGGTCGAGGTCGTCGCGGTGGAAGAGCGGCACCGAGATCGCCGGGGTGCCGGTGCAGTTGGCGATCGCCGTGTAGGGGGTGAACTGGCCGGCGCGGGCGAAGGCGCCCATCGGGTCCTCGGCGCAGGTGTCGATGGTGCCCAGGGGAACGGGCGCCTCGGCGAGCGACGGCGTGAGGACCATGTCGAAGTCGGCCATCCAGGCGACGATCGAGCGCGAGAGTGCCTGCAGCTGCACGTCGGCGCCGGCGGTCATCACGCCGGTCATCTGCTGGACCTGCTCCCAGATCACCAGGCTCATCGGCTCGACGTTCTCCGGGCCGGGTTCGTGGCCGGTGGTGATCATCCCGAAGGCCATCCCGAGCGCGACCTGGGGGCCGAAGACGGCGGAGAAGAGCTCGAGCATGCCGGGTACCTGCCACGGAGGGTCGACCTCGACCACCTCGTGGCCCATCTCCCGCAGCAGGTCGGCGGCGTCGGCGACCGCCTGGACGCAGACCGGGTCGACCGGGGTGCCCTCCAGCGGGGTGAGGGTCGTGGAGGCGATGCGCAGCCCTTTGGGCTCCTCAGCCATCTGGGCGGCGAAGGGCCGGTCGGGCGCGGCGGCCCAGTAGGAGTCGCCCGGCTCGTAGCCGGCCATGATGTCGAGGACGACCGCGCTCTCGGCCGTCGTCCGGCTGACCACGAGGTCGGAGACGAGCATCGAGCCGCCGATGTCGGGGCCCTGGGAGACGCGGCCGCGCTGGGCCTTGAGGCCGACCAGGCCGCAGCAGGCGGCGGGGATCCGGGTCGAGCCGCCGCCGTCGTTGGCGTGGGCCAGCGGGACCATCCCGGCGGCCACGGCGGCGGCCGAGCCGCCCGAGGAACCGCCCGGGGTTCGGGTCAGGTCCCAGGGGTTGTGGGTCGGGCCGAAGCGGCGCGGCTCGGTGGTGGCGGTGGCCCCGAACTCCGGAAGATTGGTGGTGCCGACGACGATCGCCCCGGCGCCCCGCAGCCGCTGGACGAGGAAGGCGTCGTGCGAGGCGCGGTGGTCGCCGAGCAGGTCGGAGCCCATCATCAGCCGCGCTCCGGCCACCGGCCGGTTGTTCTTGATGGCGATCGGCACGCCGGCCAGCGGCCGCTCGTCACCGGTCTTGATCGTCTCGGCCTCGGCGAGCGCCTCATCGGCGAATACGTCGATGAAGGCGTTGATCTCCGGGTTGAGCGCCTCGATCCGCTCCAGCGAACAGGTGACGAGCTCCTGGGCGGAGAGGTCCCCGGCCCGGACCATGGCGGCCAGTTCGGTGGCGGGTCGGTACATCAGCTCGGCGTCGGCCATCGGTCCCTCCTGGTTGACGGGCCCGGCGCAGCGCCGGGCGGGCGTGCGGGCAACCATATACGCGCCCGGATGGCAGCATCGTTGCGCTGCACCGCACGCTCGCGGCGTTGGTGTCACTCTCTTGGGAGCACTTTCCCACCGTCAGGAGCACCAAGAGAGATGAGCGAAGTCCAGTCCGGCCTTGAAGGCGTAGTCGCGTTCGAAACCGAGATCGCCGAGCCCGACCGCGAGGGGGGCGCGCTTCGCTATCGCGGAGTCGACATCGAAGACCTCGTCGGCGTCGTCCCCTACGAGAACGTCTGGGGCCTGCTCGTCGACGGAAGCTTCGAGCCCGGCCTGCTTCCCGCCGAGCCGCACCCGCTGATGGTCCGCTCCGGCGACCCGCGGGTCGACGTGCAGTCGGCGCTGGCGATGCTCGCCCCCGAGTGGGGCTTCGGCCAGCTCCTGGACATCTCCGACGAGGAGGCCCGCAACGACCTGGCCCGCTCCTCGGTGATGGCGCTCTCCTTCGTCGCCCAGTCGGCCCGCGGCCTGGGCAAGCCCTGGGTGCCGCAGTCGGTGATCGACGAGGGCAAGATCATCGCCGAGCGCTTCCTGCTGCGCTGGCGCGGGGAATGCAACCCCGATCACGCAAAGGCGATCGACGCCTACTGGGTCTCGGCCGCCGAGCACGGCATGAATGCCTCGACCTTCACCGCCCGCGTGGTCGCCTCTACCGGGGCCGACGTGGCCGCCGCCCTTTCCAGCGCCGTCGGCGCTCTTAGCGGCCCGCTCCACGGCGGTGCCCCCTCCCGCGTGCTGACGATGCTCGCCGAGGTGGAGGAGCGCGGCGACGCCAAGGCCTGGGTGGTCGACGCGCTCGACCGCGGCGAGCGGCTGATGGGATTCGGCCACCGCGTCTACCGCGCCGAGGACCCGCGCGCCCGCGTGCTGCGACGCACCGCCAAGGAGCTCGGCTCGCCCCGCTACGAGGTCGCCGAGGCGCTCGAGGAGGCCGCGCTCGAGGAGCTGGCCGCCCGCAAGCCCGACCGCGTGCTGGCCACCAACGTGGAGTTCTGGTCGGCGGTCGTCCTCGACCTTGCCGAGATCCCTGCCGACATGTTCACCAGCATGTTCACCTGCGCCCGCGTGGCCGGCTGGTCGGCGCACATCATGGAGCAGAAGCGCGAGTCCCGCCTGATCCGCCCGTCGGCCAACTACGTCGGCCCGGCGGCGCGACCGGTCAGCGAAGTGGACGGCGTTCCCTCCTGAGGTGACGGCCGGCGGAGGCATCGAGGTACGCGCCCTCGAGCGCGAGTTCAAGGGCGGCATCCGGGCGGTCGACGGCGTCGACATCGACGTCGCGCCCGGCGAGATATACGGCTTCCTGGGCCCCAACGGGGCCGGCAAGTCGACGACGGTCTTGATGCTGGTGACGCTCCTGCCGCCGACTGCGGGAACCGCCACCGTCGCCGGCTTCGATGTCGCCAGCCAGGGAGCCGACGTGCGGCGGGCGATCGGCGCGGCGCTCCAGGAGTCGGCGCTCGACGACTTCCTCACCGGCTACGAGCACATGGACCTCCAGGGCGGCCTTCACGGCCTCTCCAAGGCCGAGCGCCGCCGGCGCGGCGACGAGCTGCTCGAGCGGGTCGGCCTCTCCGAGGCGGCCGGCCGGAAGGTCGGCGGCTACTCCGGCGGCATGAAGCGCCGGCTCGACCTCGCCCTGGCGCTGGTGCACGAGCCGTCGGTGCTCTTCCTCGACGAGCCGACCACCGGCCTTGACCCGCAGAGCCGCAGCGCCCTCTGGGGCGAGGTGGAGCGGCTCGCCCGCGAGGACGGCGTGACCGTCTTCCTCACCACCCAGTACCTCGAGGAGGCCGACGTCCTCGCCGACCGCGTCGGGATCATCGACCACGGCAAGATCGTCGCCGAGGGAACGCCGTCGGCGCTCAAGGCGAGCATCGGCAAGGTCTCGCTCGAGGCGATCCCGGCCAACCCGCAGGACCGCGACCGCCTCGAGGCGACGCTGGCGCGCTTCGGCGAACCGGCCGCCTCCTCACCGAAGGGCGCCGCGGTGAGACTCGACGCCGGCGCCGAAGAGCTCGCCGACGTCGTGCGCGCCCTGGACGCCGACGGGATCGCCGTCTCCGACCTCCAGCTCCACCAGCCCTCGCTCGACGACGTCTTCCTGGAGAAGACCGGCCGCTCGCTCGACGTCGGCGACGGCGAGGAAGAGGCGTGAGCGCCGGCTCGCAGCTGCTGCTGATCTCCCGGCGCTCGATCAGCCGGACCTTCCGCCAGCCGGTCCTCGTCTTCCCGGTCGTGAGCTTTCCGCTGATCCTGCTGGCGGTGAACGCCGCCGGGCTGGCGAGCGTCACCGAGCTCCCCGGCTTCCCGACCGACCGGTACATCAACTTCGCGATCATCGTCTGCTTCGTCCAGGGAGCGATGTTCGCGGCGATCAACTCCGGCACCGAGCTGGCCGGGGACATCCAGGGCGGCTTCACCGACCGGCTCGCCCTCACCCCGGCCCGGCGCTGGGTGGTGCTGGCCGGGGCGACGATGGGCGGCACCGCGATCGCCTCGATGGGAACGCTGCTCTACGTGGCGGTGGGGCTGGTCTTCGGGGTCCAGTTCGAGACCGGGCCGGCCGGTGCGCTGGTGCTGATCGTGCTGGCGATCTACGTCGCCTTCGCCTTCTCGGGGATCGGCGCCTGGCTGGCGGTGCTGACCGGCTCGCCGCAGGCCGTCCAGGGGATCTTCCCGCTGCTCTTCGTCCTGCTCTTCCTCTCGACCTCCAACCTGCCGCTCGACTTCATCACCACCGACTGGTTTCGCACGATCGCCGAGTGGAACCCGCTCAGCTGGCTGATCGACGGGATGCGCGGCCTGGTGATCGGCGGCTGGGACCTCTCGACGCTGCTGCCCGCGATCGCGGTGGCCACCGCGGTGATGCTGCTCTTCTTCGCGCTGGCCTCGGCCGGCCTGGGCCGGAGGGTCCAGCGGACATGAGCTCCGAGAACTTCCAGGTGGCAATGGCGGTGCTGCGGCGCGTGGCCATCCAGACCTTCAAGAACCCGGCGATCATCATCCCCTCGCTCGCCTTCCCGCTGGTTTTCCTGATCGCCTTCGCCGGCGGCCTGTCGGCGGTCGACCAGGTGCCCGGCTTCGAGTTCAAGGCCGGCTACACCGCCTTCCAGTTCGTCTTCGTCTTCCTGCAGACGGCCGCTTTCGGCGGGATCTTCACCGGCTACCGCATCGCCGAGGACTACGAGAGCGGCTTCGCGCGGCGGCTGCTGATCGCCGCGCCCAAGCGCTCCGGGCTGCTGCTGGGCTTCGTGCTCGGCGGGCTGCTGCGCTTCGTGGTGACCGGAGTGATCCTCTGGGCGATCGCGCTGGTGGCCGGCATGACGGTGCTGGGCAACGCGGTCGACATCGCCGCGATGTGGCTCCTCGGCGCCGCCCTCTGCACGGCGAGCGTGCTGTGGGTGGCGGGGCTGGCCTTCCGCTTCCAGTCGATCGACATCGGCGGCTTCATGCAGACCCCGGTCTTCGTGCTGCTCTTCCTGGCGCCGGTCTACGTGCCGCTCGGGCTGCTGACCGGCTGGCTGAAGGTTGCCGCCAGCGGCAACCCGATCACCGCGATCCTCGATTCCGGACGCGGCTTCATCGCCGGCGACCCGACCAAGGTGCTGCTCGCCTTCGGGCTGGC
>JBBATA010000014.1:21181-42516 GCA_040399005.1 Solirubrobacteraceae bacterium
GCGCCCCCGGAACGACGAGGGCCCGGCGGTTGCCGGGCCCTCGGTACTGCTCACGCTCGGGGCGTGATCACATCATTCCGCCCATGTCGGGCATCCCTCCGGGCATTCCGCCGCCGCCCTCCTCGGGCATCTCGGCAATGATCGCCTCGGTGGTGAGGATGTTCTTGGCGATGGAGGCCGCGTTCTGCAGGGCAGAGCGCGTCACCATCGCCGGGTCGATGACACCGGCGTCGACGAGATCGACGATCTCGCCGGTGGCGGCGTTGAGGCCGTGGCCCTTCTTGGCCTTGGTCACGTCGGCGACGACGACCGAGCCCTCGAGGCCGGAGTTCTCCGCGATCTGGCGGAGCGGCTCCTCGACGGCACGCAGGACGATCTTCGCCCCGGTCTTCTCGTCGTCGATCTCGATCTTCTCGACGTCGACCTTCTCGGAGGCCTGAAGGAGGGCGACTCCGCCGCCCGGCACGATGCCCTCTTCGAGGGCCGCGCGGGTCGCCTGGAGGGCGTCCTCGACACGGTGCTTCTTCTCCTTCATCTCGGTCTCCGTGGCCGCGCCAACCTTCACGACGGCAACGCCGCCGGAGAGCTTGGCCAGGCGCTCCTGGAGCTTCTCGCGATCGAAGTCGGAGTCGGTCGACTCCACCTCGGCCTTGATCTGGTTGATCCGGCCCTTGATCGCCTCGCTCTCGCCGGAGCCGTCCACGATCGTCGTCGTGTCCTTCGAGACGACGACGCGGCGGGCGTGCCCGAGCTGTGAGACCTCGGTGTTCTCCAGCTTGAGGCCCATCTCCTCGGTGATCACCTCACCGCCGGTCAGGATCGCGATGTCCTCGAGCATCCGCTTGCGGCGGTCGCCGAAGCCCGGCGCCTTGACCGCAACACCGGTGAAGGTGCCGCGGAGCTTGTTGACGACGAGCGTCGCGAGGGCCTCGCCCTCGACGTCCTCGGCGATGATCAGCAGCGGCTTGCCCGACTGCATGACCTGCTCGAGCACCGGCAGGATGTCCCGCACGGCGCCGATCTTCTGGTTGGCGATCAGGATGTAGGGGTCCTCGAGGACGGCCTCCATCCGGTCGGAGTCGGTGACCATGTAGGGCGAGATGTAGCCCTTGTCGAACTGCATGCCCTCGGTGAACTCGAGGTCCATGCCGAAGGTCTGGCCTTCCTCGACGTTGACCACGCCGTCCTTGCCGACCTTCTCGATCGCGTCGGCGATCACGTCGCCGATCTCGTCGTCGCCGGCCGAGATGGTCGCGACGCGGGCGATCTGCTCCTTGCCGCTGACCTCCTTGGACTGCGACTGGATGTCGTCGACGATCGAGTCGACTGCCTGCTCGATCCCGCGCTTGAGCGCGAGCGGCTGGGCGCCGGCGGCGACGTTCTTCAGGCCCTGGCGAACGATCGCCTGGGCGAGGACGGTCGCCGTCGTGGTTCCGTCACCGGCAACGTCGTTGGTCGCCGTGGCGACCTCCTTGACGAGCTGGGCGCCCTGGTTCTCGAACGGGTCCTCGACCTCGATCTCGCGGGCGATGGTGACTCCATCGTTGGTGATGGTCGGGGCGCCGAACTTCTTGTCGATGACGACGTAACGGCCCTTGGGGCCGAGCGTCACCTTGACGGCGTCCGCGACTGCGTCGACGCCGGCCTCGAGCGACTTGCGCGCGGCCGAGTCGAACTTCAGTTCCTTGTGTGCCATTGGCTCTTGCTTCTCCTTGGTCTAGGGGTTCAGGACTCGACGATCGCGAGGACGTCGCTCTCGCGGAGGACCAGCAGGTCCTCTCCGTCAACCTTGATTTCGGTGCCGCCGTACTTGCTGTAGAGGACTTTGTCGCCCTTCTTGACGTCGAGCGGGATGCGCTTGTCGCCGTCCTCGTCCCAGGAGCCCTCGCCGACGGCGAGCACTTCACCCTGCTGGGGCTTTTCCTTGGCGGTGTCGGGGAGGACGAGGCCGCTGGCCGTCGTCTCCTCCTCATCGGTGGCGCGGACGATCAGTCGATCTCCGAGCGGCTTCAGATTCATGCGTTCAAACCTCGTTCTGTCCGAATTTGCGGGGTTTAGCAGCCGAATTTGGCACTCTCAGCATATGAGTGCCAGCGACTTAGGTCGAGTGTAGCACGGACGCTGAGAAATCGCATCCCCGGTTTTCCGGGGAGCCGGGTAGCGCCAACGCGCCCGCGGAGGCCACACGCGCCCGCGGAGGCCGTGAAGGCTCGCGGAGGCCGGCGCGGGCGCGGGGACGCCTAGTTCTGGGTGCCACCGATGCCCAGGCGGGCGTCGGTGTAGCTCGGCGGGTTCTCGACGATCTGCGAGAAGCGCACGACGGTGACGATGTCGTCCATGGTCACCGTGCGCCCATAGATCTGTTCGAGGAAGTGGATCAGCTCGTCGTGGCGGCGGAACTCGGGGTTGTCGTGCTCGATGTCGCGCGGCGAGAGGTCGCGGACCCGCTTGACGTCGACCTGGTCGATCACCGCCTCGAAGATCTTCTCCCGCGGCGAGAACTGGTAGCCGATCGTCACCAGCACCGCCTGGTTCTTGCGGTACTTGTGGGTCTTGTCGCCGAGTCGGATCGTCGCGCTCTTGCGCCCGCGGCGCAGCTGGTCGGCGAAGATCGTGGAGTAGAAGTTCAGAACCTGCACCGCCGGGAGCCTACCGGCCGCCGGTCAGTAGATGTAGCCGGCGAGGGCGTCGGTGTCGAGGATCGTGACCCGCCCGCGCCCCTGCTTCGTGACGCCGGCGCGGGCGAGCGTGGTCAGGAAGCGGCTCGCCGACTCGCGCGAGCAGCCGGCGAGCTGGGCGATATCAGCCTGATTGATCCGCAGTTCGACCGGCCCGTCGCCGGCGCCCTCGGCCCGGGCCTGGGCGACGAGGTCGGTGAGGACGATCGCCACGCGGCTCTGGACGGTCTGGAAGGACTGTCGCATCAGCCGCTCGTTGGCGATCCGCATCCGGCGCCCGAGCGAGATCACGAGCTTGCTGGCGATCTCGGCGTGCTCGGCCATCAGCCTTCGCATGTCGCGCCCGGGGATGGCGACGACCTCGAGCTCGTCGATCGTCTCCACGGTCGCCGAGCGCAGCTCGTCGTCGAACATCGCCAGCTCGCCGAAGGTGTCGCCGGGCCCGAAGTGGGTGAGGGTGATCGTGCGGCCGTCGGGGTGCTCGCGGATCGCGCGGGCGTGTCCGGAGCGCACGATGTAGCAGGTGTTGCTGGCGTCGCCCTCGCGGAAGAGCACCTGTCCCTTGGGGAATCGGCGGGTGAGGGCCACCTCGGAGACGCGGCGCAGGTCATCCTCGCCCAGGGTCTCGAAGACCGGGACCTTCTGGAGCAGCGTGTACGTCTCTTCGCTCACTACCTAGAGGCTAGGGAGCCTCGAAGAGCCGGGGATCGTTGCTGATCACCCCGGTTACCCCCATTGCCTCAAGCCGCGCGATCCGGCGGGCGTCATCGACCGTCCAGACGTAGAGCTCGCCGCCGGCGCGGGTAACCGAGTCGACCAGCCGCTGCGTGACGAAGGCCCAGTGGCACATCAGGGCGTCGATCCGGCCCCTGCGGATGTCGCGTGCGGCGATCGCCGGAAGGCGCCAGCGGTACCAGGCGACCAGCCCGTAGGCCGGCCAGCGCTTTAGCGGGTGGGAGGTCGGGTCGCGGCGCACCCGGGGGAAGGAGCGCCCGACGGTGATCTCCGGGGCGATCTCGCGCAGCAGGTCGATGCTCGAGGGCTCCATCGTCGAGATGAGGGCCCGTTCGGCCAGGCCGTGACGGTGGAGCGCCTCGACGACCTCGGCCTCGTAGCCGGGGAGCTTGAGGTCGACGTCGAGCCGCAGGTCGCCGTAGGGGGGCTCGGCGAGGTGGGCCAGGCCCTCCTCGAGGGTGAGCGGGCGCCGGTGCGAGGCGTCCAGGTAGTCGTGGGCGAGGACCAGGCCGCCGGTGCCGTCCAGGCGCCGGGGGAGGACGTCGAACTCGATCATGTCCACGCCGGCCGCCAGCGCCGCCTCGAAGGAGGCCTCGGTGTTGCCCGGGGCTATGTGGTGGGCGCCCTTGTGGCCGACGCGCAGCGGGCGTCCGGCGACGTCGGGGTGGTGCTTCAGCGCTGGCATCCCGGGCACCAGAAGGTCATCCGGTTGTCGTCGCCCTGTCCCCTCACGAGGATCCTTTCGCCGCAGCGCCGGCAACGCCTGCGGGCCCGCCCGTAGGCCTGCTCTTCGCGCGCCTGCATTCCCAGGCGCGCGGTCTCCTGCATTCGGGGGCGCGCGGCGCGCAGGATCGCGAGCACCTCCTCGTCGGAGACCTCGCCGGCGACGCGCCACGGGTCGACCTGCGCCTCCCAGCAGCCCTCGCACTTCCAGATGTTCCCGATCCCGGCGACGGTGCGCTGGTCGAGCAGCGCGTCGCCGATGGTGCGGGTCGGGTCGTCCTCGCGCAGGCGGCGCAGGGCGAGCTCCTCGTCGAACTCCTCGGCGAGGATGTCGGGCCCCAGCCCGGCGATTCGCCGGTCGCCCCGGGCCCGGGCGGAGGTCATCAGCTCGAGGACGGGGCCGTCGAACTCGGCGACCTCGTAACCGGCGGCGCGCAGCACGAGCCAGGCCCGGTGCGGGGCGCGCCGGTGGCGCTCGCCCTCCAGCCGGGTCGACCACGAGCCGGTCATCCGCAGGTGCGAGTGGATGACCAGGTCGCCTTCGAAGCGCAGGAAGAGGTGCTTGCCGTACGCGTCGACCGAGGTCACCTCGCGCCCGGCGAGCCGCTCGGGCCAGCGGTCCTGGGCGAAGCGGCGGTTCGGGGTCTCGATCGAGTCGGGAACGCGGCCCTGGAGGATCGGGCGGATCCGGTTCGCCGCGTAATGGATCGTGTCGCCTTCGGGCATGGGCTGCCGTAAAGGTACGGCGGCCGGTCAGGCCGAGAGCGTCAGCTTCTTGGGGCCCTGGCGGAAGCCGGCCTCGACCAGCACCGGCTCCCACGGCGAGCCGACGACCGGCTCGCCATTGACCCGCTCCACCGCGAGCTTCACGCGGCCGGCACCGCCGGTAACCCATTCGGCGAGAGCGTCCAGCGCCGGCGCCACGCGCGGGTCATCGTCGTCGACGAGGACGAGCAGGCCGCGGCCACCGCGCTCGGCGTAGAGGACGGGGTCGGCCCCGCAGAGCACGACGTAGGCGCCGGCCACGCGGCGCGGCCCGGCACCTGCCTGGCCCTCGCGCTGGGGCCACTTGAGGACGCCGCCCCAGGGCTGGGCCGGGTCGGTGGCGGCGAGCACGAGCGGCACGGCCTCCTCCTGCGCAGGGGTGGAGCGAAGCCGCTCGACGGCGCCCGGCAGCGCGAACTGCGCCCCGCCGAGCCCCTCGACGAAGTAGCCGCGCCGGCAGATGCCGAGCGTCTCCAGGTCGCAGAGCGACTGGTAGAGGGCCGAGAAGCCGCCGGGGCGCCCCTCGGCCAGGACCTGCTCACGGGTGAGGACCCCGTAGCGCTCGAGCAGGAGCTCGGCCTGCACCCGGCGCGCGGTGGCCGGCTCCGGCGCACCCTCGAAGAGCGGGGCGGTCAGCGACCAGCGCCCCTGGACGGTGGCCTGGGCTCCGGCGCGCCGGCGGCCAAAGCGCCGCGAGCGGGCCTTCTCCCGGGCGCGGGCGGCGCGGGCGAGGGTCAGGCGCGGCGCGCGCAGCGGCGCGAAGGCGTCGTTGGTGGCCTCGCCGGCCCATACGAGGTCCCAGAGCCCCTCCTGGAGCTCCTCGGGCGAGAAGTCGCCCAGGCCGGCGATCAGGTCGGTGAAGAAGGAGGGCGCGGCGGCGAGCCGCTCGCGGATCGCCTCGTGGACCGGCCCGGACGGCGGCTCCTCACGCCCCTTCGCCGGCGGCGGGCCGATCTCGGCGGCGTCGTCGCGGAAGTAGAGGGCCACGCGGCCCGAGTTGCGTCCCAGGGCGCCGGCGCCGACCCAGACCAGCTCGCCGGAGGCGCAGAGCTGGTCCATCCAGGCCGGCGACCAGGCGCCGACCCGCCTGGGCAGCACGTCGCGCTCCCAGACTTCGGCGGGAAGCGCCAGCCCCTGCAGCGGAACCAGCGCCTCGCGCAGGCGGTCGACTCCCGCGCCGCCCTTCGGGTGGCGATCGACTCCCTGCCAGGCGGGCAGGAAGGCGGCCAGGCGGCTACGGTCGACCGCCTCGATCTCCTGGCGCAGGACGGCCAGCGAGGCCCGGCGCAGGCGCCTGAGCACCTCGACGTCGCACCACTCGCGCTCGCTGCCGCCGGGTCGCAGCTCGCCGCGCACCAGCGTTCCCTCCTGCTCGAGCGCGGCGAGCGCGCTGGAGGGGTCGGCGCCGTAGCGCTCGCGGGCCTGGGCGGTGGTGAACGGTCCGTGGGTGCGGGCGTACCGGGCGAGCAGCCGCTCAAGCGGGCTCTCCACCTCCTCGAGGAAGGCCTCCGGCAGGCCGCCGGGCGGCACCACGCCCAGCGCGTCGCGGTAGAGGCCGGCGTCGTCGGCGGCGATCCAGCGCTCCTGGCCGTTCACGCGCACCTTCACCGCCCTGCGCTCCCGGCGCAGCGTCTCCAGGAAGAGCTCCGCGTCGCAGCCGGGCAGCACGCGCTGGGCCGCTTCGGCCGGCGTGAGGTCGCCGACGCGGCGCAGGATGTCGCCGAGGGCGTCGCTGGTGGCCGCCTGGGTGCGGTCGGAGCGGTGCTGGAGGTCGTCCTCCACCGTCTTCAGGGCGCCGGCGTCGATCAGCTCGCGCAGCTCGTCCTGGCCGAGCAGCTCGCGGAGCAGGTCGCGGTCGAGCGAGAGGGCGGCGGCGCGGCGCTCGGCGTTGGGCGTGTCGCCCTCGTACATGTAGGTCGCGACGTAGTCGAAGAGCAGGGAGGAGGCGAACGGCGAGGCGGTCGGGGTCTCCACCTCGACCAGCGAGATCTCGCGCGAGTGCAGGGCGCGCAGGAGATCCTGGAGGCCGGGAACGTCGAGCACGTCGCGCAGGCACTCCCGGTAGGTCTCGAGGATGATCGGAAACTCGGAGTAGCGCCGGGCGACCTCGAGCAGCGACTGGGCCTTCAGCCGCTGCTGCCAGAGGGGAGTGCGCTTGCCCGGGTAGGCGCGGGGGATGAGCAGGGCGCGCGAGGCGTTCTCGCGGAAGCGCGCGCCGAAGAGGGCGCTGGCGCCGAGCTCGGCGACGATCACTTCCTCGAGGGTCTCCGGGTCGAGCATCACCAGCTCGCCGTCTGGCGGCTCGTCGGCGTCGGGGAGGTGGACGATGATCCCCTCGTCGGAGTGGATCGCGTCCGACTCGAGCCCGTACTCGTCACGCAGGCGCGCGCTGAGGGCCAGCGCCCATGCGGCGTGGACCCTGCCGCCCCACGGGGAGAGGACGCAGAGCCGCCAGTCGCCGATCTCGTCGCGGAAGCGCTCGACGACGATCGTCCTGTCGCTGGGGATTACCCGCGTGGCCTCCTGCTGCTCGCGCAGGAACCCGACGAGGTTGGAGGCGGCGAGGCGGTCGAGGTCGTAGGAGTCCTCCAGCTCCTGCGGGTCCATCTCCAGCGCCTGGCGGGCGAAGGCGCCGATCTTCCCGCCGAGCTCCTTCGGCCGGCCGACGCTGTCGCCGCGCCAGAAGGGGAGCGCTCCCGGCACGCCCGGCGCCGGGGTGACGACCACGCGGTCGCGGCCGATCTCCTCGATTCGCCAGGTGGAGGCGCCGAGCATGAAGGTCTGGCCCGAGCGGGCCTCGTAGACCATCTCCTCGTCGAGCTCGCCGACCCTTCGCCCGTCGGGCAGCACGACGGCGTAGAGGCCGCGGTCGGGGATCGTGCCGGCGTTGGTGATCGCCAGCTTGCCGGCACCCTTGCGGGCGCGGACGGTGCCGGCCGAACGGTCCCAGACGATGCGGGCGCGCAGCTCGCCGAACTCGGCGGAGGGGTAGCGGCCGTCGAGCATGTCGAGCGTGTTCTCCAGCAGCTCGCGGCTCAGCTCGGAGTAGGAGTGGGTGGCGGTGACGAGCTCGTAGATGCGGTCGACCTCGACCGGCTCATCGCCGGCCGCCGCGGCAATCGCGACGACCTGCTGGGCCAGGACGTCGAGGGCGTTGCGGGGGATCACCGTCTCCTCGATCTCGCCGTCGCGCATCAGGCGGGTGATCACCGCGCACTCGAGCAGGTCGGCGCGGAACTTGGGGAAGATCCGCCCGCGGCTGGCCTCGCCGACCGAGTGACCGGCGCGCCCGACGCGCTGCAGGCCGCGGGCGACCGACTTGGGCGACTCGACCTGCAGGACGAGGTCGACCGCTCCCATGTCGATCCCCAGCTCGAGGCTGCTGGTGGCGACAAGGCAGGGCAGCTGCCCGCTCTTGAGCATCTCCTCCACCACGATCCGCTCCTCGCGGGCCAGGGAGCCGTGGTGGGCGCGGGCGATCTCGATCGGCGGCGCGTCGTCATCGGCACCCTCGTTTGCCAGCTCGTTGAGCCTCAGCGCGAGCCGCTCGGCGCCGCGGCGGCTGTTGACGAAGACGATCGTCGAGGTGTGCTCCTGCACCAGCCGCAGGATCTCCGGGTAGATCGCCGGCCAGATCGAGCGGCGGGTCGCCTCGCCGCCGGCGACCGGCTCGAGCTCCGGCCGCTCGCCGCCCTGGTCGGGCTCGACCATCGACTCGACCGGGACATGGATCTTCAGGTCGAGCTCCTTGGTGGAGCCGGCGTCGATCACCGTCACCTTCCGGCGCGGGCCGCCGAGGTAGCGGCCGATCTCCTCGAGCGGGCGCTGGGTGGCCGAGAGGCCGATCCGCTGAGGGTCGGCGCCCTCCTGGTTCGCCGCCAGGCGCTCGAGGGTCAGGGCCAGGTGGCTGCCACGCTTGGTCGCCGCGACGGCGTGGATCTCGTCGATGATCACCGCCTCGACGTTGGTGAGGGTCTCGGCCGCACCCGAGGTGAGCATCAGGTAGAGCGACTCCGGGGTGGTGATGAGGATGTCCGGAGGGTTGCGCCGCATCCTCGCCCGCTCCTCCTGCGGCGTGTCGCCGGTGCGCACCGCGACGTCGATATCGGCGCCGATCCCGCGCAGCGGCGTGACCAGGTTCTTCTCGATGTCGTAGGCCAGCGCCTTGAGCGGCGAGACGTAGACGATCCGGGTTCCGCGCTCCTCCTTCGGCTTTTCCGGGACACCCTCGGCGACGAGCCGGTCGATCCCCCACAGGAAGGCGGCGAGCGTCTTGCCCGAGCCGGTGGGGGCGCTGATCAGGACGTGCTCGCCCCGGGCGATCGCCGGCCAGGCCTGCGCCTGGGCGTCGGTCGGCGCCTCGAAGGCCTTCGTGCACCAGTCTCTGACGGCGGGAGTGAAGGCGGAGAGGGGCATCGGCGGGAGCTTCGAGCCTACCCGCTCCCGGTACGCTCTCCGGAGCGATGACCCGGGCACTTCTCATCCTTCCCGCAATCTGCGCGCTGGCCCTCGCCGGCTGCACCCAGGGCGGCAACCAGTCGAACGACTCGACCTCGGATTTCAAGGGCACCGAGAAGCTGATCGCCGGCACCGTCGAGGACCTCCAGGCCTACGGCGACCGGGGCGAGGGAGAGAAGATCTGCTCCCAGCTGCTCACCGCCAAGCTCTCCCAGCAGATCGCCAAGGAGGGTGGCGCCAAGGGCTGCACCGGCGCCGTCAGCGACGCGATGGAGCAGACCGACAACTCCGACCTGATCGTCACCGACGTGGTGATCGACCCGAAGGACGCTGAGAAGGCCAAGGCCACGGTCAAGGCCGAGACCGGCGACAAGACCAGCCAGACCTCCACCATGGAGCTGGCCAAGGAGTCGGGTCGCTGGAAGATCGCCAGCTTCGGCTGACCGGCGCCGGGGCGTGGACCCGATCCGGACGGGCCTTGGCGGCGAAGCGGGTCAGCCCAGCGAGCTGCCGTACTGGCGCTCGTAGTACTCGCGGTAGTCGCCGGAGCGGATCGGCTCCCACCAGCCGGGGTTGTCCCGGTACCAGGCGACGGTCTCCTCGAGCCCCTGCTCGAAGCGCATCTGCGCCTCCCAGCCCAGCGCCCTGACCTTCTCCGAGCCAAGCGAGTAGCGGCGGTCGTGGCCGGGGCGGTCGTCGACGTAGGTGATGAGCGACGGGTCGGCGCCGGTGAGCTCGATGATCCGCTCGACGACCTCGAGGTTGGTGCACTCGTCGGGGCCGCCGACGTTGTAGACCTCGCCGGCCGCGCCGTGGGCGAGCACGTGGCCGATCCCCGAGCAGAAGTCGCGCACGTAGAGCCAGTTGCGCACCTGCCGGCCGTCGCCGTAGACCGGGAGCGGGTCGCCGTGCATAGCGTTGAGGATCATCAGCGGGATCAGCTTCTCCGGGTACTGGAACGGCCCGTAGTTGTTCGAGCCGCGGCAGATCACCGTCTCCATGCCGAAGGTCCGCGTGTAGGACTGGACGAGCAGGTCGGCGCCGGTCTTGGTGGCGCTGTACGGGGAGGAGGGCTCGAGCGGGCTCTCCTCGGTGAACGAGCCCTCCTCGATCGAGCCGTAGACCTCGTCGGTGGAGACCTGGAGGTAGCGCAGCCCGCGCTCGCGGGCGGCCTCGAGCAGGACGAAGGTGCCCAGGGCGTGGGTCTTCACGAAGGCGTCGGGCTCGGCGATCGAGCGGTCGACGTGGGTCTCGGCGGCGAAGTTGACCACCGCATCGGCGCCCTCGATCGCCGTGGCGACGGCGTCCGGGTCCTCGATCGCACCGTGGACGAACTCGTGGGGGACGCCTTCGAGGTTTTCGCGCCGGCCGGCGTAGGTGAGCTTGTCCAGGACGGTGACCTCGTCGCCGTGCTCCTCGACGCGCTGGCGCACGAAGTTGGAGCCGATGAAGCCGGCCCCGCCGCAGACCAGGAGCTTCACTGGGAGCCTCCGCCGGCCGTGGTGGGCTGGGCGGCGCCGATCTCGTTCAGGTAGGCCACCAGGCCATCCTGCCACGGTCCGAGCCGCACGGCCTCCCCGCCGCGTTCGCTGTCCAGGACGCTGTTGGCCGGGCGCGGCGCCGGACGGGGAAAGTTCTCCGTGGTCGTGGGCTCCACGACGCAGTCCGAGCCGGCGAGTTCCAGCGCGGTGCGGGCGAGCTCGAACCAGGTGCAGCTCCCGTCGCCGGCGGCGTGGAAGAGGCCGGTCTGGGGAGCGGCCGCGAGAGCGACCAGGGCGGGGGCCAGGTCGCCGGTCCAGGTCGGGCGGCCGAGCTGGTCGTCGACGACGGCGACAGAATCGCGCTCGCCTCCGAGCCGCAGCATCGTGTCGACGAAGTTGCCGCCGCCGGCGCCGTAGAGCCAGCTGGTGCGGACGATCGCGTGGTCGGCCCCCGAGGCGGCGACCGCCTCCTCGCCGGCGAGCTTGCTGCGCCCGTAGGCCGAGCGCGGCCCGGTCGGGTCGGACTCGACGTAGGGCCCTTCCTTGTCGCCGGCGAAGACGTAGTCGGTGGAGACGTGGACGAGCCTCACTCCGTTCGCCTCGCAGGCGCGGGCGAGGTTGGCCGGGCCCTCGCCGTTTACGAGCGTCGCCTCTTCCTCGTACTCCTCGGCTCCGTCGACGTCGGTCCAGGCGGCGCAGTTGACGACCGCGTTCCAGGGCTCGGCCGCGAGCGCCTCGTCCACGGCGCCGGCGTCGGTGATGTCCAGCTGGGAGCGCTCGCGGGCGCCGACGTCATGGCCGGCGGCCATCGCCGTTGCCGCGACCGCCGAGCCCAGCATTCCCCCGGCCCCGGTAACGAGGATCCGGGCCACTCAGACGACCCCGATCTCCGACTGGTCGCCGATCAGGAAGCGGTAGGCGCGGGGCTGCAGGTCGGAGCGGGTGATCGCGGCGTCCTTGCCCAGCAGCGAGGACTCGACACGGGCGTCGAGGTCGCGGACCGAGCTGCCCTCGAGCAGGATCGAGTGCTCGACCTCGGCCCGCTCTACGACGCAGTTCTCGCCGATCGCCGAGTAGGGGCCGATGTAGGCGTCGTCCAGGCGGGCGCCGGCTCCGATAACCGCCGGGCCGCGGACGGTGGAGTTGACGACGACGGCGCCCTCCTCGATCACCACGCGGCCCTCGCAGGTGGAGGCCTCGTCTACCTCGCCGTCTATCCGCCGCTCGACGGTGTCGAGCACGAGCCGGTTGGCCTCGAGCATGTCCTCCAGGCGGCCGGTGTCCTTCCACCAGCCCTCGACTACGTGGGGCTCGACTCGCCGACCGCTGTCGACCAGGTGCTGGATGGCATCGGTGATCTCCAGCTCCCCGCGGCCGGAGGGCTCGATAGCCCGCGCGGCGTCGTGGATGTCCGGGGTGAACATGTAGACGCCGACGAGCGCGAGGTCGGTCTTGGGCTCGGGCGGCTTCTCCTGGAGGCTCACGACACGGCCGTCCTCGAGCTCGGCGACGCCGTAGTGCTCGGGGTCGGGAACCGGGGTGAGGAGGATCAGCGCGTCGGGGGAGCCGCTTCGAAAGGCGGAGACGAGGTCGGTGATCCCTCCCTGCAGGAGGTTGTCGCCGAGGTACATGACGAACGGGCTGTCGCCGAGGAACTCCTCGGCGGTGAGGACGGCGTGGGCCAGCCCGCTGGGCTCGTCCTGGAGGATGTAGGTGATCTTCACCCCGAACTGCGAGCCGTCGCCGACGACCTCGCGGATCTCGTCCCCGGTCTCCGGGGCGATGATGATCCCGATCTCCCCGATCCCGGCCTGGGCCATCGCCTCGATCCCGTAGAAGAGGACCGGGCGGTTGGCGACCGGCACCAGCTGCTTGGCGCTGGTGAAGGTGATCGGGCGCAGCCGCGTACCGCGACCGCCCGAGAGGATCAGGCCCTTGAGCTCATCCATCGGCCGGGAGGCTAACCGCGCCGGGGCCTAATAGGTGCCGCCGAGCTTGCGGTGGTCCCAGCTGACCCGCCGGCGCTCTACGAACTGCATCGCGATCCGCTTGGCCGCCTGGCCGCGGACCCCGGCCTCGACCTCCTCGGGCAGCGCCCCGTCGAAGCCCGGCGTGTAGCGGGCGAAGACGTCGAGCCCGACACCGAGCGTCGTCTCCTCGTCGGGGTGGAGAACCACCTCGGTCTCGAGCATGATCCCGCGCAGCTCCTGGTATTCCTCGCCGGCCTCCACCTGCACGGAGGCGCGCGGGTCGCGCTCGAGGTTCTTGACCTTCTGGGACTTGCGGAAGGTCCAGGCCCAGAGCTCGGGGCCGCCGTCGGGGCCGGTGTCGCGCACGACGAACCAGAGCGGCATCAGGTGCGGCCAGCCGTCCTTGCCGTTGGTGGCGCAGATCATCGTCTTCTGCTCGTCGAGGAAGGCGCGGGCCTCCTCGTCGGTCATCCGGATCTGGTCGCGGCGGTTGGCCATGGTGCTCGCGGATCAGGCGCGGGCCGGGCGCTTGGCGCGGCGGCCGGTCTTGAGCTTGCGGGCCGCGGCGCGGACGGCCTTGCGGGCCGCTGCCGGCTCAAGGACCACGGCGTCGCCGGCCTCCTTGAGCACCTCGCGGACCAGCCAGTCCTGACCGGCGAAGCTCAGCTCGATGATCACCGAGCCGTCGGCGAGCTCCTCGGCGACGCCGCCCTCCTCGCGGGCCCAGCGGGCGCGCTCGGGGGAGATCCAGATCCGGGCGGTGCTCGCGGAGGGGACCTCGCCGGTGCGGGGCCAGCCCTCGACGTCGGCGGCCGGGTCGATCTCCGGGCGGGGCTTGAACTGCTTGCGGCTCACCGAGGCGTGGCGGATGCGGTCCAGGCGGAAGTGGCGCACGTCGTCGCGCTCGGGGTCGAAGGAGGCGACGTACCAGCCCTCGCGCCCGTTGACCAGCGCGTACGGCTCGACGACCCGCTCGGTGAACTCGTCCTCGTGGGGCTTGTAGTAGTCGAGCTTGAGCATCTTGCCCGAGGCGATCGCCTTGGAGGCCACGCGGGCGATCTTCGAATCGTCGGCGCCGCCGTCGGCGACCTGGAGGCCCTGCTCGAGCGGGTCGGCGCCGAGCGCCTCGACGATCTTCTCGCGGGCGCTGGTGAGCGTGCCCTCGGGCATGTGGTCGCCGATGAGGTCGATGGCGGCGATCAGCGCCTTGGCCTCGACCGGGAGCAGGCGGGCGGGGCGATCGAAGTTGTCGGCGTAGGGCTCGGGGTCGACCTCGATCGTGCCGTCGTCGAGGATCTCGGCGTAGAGGACGTAGGAGCCGCCGCCGAAGTTGACGACGTTCAGCACCTGGATGTCCTCCTCGAGCTCGGGGAGGGTGATCTGGACCCGGTCGCAGACCTCCTCCACGGAGAGCCGCTCGCCGACCCGCCCGGCGGTGATGAGGATCGAGGCGAGGGTGACCAGGCGGGCGAAGCGCTCGGGGCGTATCGCCGCCTCCTTGCGTCCACGCGGCTCCTCCTCTTCCTCCTCCTCGTCGGCGGTGACGCTGGGGAGGGCCTCGGCGAGCTTGGGATCGCCGTCGTGGCGCTCGACGATCAGGGCGATCCGCTCCTTGGTCTCGTCGATCAGCTCGGGCGGCCCGGCGATCCTGGCGTGCTCGCCGAGGCTGAAGACGAAGGAGATCAGCTGGCGCGAGGAGGAGTAGGGGGTGGTGAAGACCACGTCGCCGTCGCTCTTCTCGATCTCGCCGAAACGGCCGAAGTTGCGCTCGACCTGCCAGGCGATCCGTTCGGAGACGAGGATCTCGGCGACGCCCTGCTCGTCTCCGAACTGCCAGTCGGCGCGGCTGGCGTACTCGCGCGGGTCGAACTCCTCCGGGCGCTTGAAGTCGTGCTCGGCCTTGGTGGCGTAAGCGACCTTGCCCTGGATCCGGGAGAGGCGGAAGACGCGGATCGCCTCGCGCTCGTGGGAGTAGCCCAGGAGGTAGAACTGGCCGCCGCGGAAGAGCAGGTGGTACGGGTCGACCTTCCGCGAGCCGATCTCGTCGCGCTCCATCGTGAAGTAGTCGAAGGTGACCGTCTTCTGGCGAAAGATCGCGGTCTCGATTTTGGCCAGGCGCTGTGAGAGCTCGTGGCCGCCGGCCGAGGCGGTGATGCCCAGGGCCAGCGAGTTCTGCTCGGGGCCGTCGAGGGGGCTGGGGCGCCCCCATGTGATCTGCTGGAGGGCCAGCCGCAGCGGCTCGGCGTAGGCGAACTCCCCGTCGAGGAGGCTGAGCGCGACCTGGAGGGCGGCGAGCTCGTCGTCGGTGAACTCGATCGCCGGGAGGTGGAAGTTCTCGGGCCGCAGCGAGTAGTTCTCCTGCTCGGCGGCGCCGTCGGCGGGGCGGTCGACGGTGAGCTGGATGCCGAGCGAGTCGAGCTCGGCGCGGTCGGCGTAGAAGCGCCGGGCGAAGGCGTCCTCGTTCATGCCGCTGTAGCCCTCGACGTCGCGCCTGATCTCCAGGGCGGTGACCGGGCGGCGCTCGGCCATGAGGTAAGAGATGAGGGAGAGCTGACGGATCAGCTTTTCGGTGTCCTTCGCCATTGGCCGGTCACCATATTCGCAGCCCGGCCACGGCCGGAGTCGAGGTCGGGGTCCGGTTTCGGACTTTGCGGGTTTTCAGGCCGCGGCCCGGCGCGGCTCGTCGCCGCCCGAGGGGCCAAACCAGGCTCCGCCGCCCAGTGCGCGGTCGAAGCCCGACCAGCTGGCGCCGGGGGCCAGCTCGCGCTCGAGGCGGTCGAAGCTGCCCAGCCGGCCACCCAGGTTGTCGATCATGTGGACGAGGGTCGCCTCGCGGGTCTGGGGGACCACCGGGCTTCCGTGCTCGAGCGAACCGTGGTGGCTGAGGATGATGTGGGAGATGGCCTGGGCCAGGCCGGGCGGGAAGCCGTCGATTCCCTCCATCGCCTGGCGGACGATCGAGTAGCCCAGGGGGATCTCGCCCTGGAGGCGCCCGGCGTCGGAGAGGTCGATTACGCCGTCCTTCTCCTCGTAGGCCTCGGTCTTGCCGATGTCGTGCAGGATCGCCCCGGTGACCGCGATGTCGCGGTCGATCCCCGGGAACGTGGAGCTGGCGGCGCTGACTGCCTCGGCGACGGTGAGCGAGTGCTCGAGCAGGCCTCCGGGGTAGGCCTGGTGGATGAACTTGGCCGCCGGCGCCTCGCGGAAGCGCTCCCAGCGGCTTCCCTGCGGGCCGATCAGGCTGTCCAGCAGCTGCTGGAGGCTCGGGTCCTGGACGGTGGCCAGCAGCGAGCGAAGGTCGGCCTCCATCGTCTCCACGTCGCGGGGCGGCCCGACGCTCAGCTCCGACTCGTCGTAGCTGCCCTCGTCGGCCTCGCGGACGCCGTAGAGGCGCAGCTGCGGGCCGAAGCGGTCGTGGACCTCGTACTTCGCGCGCACGTGGACCGGGGTGCCCGGGCGGCAGAGCTCGGAGTGGGTGTCGACGTCGTCCCAGACCATCGCGGCCAGCGCGCCGCTGCGGTCGCCGAGGCTGAGCTTCAGGAACGGCTCGCCGTTGGCCTTCTCGCGCCGCTCTGCCGACTTGACCAGGAGGACCTGGTCAAGCTCGTCGCCTTCGCCGAACTCGCTGAGCAGCACCGGCGAAAAGTTAGGGACGGTTTCGGACGGCTGACGGGCCTCGTTCATCGCTGTAGGGTTGGCCGCCGTGGGAGGCAACTGACAACCGGCGATGGACCGCACGGCGATCATTACGGGAGGGACCGGAGGCCTGGGAGCCACGGTTACAAGCCGCTTCCTCGACGACGGCTGGCGCGTGGTGGTGCCGTGGGTCTCCGAGGCCGAGCTGGAGCGGGTGCCGGAGCGCGACCGCCTCGAGCTGATCCAGGCCGACCTTCTCGACGAGGACTCGGTCCGGGAGGTAGCGGCCCTCGCCGGCGCCGATACCCGCGCGGTGGTGAACCTCGTCGGCGGCTTCCACGCAGGGGAGCGGATTCACGAGACGCCGCTGGAGGCGCTCGAGAAGCAGCTTCGCCTCAACCTCTTCACCGGCTGGCTGGTCACCTCGGCCGCGCTGCCGGCGATGCTGGCCGCGGGGGAGGGCGCGATCGTCTGCGTCGCCGCGCGCGCCGCGCTGCAGCCGTTCAGCGGCGGCGCCCCGTACACGATCGCCAAGCAGGCGGTGCTCGCCTTCGTCGACGCCCTCGACGTCGAGTACTCCGGTGACGGGATCCGCGCCAACGCGATCATGCCTTCGGTGATCGACACGCCGGGCAACCGCGCCGCCCAGCCCGACGCCGACCCCTCCGACTGGGTCACCCCCGAGCAGCTCGCTTCGACCATCTCCTTCCTCTGTTCACCCGGGTCGGTCGCCACGAGCGGCGCCCACGTTCCCGTCTACGGAAAGGCCTGACATGCCCCTGTTCCGCCGTTCGAATAGCCAGGACCCCCAGCAGCCGTTCGTCGCCCGCACCGACTCCTCGAGCCTTCGCGGCGGCGTCGACCTCGGCGGAACCAAGATCCAGGCGCTGATCGTCGACGCCGACAGCAAAGTGCTCGGGCGCGCCCGTGCCGCCACGCCGCACGAGGGCGGCCCGCCCGCGGTGATCGAGGCGATCTCGGCAACGGTCACCGAGGCGCTCGGCGACGCCGGAATCGACAGCTCGCAGCTGAGCGGGATCGGGATCGGCTCGCCGGGGAGCGTCGACCACTCGACCGGCACCGTGGCCAACGCCAGCAACCTGCCCGACTGGATCGAGCCCTACCCGATGGGCCCGGAGATCTCCGCACGCTTCGGCGGCCTGCCGGTCCTGCTGGGCAACGACGTCGACGTGGCGGTCAACGCCGAGTTCCAGCTGGGCGCCGGGCGCCCGTACCCGTCGCTGCTCGGCGTCTGGTGGGGAACCGGCGTTGGCGGCGGCGTGATCCTCAACGGCATGAACTGGACCGGCCGCGGCTTTGCCGGCGAGTTCGGCCACCAGGTGATCGAGCGCGGCGGCGCGCGCTGCGGCTGCGGCAACCGGGGCTGCGTCGAGGCCTACGCCGGCCGCAAGGACATGCAGCGCTGGGTGGCGGGCAAGGTCGAGGACGGCAGCAAGACCAAGCTCTTCAAGATCGCCAAGCACAAGCACCGTGACGCGCTGACCAGCGGCGTCTGGGCGCGGGCGGTCCGCGACGACGACAAGCTCGCCGATCGTGCGGTCCACCGCGCCACCCGCGCGCTCGGGGCCGGCATCGCCTCCTCGATCAACCTCCTCGACCTCCCCGCCGTGGTGATCGGCGGCGGAATGGGGGAGCGGTTCTTCGTCGACCGCCAGGAGGAGATCGCCAAGTACATGGAGGCCAATCTCTTCCGGCGCGAGGATCCGCCGGCGCTCCTGGGCACCGAGCTGGGCGACGACGGCGGCGCGATCGGCGCTGCGCTGCTGGTGCTTCCCGGCGCCTGAAAGGCAACGTGCGGGCCCCTGGGCCCCCCGCGACTAGCCTCGCCGGCCGATGGCCCGGCGGACCCGTTCGACAGCCCTGATCGCGGCGCTTGCCGCGCTCGCCTGCGCGCCTGCGGCCGTGGCCGCGGAGCCGACCGTTCCGGAGAGCCCCAACGTCACCGTCGGCGACGTATCGATCTCCGGCCTGACCTACGAGCAGGCCGTCGACCGGCTCGAGCGCCAGGTGCGCCCGGCGCTGATGAGGAAGGTCGTCGTGCGGCTGGGCAAGCGCCGCGAGGCGATCACCGGCGAGCAGGCCGGCCTGAAGTTCGACGCCGGGGCGACCGCCCGCCGCGCGCTGGCCGTGAAGCCCGCCCCTGACAGCGCCGCCTCGACCACCGAGGGCGCCGCGAGCGTGCCGGCGGTGGTCGAACCGGTCGTCCGCCACTCGCGCCTGACCGTCCGGGCCTTCGCCCAGCGGATGGCGGCCCGCGCCGGCCGCCCGGCCCGCAATGCGCGTGTGCGCCTCGGGATTCGCCGCCAGCGGGTCACCGGCGCGCGGATCGGCCTGCGCTACGACGCCATGGCCCTCGCCGCCCGCATCGACGAGGCCTTCGGCTCGCCGGCCGGCTCCCGGCTCGTCACCCTCGAGGGACGCCGCGTGGTGCCGGCCCGCAACGTCAACGAGCTGCGGCGAATGTTCGGAACGATCGTCACCGTCGACAAGTCGACCTTCACCCTGAGGCTCTTCAAGCACCTCAAGTGGGCCAAGAGCTACAAGGTGGCGGTCGGGATGCCGGCCTACCCGACACCCTCGGGGAGCTTCCGCGTGCAGAACAAGCAGGTCAATCCCACCTGGTCGGTTCCCAACAGCCCGTGGGCGGGTGAGCTGGCCGGGTCGCGCATTCCCGGGGGCTCGCCGTCCAACCCGCTCAAGGCCCGGTGGATCGGGGTGGCGGGCTCGGTTGGGATCCACGGGACCGGCGACGAGTGGTCGATCGGCTCCCGCGCCTCGCACGGCTGCATCCGCATGCGGGTGGCCGACGTGATCGCGCTCTACCCGCGCGTGCCTGTCGGCTCGCGGGTAATGATCCGCTGACCGGCGCCCGTTCTCGGCCCGCGTCTCCCGGCATTTAGACGATTTCGACTGTCTCGTGACGCGGGCATAACGGCCCCGGCGGCCGCGTGTGCTTTCCTATGGTTGATCGCGATGTTCGTCCCCAATCCGCCTCCGCAGCCGGATCCGAACTCGATGAAACGGGAGGAGTACCTGAAGGCCTCCCCGCCGATGTTCAACTCACCGCTGCTGGACAAGGTCACGCGCGTGCACTTCCTGGTGGTCCCGGTGATCTTCGTCCCGGCGATCATCGTCTTCGCCTACTTCGGTTTTCGTGATGTCACCTGGTGGCAGGCGATCCTCTGGATTGTTGGCGGCTGGGTGGTCTGGACGGTCACCGAGTACTGGCTTCACCGGATCGTCTTCCATTTCGAGTCCGACAAGCCGGTAGGCAAGTGGCTGGGCTGGATGATCCACGGCGTCCACCACGACCACCCCAACGACCCGCTGCGGCTCGTGATGCCACCGGCCGCCTCGCTGCCACTGGCAGCGGTCTTTGCCCTGCTCTTCCAGCTCGTGCTCCCGTTCGGCCAGGCCTGCCTGCTGAGCGCCGGGTTCTTCGCCGGCTACCTCTTCTACGACATGACCCACTACTACGTGCACCACCGGCGCCCGAAGAGCCGCTTCGGCAAGAAGCTGCGCGAGCTGCACATGCGCCACCACTTCCAGGACCATCACCACGGCTTCGGCGTCAGCGCCCCGTGGCTCGACCACGTCTTCCGCACGCAGTTCCGCCGGACCTCCGGCGACTGAACCGGCGAGACCCCGCTGAGCCTCCGAAGCCCCAAGCGGGGGTGACGGGCTAGCCGGCGGCCTCCCGGCTGCGCCGCGCGGCGCCCGAGCGCCAGTGGTTGAGCACCACCAGCGCAACCGCCAGCGTCCCGACGCCTACCCGCCAGTCGCTCGGCGTGGCCAGCCAGGCCAGCAGGCCGATCACGATCGCCACGGCGGCGATCGCCACCAGCCTCAGCGCGGCGGTTCCTGCCCCGGGCCCTCCGGCGGCCAGGCGGATCAGCGCAATGGTGCCGATCACCAGGCCGCTCCCGCCGACCGCGACCATGGCGATCCAGTCGCCCGGCGGGGAGGTGTAGTCGGGCGTCACGTACCAGACGAGCCCCACGCTGGTGACGATCATCGCCAGGGCCAGCAGGTAGTGGCCGACGGTCCATGACCTCAGGCCTCCGGGCCCGGGGGGAAGGCCGGCGGCCAGGGCCTCGTGCTCGTAGAGCGTCCAGAGCATCCAGCAGATAACCGCGACGAAGCCGAGCTGGAGGACGTCGGTGGTCGGCTGGTCGACGCTGTGGCTGGTGACGACGTTCTTGACGAAGACCTCGCCGATGAGGATCAGCACGAAGAGGCCGAGGCGCTCGGAGAAGTGCTCCCGGTTGATCGGGAAGCGCTCGAGCGTTCGGCCCAGGCCGGGGCCAAGGGTCGCGTAGAGGACGATCGCCAGGCCGGCGATCCAGGCGGCGACGCTCCAGCCCAGGGTGAGGGGGGCCGAGGCGATGAAGAAGACCGAGGCGAGCAGGGCGGCGTTGCGGCGGTGGGCGGCGAGCTCCCTTAGCTGTGGTCTCCACCGGCCGCCGAGCTCGTAGAGGAGGGCGACCGAGAGCACGACTCCCGCGGCGGCCAGCGAGAGCTCGTCGTTGGTGCTGGTGAATCCCTTGTCGTATCCGGTCTCCACCACCGAGACGACGATCACGGCGACCAGCACGAGCAGGCCGGCGAACCGGATCCCGGTGACCACGCGCCTGCCGGTCTCATCGGTGGCGAACGGGTCGCCGAAGCGGTTGACGAAGAGGGCGACCTGCTCCCACGCCCAGACGATCAGCAGCAGCTTGAAGGCCAGCTCGATCCCCGCGCCCCATGTCTTCTCCTTGCTGAAGTCCGAGCCGAAGCTCAGGAACGCCCCGACCATCGCGAGGTCGAAGAAGAGCTCCGACCACGGGGCCTTGGTGAGCTTGTTGGGCACGGCGGGAGTCTTTCAG
>JBBATA010000015.1:0-40684 GCA_040399005.1 Solirubrobacteraceae bacterium
GGGCCGGCAGTGCCAGGAGAGTGCGCACGGCCGCCGGGTCGCCCGGCGAGTGCTCGATGTGGCCGGCGAGCCGGCCGACGAGCCAGCTTCGCCGCACACAGGCCGGGCAGCAGTCGCTCACGCGGGGGCCAGCTCTTCGTCCTGGTGCCTGTAGGCCAGCGCCCCCGCTACGTCCTCGGGGCCGACCTCGTGAGCCTGGCGCAGGTCGGCGATCGTCCTGGCCACCCGCAGCGCCCGGTCGCGACCGCGGGCGCTCAAGGCGCCCGAGTCGTATGCGCTGCGAAGGAGCTCGAGCCCCTCGGCCGAGCACCGGGCCTCGGCGAGCCTCCCGGCCGGGAGGCTGGCGTTCGGGCAGCCCGACCGCGCGAGCTGCGCCTCCCGGGCCTGCGCGACACGGACCGCCTCGTCGGCAGAGCAGGTGGCCGGCGCGCCGTCCAGCGACGCCGACGAGGGACGGTCGACGCTCACCATGAGGTCGATCCGGTCGACCAGCGGACCGGAGAGGCGGCGGGCGTGGCGGGCGAGGTCGGTGACGGTGCAGCGACAGGCCGCTCCCCCGCGCCCGCACGGGCACGGATTGGTGGCCGCCACGAGCGCGAAGGCGGCCGGCATCCGGACGCTGCGCTGTCCCCGGGTGACCGTCAGCTCTCCTTCCTCCAGGGGGACCCTCAGCGCCTCGAGCGCCGCGCGGTTGAACTCGGAGAGTTCGTCGAGGAAGAGGACCCCCCGATGGGCAAGCGTGGCCTCCCCGGGGGTGGGCACCGCGCCGCCTCCCACCAGCCCGGCTGCCGAGACCGAGTGGTGGGGAGCCCTGAATGGCCGCTCTCCGGCCAGCGCCCCTGAAGGACCGATCCCGGCTACGCCGTGGATCCGCGTGACCTCGAGGGCCTCGGTGGCGGTGAGCGGCGGCAGGATGCCGGGCAGGCGCCGGGCGAGCATCGTCTTCCCGGTCCCCGGCGGCCCGGCCAGCAGGAGGTTGTGAGCGCCGGCCGCAGCCACGACCAGCGCTTCCACCGCGAGCGGGTGCCCGCGGACGTCGGCGAGGTCGGGGACCGACACGGGCGCGGGCTTCGCGGCGACAGGCACCGGTTCGACGTGCTCGCCGCTAAGCGCCCCGGCCAGGTCCCTCAGCAGCCGCAGCGCGGCGACGCGCAGGCCGGGGACAAGCGAGGCCTCTCGGGCCGAATCCGGCGCCGTCATGAGTACGCCCAGCCCGGCGACCCGGGCGCTCTCGGCGACGGCGAGGGTTCCCCGACAGGGACGCAGCCGGCCGTCGAGCGATAGCTCCCCGAACAGCCCGGCGCCCTCGAGGCAGCCGGGCGGGACCTGGCCGGAGGAGGCCAGGACGGCGGCCGCTATGGCCAGGTCGAGACCGGAGCCCTCCTTGCGCAGCCCGGCCGGGGCCAGGTTCACGACGAGGCGCCTGAGCGGGAACTGAAAGCCCGAGTTGGCGATCGCCGAGCGGACCCTCTCCCGGGCCTCGCTGACCGAGCGGTCCGGCATGCCGACGATGGAAAAGGACGGAAGGCCCGGGCGCAGGTCGGCCTCCACCGCGACCGGAACGGCCTCCACCCCATCGATGACGAATGCGACAGCCCGGGCAACCACGGCCCGGCAAGCTACGGACGGTCAGGTGACGGCTCAGCCCCTGGCTGCCACGAGACCGTGCCGTGCAACGCGCCGCATTGCGAACCGCGTACCGGCGGTGCCCGACGCCGCTATTGCGGCCCTGTCCCGGCGCAGATCGGTAACCGGGAGGGTGGTGTCGCGACACTCGGCCACCCGTAGCTTCGCGGCGTGCCCGGGACCAGACCAGACCCTCGCCACGTCCTCGGACGGGCCGGTGAGCGACTGGCTCTCGAACACCTGGAGCGCCTCGGCTACCGGCTGGTCGCCCGCAACCACCGGACCCGGTTCGGCGAGATCGACCTGATCGTCGACAGCCCCCGAAGCCTGGTCTTCGTGGAGGTCAAGACGCGCCGCTCCGAGCGCCCCGGAGCGGCGTGGGACTCCCTCGACGAGCGCAAGCGCCGGCGCGTGCGTCGCCTGGCGGCGGCCTTCCTGAGCGAGGCGGCAGGACGACCGCGCCGCCCGCAGGTCCGGTTCGACGCGATCGGGGTGACGATCGACGGACGCGGCAGGCTGGTCTGCCTCGACCACGTCGAGAACGCTTTCTGAGCCAGGGCGGTTAGAGGGCCAGCTGCTGGTAGGCCGTCGACTGGAACGACATCCGGTGCAGTTCGCAGACGCCCTGCTCCTGGATCGCCGAGCGGTGCGCGGCGGTCGAGTAGCCGAAGTGGTCCTCGAAGCCCCATCCCGGGAACCGCTCGCCCGCCCTGACCATGTAGCGGTCGCGGGTCACCTTGGCCACGATCGATGCAGCGGCGATCGCGGCACTCGTGGCATCGCCCCTCACTACCGCCCGCTGCTCGAAGCCGATGTCGGGAACCTCGAAGCCGTCGGCCAGGCAGAGGCAGCCCGGACGGGCTACCGAGAGGAGCGCATCCCGCAGCGCGGCGATGTTGGTCTTGTGGAGACCGCGCTCGTCGATCGACCGAACCGACCTCGAGATCACCGCGACCCTCGTCGCGGTGGCCATCACGACCGGGAACAGGGCCTCGCGGTCGCTGGCGCTGTGCTGCTTGGAGTCGTTGAGCTTCTCGAGCGCCCGGGTCTCGGCAACGCCGAGGCGCTCTATGTCCAGGAGCACGGCCGCGGCCACGAGAGGCCCCGCGAGGGAGCCGCGCCCGGCTTCGTCGGCACCGGCTACCAGCCGGAAACCGAGCCCGCGGTCGTGGGCGATCAGGCGGGCGCCGCTGGCCTGCTTGCCGCGCCCCGCCTTCGAGCGCCTAGAAGAGCCCGATGCGGTCCGGCGGCCAGTAGGTGGCGAAGGCCGGTCCGATGATCCATCCTTCGGGGACCGGTCCCCAGAACCGGCTGTCGTCGGACTGCCCACGGTTGTCGCCCATCATGAACCAGTGTCCGGGCGGAACCTTGATGGGAACGGGGAGGTCGCAGGCGGCGCCGGCGCCGGTCTCGCAGGTGTCGCTGATGAACGGCTCGTCGGCGACCTTGCCGTTGCGGATGACACGTCCGCGCCGGACGGCGATCGTGTCGCCGGGGCCTCCGACGATCCGCTTAATGAAGTTGACGTCGCTGCGGACCGAGGTGGGCGTGTCGCAGGCGGCTCCCCGGGGCGGCTGCACGGCGCACTGGTCCAGAGGCGGCCGCTCGGCCCCGTTCGGCGGGTTGAAGACGGTGATGTCGCCGACGCTCGGCGAGCCGAGCCGGCCGGTCACCCGGTTGACCAGCACCCGCTGCCCGACCTCCAGGGTCGGGACCATCGACTCGCTGGGAATCCGGTAGGGCTTGACCACGAAGGCCTGCACGAGCAGCGCAAGCCCAAGCGCCACCACGACGATGACGATCAGCTCGAGGAACGAGCTGCCAGTGGACTTCTTCCTGCGGGCCCCTGAGGCCGGACTCACGCCGATTCGTCAGGCGAAGCGTCGCCGTCGGCGTCGCCGCCCGGCGCCTCCTCGCTGGCGTCGCCGCCCTGATCCCCGGCAGCACCTGCGTCCGGAGCGTCGGCTGCGGGCTCCTCGGCTTCAGAAGCGTCTGCGGCCGACTCGTCGGCCTGCGGCTCGTCCCCGGCAGCTTCCTCGCCGGCGTCGGCCTCGGGCTCCTGGGCAGGCTCGTCGGCGGGCTCTTCAGCGACTTCGGCGTCCTGGGGCGCCTCGGCGGTCTCGTCGCCGCCTGCCTCCGGAGCCCCTTCGCCCTCCGGGGACTCTTCGCCCTCGGCGGGCTCGGCCTCGGCCGAGGGCTCGGGGGCGTTGACGAGCCCGGGCTCGATCGCCTCCTCCGGACCGGAGTACTCGCTCTCGCGGACGCGCGCACCCTTGCCGACGCGGTCGCGCAGGTAGTAGAGCTTGGCCCGCCGTACCTCGCCGCGCGAGGCGACCTCGATCTTCTCGATCTTCGGCGAGTGGAGCGGGAAGGTGCGCTCGACGCCAACGCCAAACGACTGCTTGCGAACGGTGAAGGTCTCGCGGACGCCCTCGCCCTGGCGCTTGATGACGACGCCTTCGAAGACCTGGGTACGGCGGCGGTTGCCCTCGACGACCTGAAAGTGGACCTTCACGCGGTCGCCCGGCGAGAAGTCCGGCACGCGGCGCAGCTGGGCCTGCTCAAGCTTGTCGATGACTGTGCTCATAAGGAAGTCGCCTCGCTGCGGGACGCCCCGGCCGCCAGTGCTGCCGGTTCCCTCGACGCTCGCGAGGCGATCAGGATAGCGGAGGCCCGTCGGCCGCCGCACCGCGCTCGCGGCTCCTGGCCCGCCTCCAGCGCCTGATCTCCTCGTGATGACCGGAGAGCAGGACCTCGGGAACCTTCCAGCCGCGGTACTCGGCCGGACGCGTGTAGTGCGGGTACTCGGGGTCCCCGCCGAGGGCCGCGCTGAATGACTCCTCCTCGGCGGAATCGGCGTGGCCAAGCGCACCCGGCAGCTTTCGCAGCACGGCGTCGCAGACCACCATCGCGGCCAGCTCGCCACCGGCGATCACGTAGCGCCCGATCGAGACGGCGTCGCTGCAGAAGTGCTGGACGATCCGCTCGTCGAACCCCTCGTAGCGGCCGCAGAGAAGGGTGAGCTCCGGCTCAGCGGCCAGCTCGGAGACGAGCTGCTCGTCGAGGACGCGGCCGCCGGGCGTAAGGGCGATCACGCGACGCTGGCGAGGCAGCTCGACCGGGTCGACGCCGTAGAAGCCGCGCAGGGCGGCGTCCATCACGTCCACCCGCAGCACCATTCCCGCGCCCCCGCCGAACGGGGTGTCGTCGACCTGGCCGGCCGAGAGCGGCGTGTGCTCGCGCAGGTCGAGCGCCCGCAGGCTGCTGCCATTTTCGATCGCGTTGGCCACGTGGCGCTGCTCGGTGAACCAGTCGAACCAGCCGGGGAAGAGCGTGACTACGTCAATCTCCATCGCTTCCATCCTCCCCGATGAAGCGAAGATCGACGTCCACCTCTCCGGCGTCGACGTCGATCGACCTCACGGCGTCGACGACCATCGGGACGACCAGGTCGGGCGCACCCTCGCGCTCGACCTCCAGCACCTCGCAGGAGGGCAGCGCCACCATCCGGCGCACGCGGCCCACCGGCGCCTGGCCGTCACGGACCGCCAGGCCGGCCAGGTCTTCCGGCCACCACTTGCCCTCTGGCAGCTCGGGAGCGTCGGTACGGCTGCAGAGCAGGTCCTCGCCGCGCGAGGCCTTGACCTCCTCGGGGGTGGAGATGCCCGAGACCCTGAGGATCGGGCGCTCGTCGGTGCCGGCCCGGCGCTCGACCACCGCCTCGCGTTCCCCGATCCGGAGCGTGATGCCCTTGAGCAGCAGCTCGGGGCGCGGACGGGTCACGCGGAAGCTGCCGTCGAGGCCGTGGGGCCGGCCGATCCGGCCGGCGGGCAGCCACTGCGCCCGCTCGACAGGCACGTCAGTCGACGATGTCGACCAGGACCCGCCGGTCGGCTCGCACCGCGGCGGCCTTGACGACGGTGCGCAGGGCCGAGGCGGTCCGTCCCCCGCGGCCGATCACTCGTCCATAGTCGTCGTCGCCAACGGCGAGCTCGAGGACGATCGTGCCGTCGTCCTCCTCGAACTCCTCGACCGAGACGTGGGCCGGGTCCTCGACCAGGGCCCTCGCGAGGTACTCGAGAAGCTCGCGCACGGCGCTAGGCGCTGATGCCCTGGGTGCTCAGGAGCCGCCGCACCTGGGCGGTCGGCTGGGCGCCCTTGTCCAGCCACTCGCGAACCCGCTCCTCGTCGACGGTGATCGACGACGGGCTGGTCTGGGCGTTGTAGTGGCCGACGACCTCGATGAACCGGCCGTCACGCGGGGAGCGCTGGTCGGCGACGACGATGCGCCAGATCGGGTTCTTCTTGCCACCCACGCGGGTGAGCCTCAGTCGTACGGACACTTATTCCTCTCAGGGGTTCGAAAAGCTCGGCGGCAAAGGTTAGCGGGAGGGCCGCGACGCCCGCCGCTAGGCGGCCTGCGCCTCTTCCTCGGCCGGCAGCCGGCGGCTGACGACCTTGGAGACCCCGTCGCCGCCCATTGAGACCCCGTAGAGGGCGTCGGCGGCCTCCATCGTGCGCTGCTGGTGGGTCACGACGATGAACTGGGCCCGCTCGCGGTAGGCGCGGAGCAGCTCCAGGAAACGGCCGATGTTGAGGTCGTCCAGAGCGGCCTCGACCTCGTCGAGGATGTAGAACGGGCACGGCCGCGCCAGGAAGACGGCGAAGAGGAAGGCGATCGCCGTCATCGACTTCTCGCCGCCCGACATCAGCGTCAGCTTCTTCATCGCCTTGCCGGCCGGCGTCACCTCGATCTCGACGCCGAGGTCGTCCTCGGGCTCGCCGAGCTCGCGCTCGGCCTCCTCGTCGGCGGCCGCCTCGGCGGCCTCGCTGCGGGACTCGGGGTCGTCGCCGCCGATCACCGGCTTGGGGGCGCGCTCCTCGCGGACCAGGCGCAGCCGGCCCCGGCCGCCCGGGAAGCAGTGCTCGACCAGCTCCTCGAAGTTCTTGGCCGCCGCCTCGAAGGTCTCCTCGAACGTCTCGCGGATCTGGCGGTCGGTCTCCCGGATAAGCGACCGCAGCTCTCGCATCGCCTCCTCGAGGTCGGTGCGCTGCCTCTCGAGCGTCTCGACGTGCTCCAGGGCCTCCTCGTACTCGGCCTTGGCCAGCGGGTTGACCGGGCCGAGCTGCTCCTTGCGACGCTCCACGCGCGCCAGCCGCTGCTCGATTCCCTCCCGCTCCTCCCCGGTGAGGGCCTTCTCCGCCGGAGTCGCCTCCAGCCCCAGGATGCCCGCCAGCCTCACCAGCTCCGCGGCCACCTCCTCGTGGCGGTCTCGCGACTGCTGGGCACGGACCTCGGCCTCGGTCACCGCCTCGGCGCCTTCGCGCAGCCGCGCCTGGATGTCGGCCTCGGCGGCGGCGCAGGAGCGGAGCTCCTCGGCCTCGGTCCCGCCGGACTCGCGGTCGGCCTCGAGCTCGGCGGCAAGACGGCCGGCGATCTCGAGCATCGCCCGGTGCGTTGCCGAGAGGGCCTCCTGAACGCGGGAGACGGCCGGGAGCAGGGAGTTGTCGCGGGCGATGGCCGCCACGTGCTGGCGGATCGCCTCGGCCCGCTCCTCGCGGTCGGCCTGGGCCCGCTCGGCGACCCGGCGCTCGGCCGCAAGCTCGCCCTCCAGCTGGGCCCGACGCACGGCGGCCTGGCCCTGCTCGGGGGCCTCGCGGCGCTCGTTCATCAGCCACTCGGTCCTGCGCGCGGCCTCCCGGGCCTGGTCGAGCTCGCGCTCTGCGGCCAGGCGGCCTTCCTCCAGCTCGTCGTGCCGGCGGAGCGCCTCCTCCACCTTCCGGGCAGCCTCGTCCGTGGCGGCCTGCGCTTCGCGTGCGGCGGCCGACGCCTTCTCGGCGCCCCCGGCCAGCTCGCCGCGCCGGCGCCGCTCGGCGAGCACGTGGGCCGCGCCTCCGCCGGGCGGCTGGTAGAGCTCACGCGTGGCGGCGTTCCAGGCCCGTCCCTGGCGGGTGACGACGGTTCCGCCGAAGCCCGGTGAGACCTGGGCAAGGTCGTCTACTAGCCAGCTGCCGGCCAGCAGCGCCCGTGCAAGGTCGGACATCTCTCCGCTGGAGACGATGAGGGAATCGAGCGGGCGTGCACCGGGGGCCGGTGGTGTTCCCTCGCCGGGCGCGAGCGCGCCGCCGACCACCGCGCTTCCGCCGCTCTCGCCCAGGCGGGAAAGCAGCTCCTGGCCCTCACCGAGCGATTCGACGACCGCCGCGCCCAGGCGTCCGCCCAGCACGGCTGCCACCGCCGCCTCGGCACCGGGCTCGGTCTCGATGCCATCGGCGAGCGTCCGGGAGCCGGCAGGGGCCTGGCCGTGGCGCGAGAGGAACTCGTCGAGCGCGGCCAGCTCGCCGGCGAGGCGCGACTGTTCACGGGTGGCCGCGTCGGCGGCCTGCGCGGCGTCGCGGGCCGCGGCGCGAGCGGCGTCGAGACCTTCGCGGGCCTCCCCGGCCTCGACGACGGCCCGGTTGAGCCGCGCGGTCAGCTCGCCCTCACGGCGGCGCAGCTCCTCGAGCTCGGCGCCAAGCCCGGCGAGCTCGCGCTCGAGCTCCCCGGCCTTCTCCTCCTCCAGCTTCACAAGCTCGGCCTCCAGGGAGGCGATCCGCTCTCCCCCGGCCTCGTCGGGGCCGTCGGCGGCCTCCTGGCCCCGCAGCGCGGCAAGGCGCTCGGTGCGGGACTCCAGGCGGGCCGCGATGGCGGCGGCGCTGTCGCGGGCCCTCTCGAGCCGGAGCTCGACCTGCGCGGCGGAGGTCCGCGCCGTCTCTCCCCGGCGGGCGATCGCCTCGCGGCGCTCGCTTCGCTCGGCGAGCGCCTTCTCGGCCGCCTCGCGACGGGCGGCCAGTTCGGCGAGCTGCTCCTGGAAAACGTCCCGGCCGTCCCGCGCCTGGCGGGCGACCTTCTCGGACTCCTCGAGCTCGCGGGCGATGGCGAGCGCCTGGTCGCGCGTCAGCTCCCAGGAGAGCTCGTTGATCTGGCGGTCCAGGCGGGCATGGAGCTCAGCGGCCTCGGCCTGGCGCTTCAGCGGGCGCAGGCGCGAGCGGGCCTCGCGCTCCACGTCAAGCGCGCGGTCGAGGTTCTCCTGGGTGCGGTCGAGCTTGAGCTGGGCGCGGCGCCGGCGCTTGCGGTGCTTGCCCAGGCCGGCCGCCTCCTCGAGGAGCATCCGCCGGTCCTTGGGCTTGGAGGTGACGATCTCGGTTACCCGGCCCTGGGAGACCACCGAGTGCATCTCCTTGCCCAGGCCGGTGTCGGAGAGGACCTCGAGCACGTCGATCAGCCGGCAGCGTGCGCCGTTGAGCCGGTACTCGCCCTCGCCGTTTCGGTCGAGCCGGCGCATGATCGAGACCTCGCCGACCGGCATGTCGATCGATCCGTCGGAGTTGTCGAAGACCAGCTCGACCTCGGCCGAGGAGCGGGCCTTTACCCCGTGTCCGCCGGCGAAGATGACGTCCTGCATCTGCTGGCCGCGGATGGCCAGCGGCGACTGCTCGCCCATCGCCCAGAGGACGGCGTCGGTGACGTTCGACTTGCCCGAGCCGTTCGGCCCGACGACGACGGATATCCCGGGGGCGAATTCGAGGACGGTCTTCTCCGGGAAGGACTTGAAGCCCTTGAGGCTGATCGACTTCAGGTGCATTTCAGCCCCCGCCGTCCAGCCGCTCGAGCGCCTGCATCGCGGCCTGCTGCTCGGCGGCCTTGCGCGTTCGGCCGGTTCCCTGGCCGAAGAGCTCCCCGCCGACCGTCGCCTGCACCTCGAAGGTCAGGTCGTGCGGCGGCCCGTGCTCGCCGACGGTCTCGTACTCGACCGTCCGCGCAGACTCGGCCAGCCGTTCCTGCAGCGCCGACTTGAAGTCGACCGGATGCTCCAGCGCCTCGGCCAGCTCTGGCTGGAAGGCCTCGACCACCGCCGCGGCGGTCTTCTCGTAGCCCTCGTTCAGGAAGCAGGCACCGATCGCCGCCTCCACCACCGAGGCGACGACACGCTCGCTGAAGAGCCCGGCCGGAATCGTGGCCCCGGCGGGTGCCGCGGCCCGCAGCCGTTCCTCCACGCCGAGCCGCTCGCCGACCCTCCGGCATGCCGCCCCGGAGACCGTCTGGGCCCGGATGCGCGTCAGCTGCCCCGCTCCGTAGCGCTCCTGCTCGAGCAGCGGGTAGATGTGCGCGCTTATCGCCAGCCCCAGGACGCTGTCCCCCAGGAAGGCGAGGCGCTCGTAGGAGCCGCCGGGAGCCTCGCTCCAGGACGCGTGGGTGAACGCCTGGCTCCGGAGCTCCTCCGGGAGGCGGTCCAGAAGTTCGGTGAGAAGCTGCAGGGGTCAGGATTCCGGCGGTGTGTGGGCGAGTACGAAGTCGATGGCCTGGCCAACGGTGAGGATCGAGGCCGCATCCTCGTCGGAGATCCGGACGCCGTAGGTGTCCTCGAACTCCTGGACCAGCGTGTAGAGGTCGAGGGAGTCGGCCTCCAGGTCCTCCTTGAAGCGGGTCTCCTCGACGATCGCCGAGGGGTCGGCGTCGAGTTCGTCGGCGAGGTGCCCACGAATGAGCACGAGTACCTCTTCGCGATCCATGCCGCGCAGACGCTAATTCGACGCCCGGACGGCCCTAGGAGGCGGGGCCGCGGCGCCTGAGCGCCCCGGCGGCCTCGAGCGCGGCGTGGGTGCGGCGGGCGATGTCGTCCTCCACGGCCCGCGCGGCCAGGAGGATGGCGTTGGCGTAGCCGTTGCGGGTGAAGCGGCCGTGCGGGACCACGACCACGCTGCGCAGCCCCAGCAGGTAGGCGCCGCCCGAGGTCTCGGGGTCGAGCTCGTCGCGCAGCCCCCGCAGGGCCGGGCGGATCAGCAGCCCGCCGACCTTCGAGCGCAGCGAGGACTCGACGCGCGAGCGGATCGCCGCGATCATCGTCGCCGAGACGCCTTCGCTGAGCTTGATCGCAATGTTCCCCGTGAAGCCGTCGGTCACCACCACGTCGGCGACCCCGGAGGTCAGGTCGGTTCCCTCGACGTTCCCGACGAAGTCCAGGCCCGAGCCGGCCGCCAGCTGCTCGTGGGCCTCCACCACCTCCGGGGTTCCCCGGGATGCCTCCTCGCCGTTGGAGAGGAGGGCGACCCTGGGGTTGGCAACCCCGAGAACCGACGTCGCAAAGGCGGCTCCCATATAGGCGAACTGGACCAGGTGCTCGCTGCGGACCTCGGCGTTGGCGCCAACGTCGAGCAGCGTTACGGGATGGTCGGGAACGGGGACCGGGATCGCCAGCGCCGGGCGGTAGATGCCGCTCGCGCGCTTGATCTCGAAGAGCCCTGCGGCCAGCACGGCGCCGGTCGAGCCGCCGGCGACCAGTGCATCGGCCTCACCGGCGGAGACGGCGCTGGCGGCCCGGGCGATCGAGGAGTCCGGATTGGCGCGGACCGCCCGTGCCGGGTCGGGATCCTTGGCTACCGAGAGCGGCGCGTCCACCAGCTCGACACCAGGCGCAGGGTCGCCGGCCTGACCGGCAGGCCCGAAGAGCTTCACCCGCACGCCGCGGGCAGCCGCGATAGCGGCTCCGGCAGCGACCTCCGCCGGGCCCAGGTCCGCCCCGTTCGCGTCGACCGCGACCGTGACGGTCATGGCCTAGGAGGCAGTGTCGGCGGGCCCGGTGACCGGGCGCCCGCCGTAGGTCCCGCACTGGGGGCAGACGCGATGCGCGCGCCGCGGCGCGCCGCACTGCGGGCAGCTGCTAACCGAGGGCGGGTCGATCTTGTGCTGCGCCCGCCGCTTGGAGGTGCGGGCGTGGGACTGTCGCTGCTTGGGGACGGCCATCGGCCCGAGACAGTAGCGAACGCCGTGCGGCCCGGCGGGTCAGTCGAACCGCAGCTCGTCGAGCTTCGACCAGCGCGGGTCCTTGTCCGCGGGATGTTCGTGGCCGGGATTTTCGTTCAGGTTCTCCCCGCAGCGCGGGCAGAGGCCCAGACAGCCCTCGCGGCACAGCACCTGGGCCGGCACGGCCAAGGCCAGGGCGTCGCGGGCCCAGGCTCCGATGTCGAGATCCCCGTCCTCGACGTACGGGCTCTCAACGCCAGCCTCGGCATTTCGCTGCTCGACCTCCCGCGAATCGATGGCCAGCTCCTGGCCGGCGGGTTCGAGGCAGCGCATGCAGCGACCCTTGAGGGTCGCCGAGAAGGCGAGGTGCAGCGCCCAGCCGTCGCCGTTGATGCGCGAGACCTCCAGCTTCACGGGACACTGCGCCGGCTCGGGCTCGTATCGCTCTCCCCCGAACTCGAGCGGTTCGAGAACCACCACGGGCTCGAGGCGACGGCCCTCCCCGACCGAGAGGCCGAGCCCGTCGAGGTCGATCTTCCCGTCCGGCTCGCTCACCCCGCCGAGGTTAGAGCCCGCCGCCCCTTAGCCTCCCCGTAGATGGCACCCTCGGTCGAACTTCTCCTGTGGTCCGGCTGCCCCTCGCACGACCGGGCACGCGCGCAGCTGCACGAGGTGATGGCCGGGCTGGGCCTCGACCCCGGCTCGGTCGTCGAACGGGCGGTGGAGAGCGAAGCCGAGGCGCAGGAGCTCGGCTTCATCGGGTCGCCGACCATCCTGGTCGACGGACGCGATGCCATCGACCCCGGCGACCGTCCGGCAGCGCTCACCTGCCGCCTGTACCGTCGGCGGGACGGCAGCGCATCGCCCCTGCCGGACACCGAAGAGCTGCGCGAGGCGCTGGCCCGCGCGACCGGAGACCAAGGAGAGCCAAGTTGAGCATCGAGATCGGCCAGGCCGCACCCCAGTTCACCCTCCCCGACACCGCCGGGGCCGAGCATTCGGTACCCACCGGCGCCCCGGCGACCGTCGTCTGCTGGACCTGCAACCACTGCCCCTACGCGCTGGCCTGGCACCCGCGGATCGTCGCCGTCGCCCAGGACTACTCCGACCGGGGGGTCGCCTTCCTCTGCGTCAACTCCAACGACGCCGTCCGCTACCCGGACGATTCCGCCGATGCGATGGCCGCACGGGTCGCCGCCGAACCCGGGGAATGGCCGATGCCCTATCTCCACGACGAGAGCCAGGAGGTGGCCCGCGAGTGGGATGCGAAGACCACGCCGGACCTCTTCGTCCTCGACGGGGAAGGGCGGCTCGCCTACCGCGGGGCCCCCGACGCCGACTGGGAGGACCCGTCGCTGCAGGCCGACTGGCTGCGTGGCGCGCTGGACGCCGTCCTCGCCGGGCAGGAGCCGTCACCGGCGCAGACCGAGCCGGTCGGCTGCTCGATCAAGTGGCGCGAGTAGCCCGGACGGCAGCCGGGTTGCAGTCCGTCAGAACCCGGGCGTACGGTGCGACCAGGGTCTCATGGACATCTCCATCTCAAGACTGACCGAAGAAGGGGCCGCCCGGCTCGAGGACGAGCGGCTGGTCGTCGACGGGCTCACCGTCGAGGATCCCACGGCCGTTGGCCTCGCCCGCGAACGCCAGGCGCTCGGCGAGAGCCTCGACGAGCTGGTCGCGCAGATGATCGAGATCGGCGCCCGGGTGCTCTCCCGGGAGCAGGCCGCGGCGGAGGCCGACTACGTCCGGGCCGAGTTCGAGCGCCAGGCCCGCGACCTGGAGGCGAGCTTCGGGGAACGCGCCCAGGCGGTCAGCACCGAGCTGAACGAGCGGATCGACGCCGCCTTCGGGGCCGACTCCGGCCTCGTGCCGAAGCTGCTCGAGCGCCACTTCGGCGAAGAGTCAAGCGCCGCGGTGCAGAACCGCGTCGAGGCCCTTGTCAAGGAGCTGCTCGCCGGCCACAAGGAGGCACTGGCCCGGCAGTTCACCGCCACCGACGAGAGCAACCCGCTCGGCCAGTTCCAGAAGGCCGCGGTAGACGCCATCAAGCAGAACTCGGAGGCCCAGGCCAAGCAGCTCGTCGAGATGAACCGCACAATCACCGAGCTGCGCAGCCAGCTCGAGGGGCTGGCCGCAGAGGAGGAGAAGGAGGAGGCGGTCGCCGCCGAGGCCGAGAAGGGAACGGCCAAGGGCCGCAGCTACGAGGAGCAGGTGGTCGACGCGCTCGCCGCCCTGGCCAACGCCCGCGGCGACCACGCCGAGGGAGTCGGTGAGCTCTCAGAGGGCGGCGGCAAGACCGGCGACGCCGTAGTCGAGGTCGGCGCCCAGTCCGGCCCTACGAGGGCCCGGATCGCCTTTGAGGCCAAGGACTCCCGACTCTCCCGGCCCAAGATGATCGAGACCCTCGACCGGGCGCGCGAGCAGCGCGCCGCCGACTTCGCCGTACTCGTGGTTCCGACGGAGGGCAAGGTGCCGGCGGGCACCGTCGTCCTGGAGGAGATCCAGGGCGACAAGATGGTCGTCACCTGGGACCCGGCCGAGGGCTCCACTCTCACCCTCGAGACCGCCTATGCGCTGGCCCGTGCGCGGGTGCTGATGACGCAGACCGGCGGCGAGGCCGACGCCGCCCTGATCGCCGACGCCGCCGACCGCGCGCTGGAGCTGCTCAAGCAGGTCAAGAAGATCAAGAACTCGCTGACCAGCGCCAAGACGCAGATCGACTCGGGGGCCAGCGCCGTCGACGAAATGGCGGCCGCCGTTCGGCTCCAGCTCGAGCGGATAGCCGAGCTGACGGTTCCCGGCGACGCGGACTAGCGCTCTTCGTCGCCGCCGTCGTCGTCGCGTCCGGCAAGCCGGTCGCGGCCGCGCTGCACGGCACCGATGAACTTCGAGAGGTTGACCTCGAGCGTCCCGAGGATCTCGTCGGCGTAGTCCTCGGCCCCGAGGCGGATTTCGCGTTCGCGGGCCTGGGCGTCCCCGATGATGTCTTCGGCCTCGCGCTCGGCCTGGCGGGTGACCTCCTCCTGGGAGATCAGCTGCTCCTGGCGGTCGCGGCCTTCCTTGATGATGCGCTCGGCCTCACGCTTGGCCTCGGCGAGCATCTCCTGGCGCTCCTTGACGATCCAGCGGGCCTGCTTGATCTCCTCAGGGATCGTGGCGCGCATCTGGTCGAGGATGTCGTAGATCTCCTCTTTGTCCACGCGAACCTGGTCGGTGAGGGGCACCGGCTTGGCGTTGTGGACCAGGTCGTCCAGCTTGTCGATCAGTACGAGAACGTCCATGACATTCGGCCTTTCGCTATCGGGCCAGTTCTTCCTTCAGGCGCAATGAAACCTTCGGGGTGACCATTTCGTCGATATTCCCCCCGAACATCGCCAGTTCCTTGATCCCGCTGGAGCTGAGGAAACTGTACTGCGGGCTGGCCATCATGTAGAGGGTTTCGATGTCCGGGGCCTGCTGGCGGTTGAGCTGGGCCATCTCCGACTCGTACTCGAAGTCCGAGATCGCCCGCAGGCCCTTGACGATCGTCGACGCCCCGATCTCGCGGGCGAAGTCGACCACAAGCGTGTCGAACGGGACCGCTCTCACGTTGCCCAACACACCAACGGCGTCCTCGATGAACGCCAGGCGCTCCTCCACCGGGAAGAGGGTCGAGCCCTTGCGCACCGGGAGGTTCACCACCGCCACGACCACCTCGTCGAAGATCCGCGCGGTGCGGGTGATCACGTCGATGTGGCCGAGGGTGATCGGGTCGTAGGTGCCGGGGCAGACGGCTATGCGTTTCTCGTCACTCACGGGCGGAAAAGATCCGGATGGTGGTATCGCCGTAACGGCGTTCGTGAACCATAGGGAGGTCGAGGCCCGGAGCGTCGCGCCGGTCGCTTTCGACCACGATCCGCCCGCCGCGAGCAGTGATTTCGGCCAGGGCGGCCCCCAGTCCAGCGAGCAGCGCTTCCGACTCGGCGTACGGGGGGTCGAGGAATATGAGGTCGAACTCCAGGCCCTCCCCCGCCAGGCGGCTCGTCGCCGCCTGTGCCGGCGAGCAGATGACCCGCGCCGAGCCCCCGGCGCCGAGCTCGTCGAGGTTGGCCTGGGCGATGCGCGCCACGCGCCGGTCGCGGTCGACCAGCACCGCGCTGGCCGCGCCGCGGGAGAGCGACTCGATCGCCAGGGCGCCAGAGCCGGCGAAGAGGTCGAGCACCCGCAGGCCCTCGAGCGGCCCGAGGGTCGAGAAGAGCGCTTCGCGGACGCGGTCGGCGGTCGGGCGCGTGCCCGGCGGCGGTGACTGGAGCCGGCGGCCGCCGTAGCGCCCGGCGATCACCCGCATCACGCGGGAATGGCCTCGGCCGGCAGGCGGCTGGCCCCCTCGGCCAGCGCGTCGCCGAGAACCACGCCTTCGGGCGAGGCCAGCTCCGGGTCGGCAGCAAGCAGCTCGCGGGCGCTGTGGCGGGCGCGCTCCAGCAGCTCCGCGTCCTCCGGGAAGCGCGCAAAGCGAAAGGCGGCCGTTCCCGACTGGCGGGTCCCGGCGAGCTCCCCCTCTCCCCGCAGCTGGAGGTCGATCTCGGCGAGGCGGAATCCGTCGGAGTGCCCGGCGAAGGCCTCCAGGCGCTCCGAGCCGGCCGGCCCGAAGCAGATGCAGAGCGAGGCGTGCTCGCCGCGGCCGACCCGGCCGCGGAGCTGGTGCAGCTGGGAGAGGCCGAAGCGCTCGGCGTTTTCGATCAGCATCACCGTCGCGTTGGGGACGTCGACGCCGACCTCGATGACCGTCGTCGCGACCAGGACGTCTGCCTCCCCTTCGGCGAAGGAGCGCATCGCCTCGGCCTTGTCGGCCGAGGACATCTGCCCGTGCAGCAGGGCGACCCGGTAGCCGCTGAACTCCTCCTCCCTCAGCCGCTCGTATTCGGCGGTGGCCGCTCGGGCCTGGAGGGCGTCGGACTCCTCGACCAGCGGGCAGACGATGAACGCCTGGCGGCCCGCGTCGAGCTCCTCGCGGATCCGCTCGTAGGCCCGCTCGCGCTCGCGCTCCCCCGACACGCAGTGGGTGGCGACCGGCTGGCGGCCCGCCGGAAGCTCGCGGAGCTCGGTGAAGTCGAGGTCGCCGTACCCGAGCAGCGCAAGGGTCCGCGGGATCGGGGTGGCCGTCATGTGGAGGACGTGGGGCGCCATCCCCTCCCCCTCACCGGCCGCCTTGGCGTCGAGGGCCATCCGCTGGCGCACCCCGAAGCGGTGCTGCTCGTCGACGACCGCAAGCGCCAGGCGGGCAAAGCGCACGTCGTCCTCGATCAGCGCATGGGTGCCGACCACGAGCCCGAGCTCGCCGCTCTCCAGGCGCTCGAGGATCTCGGCCCGCCTGGCGGCCGGCGTCGAGCCGGTGAGCAGGGCGATCGAGAGCGGCTCGGCGGCCACGAGCTTCTGGATCGTCGCGAAGTGCTGCTCGGCGAGCGTCTCGGTCGGCGCCATGAGCGCCGCCTGGTGGCCCGACTCGACCGCCCTCAGCATCGCCGCGAGCGCCACGACCGTCTTTCCCGAGCCGACCTCGCCCATCAGAAGCCGCTGCATCGGATGGCCGGCCTCCATGTCGGAGACGACCTGGGCGATCGCCTCCTGCTGGCCGGCGGTCGGCGTGAAGGGCAGCTGGTCGGCCAGCCAGCGGGCCAGCAGCCCCGGGTGCGGGCCGTCGCCATCGAGGACGGGGGCGCGGAGCCGCTCGGCGCGGGTGGCCCGGCGGCGAAGCAGGTCGAGCTGCATGAACAGCAGCTCGTCGAAGGCCAGGCGCCGGCGCGCCTCGGCCACCTCTCCCCCGTGGGCGGCGATCAGGGCGGCGGCCCGGTCGGGAAGCATGTGCTCGGCGCGCATCCTGCCCGGGAGCGGCTCCGGCGAATGGAGCGCCGCCCCGAGGTGCTCCCGCACGAGGGCGAGGATCTGCGTGGAGGAGAGGCCGTCGGCCGCCGGGTAGTGGGCGACCTCGCCATCGTCGGCGAAGGCTTCGGAGGTCGGTGCGTGAGAGCTGACCCGAAAGCGGTTGCGCGCCTCGTAGGAGCCGTGGAGCACGAGCCGGGTGCCGGGCGGGTAGCGCTTGGCCAGCCAGGGCTGGTTGAAGAAGGTGACCTGCATCACGCCGGTGTCGTCGCCGACCACCGCCTCCACCAGCGGCCGCATTCCCCGGCGGCGGACCGGGCGCGAGGAGATGGAGCGCACCTCGACGACCACGGTCGCCGGTTCGCCGGTGACAAGGGCGTCGACCGTGCGGGCCTCCCGGTTGTCCCTGGGAAGGTGCTCGAGCAGCTCCCCGACCGTCTCTATCCCCAGGTGCCCTGCGGCCTCACGGGCCTTGCGCCCGGGGAAATCGACCGTTTCGGCGAGCGCCGAGGGTCGCGGCCCCAGCCGCGGCCAGGCCGCCAGCTCGTCGGCCGACAGCTCCCGGGTATCGGCGAAGGCGAGCGGGGAGCGCTCCACGGGGCGATTTTCGTCTACTCGGCGGACAAGAGCCACCAGCGGCTCGGCTGCCCGCCGTGGCGCATTTCCAGCTCCACCCCGTCGGAGGCGAGGGCCTCCACTTCACCCTCACCAAGGGGAGCGTCGGAGGCCGAGATGACGGTGAGTAGCTCGGCCCCGTCGGAGAGCCGGGAGATCACCTCGGCGAGCGTCTCGCGCGGAGCCCCCCAGGAGACGAGCTCGCCGTCCACGTAGCCGACCGCCTCGCCGACGCTGAACCGGCCGTCGGCGTCGTCCCGGGCCGCGGGAGCGACGCTGCCCGTCCGGACAGCCTCCAGCGCCGAGGCCATCGCCGCGGCGTTGGCTGCCGCCTGCTCGTCCTGGGAGAAGGCGAGCACCGCGGAGAGCCCGGCCTGCGGCTCGGTCGACTCGACCACCCGCACCTCGCGGCCCGACATCTCGGCCGCCGCCTGAGCCGCCATCCGGACGTTGGGGCTGTTGGGAAGCACCACCACCTCCCGGGCCGGGACGGTGTGGATGCCGGCGAGTATTTCGTAGGTGGAGGGGTTCATCGTCTCGCCACCGTCGAGGACGGTCGCGCCGAGTGAGCGGTAAAGGTCGGCGATGCCGTCGCCGGAGACGACGGCCAGCACGCCACAGTTCACCGCCTCCTCTGCCGGCACCGGATCCCCGGCCAGGCGCCGGTCGCGGTCGGCCACCTGCTCGTGCATGTCGGCGATGTCGGTCCGGGTGACGGTGCCGGCCCCCTCGAAGACCGCCGCCGCCGCGTCGGGCTCATCGGTGTGAACGTGGACGCGGAGCGTCACGTGGTCGCCAACGACGAGCACCGAGTCGCCGATCTCCTCCAGCCGGCCCACGTAGAGCGAAGGCTCCTCCAGCTCGGCGCCCGGCTGGGCGGTCACCGCGAAGTTGGTGCAGTAACGGAAGGTGCTCGAGGAGTGCTCGGGCTGGCTGGCGCGGGCCGGCGCGCTGTGGTGCTCGATCTCCAGGCCGCGCTCGCCCCGGAGGGCGGTCACGCAGCCGGCGAAGAGGACCACGACCCCGTAGCCGCCGGCGTCGACCACCCCGGCCTCCTGCAGGACCGGAAGGAGCTCGGGGCCCCGCCGGACCGAGTCCTCCCCGGCCCGCACGCAGATCTCGAGGATGTCGGCGATCCGCAGGTTCTGCTCCTCCGGGGTGGCGCCCTCCGGCATCGGCGGCAGCCCCGGGAGGGCCTCGGCTGCCGCGGTGGCCATGTCCCTCATCACCGTGAGGATCGTCCCCTCCGCCGGCTCGCGGACCGAGGTGTAGGCGCGCTCGGAGGCCCGCTGCATCGCCTCGCCGACCAGCAATGGGTCCACCAGCACTCCGGGGCGCGAGATCAGCGCCTCGGCGGCGCCGCGGATCAGCTGGGAGAGGATCACCCCGCTGTTGCCCCGGGCGCCCAGGAGGGCGGCGCGGGCGACGAGGTCGACGATCTCGTCGCGGCCAACCTCATCCAGGGAACGGCCGCCGGCGTCGGAGGCCAGGCGGTCGAGCTCGTCGACGCAGGCCTGCAGGGTCAGCACCATGTTGTCGCCGGTATCGCCGTCGGCGACCGGGAAGACGTTCAGGTCGTTGATCTCCTGGCGGCGCTCCTCAAGCTGCTGCAGAGAGCCGGCGAGAATCGCCCGGAAACGGGCAAGGCTGGAATTTCCTGCTGGCGGCACGGGCCGCCAAGCCTAAACGGCCTTCTGGACCTTGTCTGCCTTCAGGCAGCGGGTGCAGACCCAGGCACGGCGCGGGGAGCCCTCGATGAGGATCCTCACGCGCTGGAGGTTCGGGTTGAACCGGCGCCGGGTGGCGACCATCGAGTGGCTGCGGCTGTTCCCGAAGGCGGGACCCTTTCCGCAGCTGTGACAGACCTTGGCCATACGGCGGCGCAGTGTAGCGGTCAGGCGACGCGCCCGGGAACACGAGCCGGAGCGCGCTCCGGCTCGCCCGGACGGTGCTCGGGTCGCCGCGAGGGCCGGGGACGCAGCGGCTGGGTGTCGTCGGCGCTGCGGCGGCGGGTGGCGCTCGGAACCGCGTCGGGAAGCGGCAGCGTACGGCCGCCCGGACCATCGTCCGGCGCCTCGGGCGAAGGCTCCTCCGGGCCGCCGTCGTCCCACCAGCCGCGACGGATGTCGCCCGGCCCCGAGCCATCCATCCGGATGAGCATCGCGACCAGCAGGGCAGCTCCCATCAGGTGGGTGACGATGGTGAGAATCAGGGCGAGGGCGGGGCCGTCCACGCTCCGAACCCTAGCGGCGCCGGCCGGCGGAGTCGACCCTCAGGAGAGCTGCTGGCGCAGCCCCGCCAGCGCGACGACGGCAAGGGCGGCGTTGAGCCCGGTGTCGCGCCGGTCGCCACCGGTCCGCTCGAGGGCCTGGTCGAGCGTGTCGACCGTCAGGACGCCGAAAGAGCAGGGAACGCCGGTCTCGAGCTGGACCCGCTGGATGCCCGCTGCGGCCTCCGAGCAGACGTACTCGTAGTGGTCGGTCTCCCCGCGGATCACGGCGCCAAGGCAGGCGACGCCGCCGAAGCGGCCGCTGTCGGCGCAGTAGCGAGCGGCGAGCGGCAGCTCGAAGGCCCCCGGAACCTCGTACACCTCGGGCTCCTCCCAGCCGGCTTCGGCAAAGCCGGCGCGGGCGCCCGCAACGAGGCGCTCGGAGAGCTCCGGGTAGAAGGTCGCCACGACGATCGCCGGGGCGCTGCTCACGGGCCGTCCTCCCCGGCGTCGCGCTCACGCTCGGAGTGGAGCATCTCCTCGTCGAAGTTGGCCCCCTGGTGGTGGAGGGTGTGGCCCATCCGCCGGCGCTTGGTGTCCAGGTAGTCCGCGTTGTGGCGGTTGGCCGCGGGCTCGATCGGGACCTGCTCGCTCACCGAGAGCCCGTAGCCCTCCAGGCCGTGGATCTTCTTGGGGTTGTTGGTGAGGATGCGGATCGAGCTGAGTCCGAGGTCGACGAGGATCTGCGCGCCGATCCCGTAGTCGCGCAGGTCGGCCGGCAGCCCGAGCTCCAGGTTGGCGTCGACGGTGTCGAGCCCCTCCTCCTGGAGCTTGTAGGCGCGGAGCTTGTTGAGGAGGCCGATCCCGCGGCCCTCCTGGGCGAGATAGAGAAGCACTCCCTCTCCCTCGGCCTCGATCTGGTCGAGGGCCGCCTCCAGCTGCTCACCGCAGTCGCAGCGCATCGAGTGGAAGACGTCACCGGTGAGGCACTCGGAGTGCACGCGGACCAGCACGTCCTCCCTGCCGTCGACGTCCCCCTTGACGAGGGCCACGTGGTGCTTGTCGTCGACGAGGGAGCGGTAGCCGACGACGGTGAAGTCGCCGAAGGCGGTCGGCATCGAGGTCGATACGACCCGCTCAACCAGGCGTTCGTGGTTGCGCCGGTAGGCGATCAGGTCGGCGATGGTGAGCATCTTCAGCCCGTGCTCGGCGCAGTAGCCGACCAGGTCGTCGACGCGGGCCATCGAGCCGTCCTCGTTCATGATCTCGCAGATCACCCCGGCCGGCGTGAGGCCGGCGAGGCGGGCGAGGTCGACGCTGGCCTCGGTATGCCCGGTGCGCTCGAGCACCCCGCCGGCCTTGGCCTTGAGCGGGTTTACGTGGCCGCCCTTGACGATCGCCTCCGGGCCGTTCGCCGGGTCGGCGGCGACGCGGATGGTGTGGGCGCGGTCGGCGGCGCTGATCCCGGTCGTCACTCCCTCCCTGGCCTCGATAGTGACGGTGAACGGGGTCTGGTGCGGGGTCTCGTTCTTGGCCGCCATCAGCTCGAGCCCGAGCTCGTCGCAGCGCTCCGGAGCCAGCGCCAGGCAGATCCAGCCCCGGGCGTTGGTGGCCATGAAGTTGATCGCCTCGGGGGTCACGAACTCCGCGGCCATGACGAGGTCGCCCTCGTTCTCGCGGTCCTCGTCGTCGACGACGACGACCATGCGCCCGGCGGCGATCTCCTCGATCGCCTCCTCGACGGTCGCGAACTCGACCCCGGCCTTGGCCTCGCCGCTCACGACGGCGCCCCCACGAGCTTCTCGACGTACTTGGCCACGATGTCGACCTCCAGGTTCACGGGCCGCCCCTGGGCGGCGGCCGAGAGGTTGGTCCTCTCGAGGGTCTCGGGGATGAGCCAGACATCGAAGGAGCCTTCGTCGACGCGGGCCACGGTCAGCGAGACCCCATCGAGCGCCACCGATCCCTTCTCGACCACGTAACGCAGGAGGGCGGGGTCGGCCTCCACCGTCACCACGCGGGCGATCCCCTCCTCGCGGGTGCCGGAGACGGTGCCAACGCCGTCGACGTGGCCCTGGACGATGTGGCCCCCCAGGCGGGAGTCGGCACGGACGGCGAGCTCGAGGTTGACCGGGTCGCTGGGCTGCGCCGAGCCCAGGGCCGTCCGCTGGAGGGTCTCGTTCATCGCCTCGACGCTGAAGCGGCCGCCTTCGACCGTGGTCGCGGTCAGGCAGACGCCGTTCACGGAGACCGAGTCTCCAGCCTGTACCTCGGAGGCCAGCGCCGAGGCGATCGAGAGTCGCGCGCCCTCGGTACCGGCCTCAATCTCTTCCAGGGTGCCGAGGTCGGCTACCAGCCCGGTGAACACGATCACCACTCCCTGAGCCGGGCGCGGACGAGGATGTCGTCGCCGACCTGTTCGTGGGAGACGGCGATCGCGCGGGTCGCGTCGGCGATTGTCCCGGCGCCCACTCCCTCCAGCGGGTCGCGGGCGCTGGCGCCACCGAGAAGCATCGGCGCGATGAAGAAGCGGGCCTCGTCGATCTCGCCGGCGTCGAGGAACGCCCCGGCGAGCTGTGGGCCGCCCTCGAGCATGATCGAGGTGACCGGCTCTTCGAGCTCGCCCAGCCGGGTGAGGGCATCGGCCACCCGCGACGGCTCGTTCTCGCCGGAGGCGGTTACCACCTCGGCACCGGCGCTCTGGAGCGACTCGACCGCAGCGCGGGGCGCCGCACGGGAGACGACGACGATGAGGCCGACCTCGGAGGCCTGGGCGACGAGCCGGCTCTCCTGCGGAAGGCGGGCGGTGCTGTCGAAGACGACCGGACGGGGCTGGCGTCGAACTCCCTCGACCCGGGCGGTCAGCTGCGGGTCGTCGGCCAGGGCGGTTCCGATACCGACCGCAACCGCGTCGACCTCGCCCCTCCAGCCGTGGGAGAGCTCCCGGCTCTCCTCGCACGAGATCCACTTCGAGTCGCCGTCCCGCGTGGCGACCTTGCCGTCGAGGCTGGTCGCCGACTTGAAAAGCACCCACGGACGGCCGGTGCGGGCGTGCTTGCGGAAGGCCTGGTTCTCGAGTCTCGCGCGGGCCGCGACGGCTCCGGTCGCCACCTCCACCTCTATGCCCTCGTCCCGCAGGATGCCCAGGCCGCGGCCGGAGGCCTTCTCGGTCGGGTCGTCGCTGGCGACGACGACGCGGCCGATCCCCGACTCGACTATCGCCTCGGTGCACGGGGGCTGGCGCCCCTCGTGGCAGCACGGCTCCAGGGAGACGTAAAGCGTGGCGCCCTCCAGGACCTCGTCACCGCAGGCCTCGATGGCCGCACGCTCGGCGTGAAGGCCGCCCAGCTCGTCGTGCCAGCCCTCCCCCAGGACCTGCCCGTCGCGGGCGATGACGGCACCGACCAGCGGGTTCGGGCTCACCGCGCCCAGCCCGCGGCGACCGAGCTCGATTGCTCGCTCGAGCAGCTCCTCGTCGGAGGTGGTCACCTGGGCCGGCATCGCGCTTGAGGATACGGCCCGCCGGGTCCCGCTACCGGCAGCGCGCCCACGCCGAGAAGAAGCGGTTGGAGGCGACCTTGGTGTAGCCGGGAGGCGGCAGGCTGCGCAGCGTGTCGGCGGAGCTCGGGTCGTCGTAGTCGAGCCCCTGGCGGATCAGCACCGAGCGGTTGTTGGCGAGGATGGCGAGCCCGCTCTTGACCTTCGCCGCCTCCTCGACGTCGGTGCGGGCGACTACCCGGTCGGCGCCGAGGTCCAGCTCCCAGCGAACGTCGGGCATCATCCGGTGGTTGGGAGTGAGGATCGGGCCGCAGTCGACGGAGCTCTTGACGCCCGGCTCGTTGAGGAGCGAGATCAGCGCCTGTTCGGCGTCGTCGCGGAACTCGAGGTCGGCAATCACCGGCGAGTAGTTCGAGCGCTGCAGGGTGAAGAAGGCCGAGACCGCCACCACCAGGACCGCGGTGGCGATCCACGCGCGCCTCAGGTTGACCGAGCCGGCCATCGAGAAGCCGCCGAGGGCGACGCCCGCGAAGAAGAGGACCATCAGCGCCGGGAGGATCATGTAGCGCGGGATCACCGAGAGGCCACCGACGCTGATCAGGAAGAAGGTTCCCAGGCCGGCCGCCAGCACCGCCAGCGGGATCACGGCGCGGCGCGGGGTGAACCAGATCGCCAGCAGCGTCCCCGCCAGCCCGAGCAGGGCGATCGGCGCGCTGGCCAGGTCCCGCAGGTAGATGACCCCAAGCTTCATCGCGGTCAGGAGGCTGGCCTGGCGGCCGACCTCCTCCGAGACCGAGCTGGTGTGGGTCTGGGAGAAGAGGGGATCCCCGGTGACGATGAAGTCGGTGGCGATCCAGAGGAGGGGGGCGCCGGCCACCAGCGCGGCCATCCAGAAGCGTCGCGCCCAGCTCATCGTCGGGAAGAGGTAGAGCCAGTAGAGGCCGGCGATGATCCACGCCTCGGGCCGCAGGAGACCGGCGAGGAAGAGCAGGACCATCACCGGCGTCCCGCGCCTGGGCCGGGAGACCTCCCAGGCGGCGGCCCAGACGATCAGGGCCATGAACGGGATGTCCAGGTAGGCCCGGACGGCCAGCAGGAGGTAGTTGTAGCGGAGCACCACCAGCGTCGCGGCGATGATCCCGATGGCGACCGTGAACGAGCGGCGGCCGAGCGAGTAGACACCGGCGATCAGGAAGACGTACGAGACGATCGTGGCCAGCACCAGGAGCCGGTCGGCGGCGTCGCCGAAGAGGGCGAAGACCACCCCCACCAGGAGCCAGAGCGGGTGCTGGGTCGGGGCCCTGAAGGCGTCGAAGGTGGGCAGGTCCCCGCCCAGGATCTCCCGCCCCCAGAGGAGCGTGTAGGTGGAGTCGAAGGTCGTATAGGTCGGGAAGGCGATCGTCCCGATGATGAGCAGGACGACCAGCAGCCCGAGGAGGACCATCGCCACCGGCGACCAGGCGCCCGATTCGGTGGGCTGGGCCTTTTCTGTGGGTGCGGTGGCTGAGGACACGGGAGTTGGGCCGCGTATCCCACTCACCGCGCAGCCCTGCGGCATACTGAAGGTCAGGGCTGCGGCCAACGGGCTCGCTGCCCGGAGCAGCATACCGGCCCGTTGGGCGCCCAAGAGGGTCCCGAATCACATGAAGCTGATCATCCAGATCCCCTGCCTTAACGAGGAGGAGACCCTCCCGGCGACGCTTGCCGACCTTCCCCGCGAGGTGGCCGGCTTCGACGAGGTGGAGTGGCTGGTGATCGACGACGGCTCGACCGACCGGACCGTCGAGGTGGCACGCGAGTGCGGCGTCGACCACATCGTCCGCCTGACCAACAACCGGGGGCTGGCCGCCGGCTTCCAGGCCGGCCTCGACGCCTCGCTGAAGCTCGGCGCCGACGTCGTCGTCAACACCGATGCCGACAACCAGTACAACGGCGCCGACATCCCCCTCCTGGTGGCCCCGATCCTCGCCGGGGACGCCGACATGGTGATCGGCGACCGCCAGACCGACACGATCGAGCACTTCTCCCCGCTCAAGAAGCGCCTGCAGAAGCTCGGCTCCTGGGTGGTCCGCCAGGCCTCCGAGACCGACGTGCCCGACACCACCTCCGGCTTCCGCGCCTACAACCGCGAGGCGGCCCTGCAGATGGCCGTCGTCTCGCGCTTCACCTACACGCTCGAGACGATCATCCAGGCCGGCAAGCTGCTGGTCGCCGTCGACGACGTCCCGATCCGCACCAACGAGAAGACGAGGGAGTCGCGGCTCTTCCCGTCGATGTGGTCCTACGTGCGGCGCAACTCGATCTCGATCTTCCGGATCTACGCCCAGTACGAGCCGATGCGGGTCTTCATGACCCTGGCCGTGGTCCTCTTCCTCCTCGCGCTGATTCCGTGGACGCGCTTCTTCGTCAGCTGGGTCCAGGGAGACGGCGCCGGCCACGTCCAGTCGCTGATCTTCGGGGCCGTCCTCTTCAACGCCGCCGTGGTGATGGCCGCTCTCGGCGTGATCGGCGACCTGATGCACGCCCAGCGCATCATGAGCCAGCGGATCTTCGAGCGCGTGCGCCGGATCGAGCTCCAGCTCGACGTGCCGCCCTCGCACTACGAGCCGGGCGCGCGTGCGACCGGCCAGCCGGCAACCACCGGCGCTCATTCGGCCCCGACGACGGAGGAGCAGCGCCAGTCCACCGCCGAGCGGGAAGCGCTGCAGGCTTGAGCGCCCGCCTGACGACCAACGACCGCGGGGTCGTTACCGGCAACACCTACGACAAGTACGGGTCTGGCAACCCCGTCGTCCGCCGGCTGATGAAGGGCTTCCACCGCGAGCTCGACTCCCTCTTCGCCCAGGCCTCCCCCGCGTCGCTGCTCGATGTCGGCTGCGGGGAGGGAATCATCACCGCGGCCTGGGCCCCCGAGGTGGCGCCCGGCCCTGTAGTGGGCGTCGATCTCGAAGATCCGCTGCTGCGGCGGGAGTGGGAGCGCCGCACCGCGCCCGGGCTCGAGTTCCGGACCATGCAGGCCGAACGGCTGGAGTTTGCGGACGGGGAATTCGAGATGGTCAGCGCGATCGAGGTCCTCGAGCACGTGCGCGACCCATGGCAGGTCCTGGCCGAGATGTCGCGGTGCTCCAGCCGCTGGCTGCTGCTCTCGGTACCCAGGGAGCCGATCTGGAGGGCCACGAACATGGCCCGCGGCGCCTACTGGAGGTCGCTGGGCAACACCCCGGGCCACCTCAACCACTGGTCGAGCCGCGCCTTCGTCTCCCTGCTGGGGCAGTACGGAACCGTGGTCGCCGTGCGCCGCCCCTTCCCCTGGACGATGGCCCTGGTGAGGACCGATGGCTGAGACGGCCGGTAGGGCGGCCCCGGGCGCCGGCCCCACCACGAAGGACTACGGACGCGGGGCCCGCGTCCTGTTCGTCGGCGTCGCCTCGACCGGCCTCTTCACCTTCGCCTACTTCGCCCTGGCCTCGAACCTGCTTTCGGCGAGCCAGTACGGAACGATCACCCTCCTCTGGGCGCTGCTCTTCATCGTCATCTCGGTGATCTACCGGCCGGTCGAGCAGCTCCTGTCGCGCACGATCTCCGACCGCCGGGCCCGGGGCGCCCACCACGGCCACCCGCTGCGGCGGCCGATCGCACTCCAGGCCGGGTTTGCAGCAGCGTTCCTGGCCTGCGCGCTGGCCTTCTCCGGGCCGCTGACCGACCTCTTCGGCGGCTCCCGGGAGCTCTTCTGGATCTTCACCGGGGCGGGGCTGGCCTACGCGGCCAGCTACTTCGCCCGCGGCTACTTCGCCGGCCACCAGTGGTTTGCGCTTTACGGCGGGCTGATGCTCTTCGAGTCGACCTTCCGCTTCTGCTTCCCGCTCGCCGCCGCCATCGGCATCACCACCGGGCAGACGGCGATCGCCGCCGGGATCCTCGCCGCCCCGGTGCTCTCGCTGCTGGTCGTCCCGTGGGCAATCGCCCGCCACACCCAGCTCGACCGTGACGCTCCCCTGCCGGACCTGACCGGAGCGGTCGAGGCCGGCACCGCATTCGCCATCTCGGTGGCCGGCATCCAGCTGGGCGAGCAGATCCTGCTCAACTCGGGCGTGCTGGTGGCCAACGCGGTCGCCGACGCGGCCGTGGCCGGGGCGGTCTTCAACGTGCTGCTCATCACCCGGGCGCCTATCCAGCTCTTCCAGTCGGTCCAGACCTCCCTGCTGCCCCACCTCACCGGCCTGAAGGCCACCGAGGGCCACGACCAGTTCGGCTCGGCGATCTCGATCACCGTGAAGGCGGTCGCCGCCTTCGCCGGCCTGGCCGCCATAGGCCTGCTGATCATCGGCCCCGAGTTCATGAACCTGGTCTTCGGGGACGACATCTCCTACGGCCGCGTGGGGCTCGCCATCGTCGCGGTGGGAATGGGCTTCCACCTGATGGCCGGCACCCTCAACCAGGCCGCCCTGGCCCGCGAGCGGGCGCGCCAGGCCGCCTTCGCGTGGCTCCTCTCCGGGCTGGCGCTTGTCGGCTGGATGTTCGTGCCGGCGGTCTCCGACGTGCTGCTGCGGGCCGAGATCGGTTACGCGGCCTGCGCGGCGCTCCTCTGCGCCCTGCTCTACGCGCTCTACCGCCGGGACGCGGCCTGAGCCCTCAGGCGGCCTCGGCGGCCTCGAGGATCGCGCGGTAGGCGGCCGCCGGGTCCGGCGACCCGAAGACCGCGCTGCCGGCCACCAGCCGCTGGGCTCCCGCAGCCACGGCCGGCCCGGCGGTCTGGGCGTCGATGCCGCCGTCGACCTCGAGGACGGTCGTCTCCGGGAGCACCGCCCGCATCCGGGCGATCTTCTCGTTGGAGCCGGGGATGAAGCCCTGGCCGCCCCAGCCGGGATTGACGGTCATGCAGAGGGCGAGGTCGACCTCCACCTGCTCGAAGAAGTCGATCGGGGTGGCCGGGTTGACGGCAAGGCCGGCCAGGCATCCGTGCTCGCGGATGAGGCCGAGCGCATAGTCGATCGCCGGCGTTGCCTCGGCGTGGATGATGATCGTCCCGGCGCCGGCCTCGGCGAAGGCGGCGATCTGCGTCGTCTCCGGGTGCTCGACCATCAGGTGGACCTCGAGGTGGAGACCCATGTCGCGAAGCGCCTCGCAGACCGGCGGGCCCATCGAGAGCGGCGGCACGAAGTGGCCGTCCATCACGTCAACGTGGATGACCTCGGCCCCGGCCTCCTGGACGAGCGAGACCTGCTCGCGAAGTACGCCGAAGTCGGCCGAGAGGACCGACGGCGCCACCTGCGGAAAGCCGCTCATACCTCCACCAGCATCGAGGTCCCGCAGTGCGAACACTCGGTCGTGGCGGTGCTGGACATGCGGACGATCGTCTGGTGCTCGCCGCAGCCCGGGCAGACCGAGCGCAGCTCGTAGCGGTGCAGGCAGTAAACGCAGCGGTAGCGGCCAGGGACGGTGGTAGGCCGCAGCCAGGGCTCATGACAGGACGGACACTCGAGCCCTACCGAAACCTCTGACACGCTGGGGACTATACGCCGCCGCTCCGGCGTAACGGTCGTCTCAGGAGCCGTCGAACGGGTCTCCATGGCCCCTCAGGTACTCCTCCCACGCCATCGCCCGCCCGCCTGGCGGCAGCACGCGGTCGGGAACCAGGCGCCCGTCCTCGACGTGCGCCTCCAGCACCCCCAGGAAGCTGCCGTCCGGCAGGGCCAGGCGCGCGCCCACGTGCGGACTGAGGGCGCGGACCAGCCGCTCCTGCTCGGCCGCCGGCGCGGAGGGATCGATCGTCCGGTCCCCGGCGCCGATCTTCTCCGCCCAGGTGACCAGCCCTTCGTCCTGCTCTACGAACGGGGGGCGCTCCTCCATCGCTTCGAGGAGAAGCCGGGCACCGAGCTCCTCGAGGCGCTCCGAGAGGCTCCCCCAGGTGTCGCCGGGGCCGATGGCCTCGGCGGCGGCAAGGCAGACCGGGCCGCTGTCGAGGCCGGCAGTCAGCTTCATGATCGACACCCCGGTCTCTTCGTCCCCGGCCATGATCGCCCGCTCGATCGGCGCTGCTCCGCGCCAGCGCGGCAGCAGCGACGGGTGGACGTTGAGGATCTCGTAGCGGTCCAGGAGCTCCTCTCCGACCAGCGCGCCGTAGGCACAGACGACCAGGAGCTCGGGACCGCATGCGGCGATCCGCTCAACCGAGGCCGGAGCGTTTACGTCCTCGGGCTGGAAGGTGTCGATTCCGAGCTCGCCGGCCGTGCCGGCCACCGGCGGTGCAGTCAGCCTGCGCCCGCGCCCGGCCGGGCGGTCGGGCCGGGTGACCACGAGCGCAGGAGCCCGGCCGGCCTCGCAGATCCGGCGCAGCAGGCCGGCGGCAAAGCCGGAGGTGCCCAGGTAGGCGAACGCCACCGCCGGCTCAGCTCTCGCGCAGGGCCTCGCGCAGCGTCTTCATCGCCTCGCGGCGGTCGGACCTCGAGGCGCGGTCGAGGATCAGGACGCCGTCGAGGTGGTCCACCTCGTGCTGGATGACGCGCGCCTCGAGACCTTCGGCCTCGAAGCTGCGCTCCTCGCCGAAGCGGTCGTGAGCGCGGACGCGGATCCGGGCCGGGCGCTCGATCTCGAGGCTCACCTCGGGGAGGCTCAGGCAACCCTCGAAACCCGGCTCCTTCTCGTCCGAGAACCACTCGATCTCCGGGTTGACGAGCGCCTGGTAGTCGCCCTCCTCCTCGACCCGGTAGACAAGCATCCGCCGCAGCTCGCCGACCTGGTTGGCCGCCAGCCCGACGCCGATCGCCTCTTCCATCAGGTGGGCCATCCGGTCGAGCGCCGCCCGCAGCTCTTCGTCGAACTCGGTGACCGGCGCAGCCTGCGACTTGAGCACCGGATCGCCGAACCGGCGTACGTGTCGAAGCGCCGCGGCACGCCGCGCCAGGCGCTCTTCGTCGTACTCGGGGGCCTCGACCTCCTCGTCGAGCTCTTCCGGGGCCATGGCCCGATTCTAGGACGGCGGCTACTGCGGATCGACGTCGACCGAGAAGGAGACGCCCCTGCGCCCCCATGCCGCAGCCACCTCCTCGACGGCCGCCCCGACGGCAGCCACCGCCGGCCGCCTCTCGGGCGCCTTGAGCACCACCTGGCTGCGCTCGCGCCCGCGCAGGCGGAAGAGCGGCGCCGGCCCCAGGGAGCCGGGTACTAGCCGCTGGAGCTGGGCCGCCGCCTCCTGGGCGAGTCCCGGCTTCTCCGAAGAGCAGACGATGCGGATCAGCGTCGAGAACGGCGGGTAGGAGAGCGCCCGGCGCCGTTCGAGCTCGCCGGCCAGGAATCCCTCCGCGTCGTGCCGTGAGGCGCGGACGATCGATTCGGCCTCCGGGACCATCGTCTGTACCAGCACCCTTCCACGGGCCTGGCCGCGCCCGGTGCGCCCGGCCAGCTGGGTCACCAGGGCGAAGGTGCGCTCCTCGGCCCGGAAGTCGGGGAAGCGGAGGGTCTGGTCGGCGTCGATCACGACCCCGAGCTCGACTCCCGGGAAATCGTGTCCCTTGGCGACCACCTGGGTGCCGAGCAGGATCCCGGCCTCGGCCTGCTCGAAGCGGGCGAGGACCTCCCCGGGGTCGCCGGCGTCGCCGTCGAGCCGGAAGACCTCGCCCGGAAGCTCCTCCTCGAGCCGTTCGGTACCGGTCCCGTGCCGGGCGATCGAGGCCGACCCGCACTCCGGGCAGCTCTCGGGAATCGGCTCGCGGTGGCCGCAGTGGTGGCAGGAGAGCGTTCCGCTGGCCCGGTGCATCACGAGGGTGACGTCGCAGTCCGGGCACTCCCAGGCGTAGCCGCAGCTCGAGCAGGTCAGGTAGTTGGACCAGCCGCGGCGGTTCAGGAGGACGATCGACTTGCGGGCGTCGACCAGGGCCTCGTAGGCGACCGGGTGCAGGGCGCCCCTCACGCCCTTGAGGTCGAGGATCTCCACCGGTGGAAGCGGCGAGCCGTCGACCCTCTCCGGCAACTCGACCCGGCGCAGCGCCTCCCAGCTCTCCGCCCTTGGGGTGGCGCTGCCGGCCACGAGCAGTGCCCCGTGCTGGAGAGCGCGCTGGCGGGCCACGTGGCGGGCGTCGTAGCGCGGGTCGCCCTCGTGCTTGTAGGAGGCGTCGTGCTCCTCGTCAACGACGATCAGGCCGATCTTCTCCATCGGCGCGAACACGGCAGAGCGCGGTCCGATGCAGATCCGCGCCTCGCCGGTGCGCACGCGCATCCACTCGTCGTATCGCTCACCGGCACCGAGCCCGGAGTGCAGCACGGCAACCGTCTCGCCGAAACGCTCGCGGAAGCGGGTGACCATCTGGGGGGTGAGGCCGATCTCGGGAACCAGCACCAGAACGCCTCGCCCGGATTCGAGGGTGCGGGCCGCGGCCTGCAGGTAGACCTCGGTCTTGCCCGATCCGGTCACGCCGTGGAGGAGCAGGCTCTCGCCGGGGGAGGCCCCGGCTACCTGTTCCAGCGCCTCGGACTGGCGGGGAGTGAGCGCGGGGCCGCCCCCCTCCTGCCGGGCCCCGACATCGCGGTGGCCCGGTTCGCGCCTCATGCCCTGGGCCTCGATCGCCACCAGGCCACGGGCCTCGAGGCGCCTGAGGGCGGCGAGCTCTTCCCCGGCCGCCCTGGGGAGCGTTGCCAGAAGCGCGCGCTGGCGGTCGGTCAGCCTCTCCCCCTCGCCGGGCTCACGCAGGACCCTGGCGTGGAGGACCTTCTTCTCGCGGACCCCCCGGGGCGGCAGCATCAGCGAGAAGGCCCGCGCCGGGGTGGATCCGTATTCGGCGGCCAGCCACGGCCCGAGCTCCACGAGGTCCGGCGGAAGCGAGGCGTCGAGCACCTCCCGCGGCGCCAGCACGTCGTGCTCGGAGCCGTCGGCCAGCGCGGTGACCACGGCGAGGAGCTCCTGGCGCCCGAACGGGACGACCATCACCGAACCGACCCCGACCCCCTCGGGACGCTCGTAGTCGAACGGCCCCCGGAGTACCCGGGCCGTGGTTATCGGCTCGACCTGGGCGACCGCGGACACCGCCAGAAGTTAGAGCCCGGGCGGGATGGCTCAATCAGGGACCGGCGCTGCCCCGCAGGGCGCTCCCGGGCCGCTTCAGGCGCCGGCGGCCGCGGCGGCAGCCTCGCGCAGCGCGTCGGCCCGGTCGGTCCGCTCCCAGGTGAACTCCTGCTCGTTGCGGCCGAAGTGGCCGTAGGCGGCGGTGCCGGAATAGATCGGGCTGTGCAGGCTCAGGTACTCGCGGAACGCGGCCGGGCGAAGGTCGAAGTTCCCGGCTACGAGCTCCTCGATCCGGTCGATCGGGATCGTCTCGGTGCCGAAGGTGTCGACCATCACCGAGACCGGGTGGGCGACGCCGATCGCGTAGGCCACCTGGACCTCGGCGCGGTCGGCGAGGCCGGCGGCGACGATGTTCTTCGCCACGTGGCGCGCGGCGTAGGCGGCCGAGCGGTCGACCTTCGACGGGTCCTTGCCCGAAAAGGCCCCACCGCCGTGGCGGGCCATCCCGCCGTAGGTGTCGACGATGATCTTGCGTCCGGTGAGGCCGCAGTCGCCTACGGGGCCACCGATCACGAAGCGGCCGGTCGGGTTGATCAGGAGGTCGGCCCGGAGCTGCTCGGCGTCGTAGTCGAGGCCCTCCTCGTCGAGGACCGGCACGACGACCTTCTGCCAAAGGTCGTCGGCGATCTGGCCCTGCTCGACCTCTTCGTCGTGCTGGGTGGAGATCAGGACGCGCTCCACGGCGACCGGACGGTTGTCGACGTAGCGGACGCTGACCTGGGTCTTGCCGTCCGGACGGAGGTAGGCGAGCGTTCCGTCCTTGCGGACTTCGGTGAGGCGCTCGGCAAGCCGGTGGGCGAGGTGGACGGGAGCCGGCATGAGCGACTCGGTCTCGCTGGTGGCGTATCCGAACATCATTCCCTGGTCCCCGGCGCCGGCCTTGTCCAGAGGATCCTCGTCGCCCTCGCGGGCCTCCTTGGCCTCGTCGACGCCCTGGGCGATGTCCGAGGACTGAGCCTCGAGCCGGTTGAGCACCTCGACGGTGTCGGCGTCGAACATCGGGTCGAAGCCGACGTAGCCGATCTCGCGGATCTTGTCGCGGGCGATCTGCTCGACATCGATCTTCGAGACGTCGAACGAGGTCTCTCCGGCGATCACCACGAGGTTGTTGTTGACCAGCGTCTCGCAGGCGACCTTGGCGAAGGAGTCCTGGGCGAGGATCGCGTCGAGGATCGCGTCGGAGATCTGGTCGGCGACCTTGTCGGGGTGGCCCTCGGTGACCGATTCGGAGGTGAAGAGGAAGCTGTTCTCTGCGCTCATATGCCGCGGAAGCGTAGCGGGCCGCAGGCCGCCCCCGGGAATCCCGGCTGCACCGTCAGCGGTCCGCGTAGCTGCGGCGCCCGCTCCGTTCACGGACGTCGATGATCAGCGGGATGCCGTCGAAGCCGTAGCGCTGGCGAAGGCGGTTCTCGAAGAAGTACATGTAGTCGCGGGTCACCCGGTTGCGGTGGTTTACCTGGAGGGCGAAGCGCGGCGGGCCGGTCTCGATCTGCGCCAGGTAGAAGAGCTTGAGGCGCTGGCCGCGCTTTGCCGGCGGCTGGCGCTCGGCGACGATCTCGGCGACGAAGCGGTTGAGGTCGGCGGTCGGGATCCGCTCCTCGCGCCGGCGCCCGAGGGCGATCGCCTCGGTGATCACGCGTTCCACGTTGCGCCCGGTCAGCGCGCTCAGGGTCATAACGCGCGGGCGCAGCCGCAGCTTGCTCAGGACCTTCGCACGCTCGTGCTCGAGGTCGTCCTCGTCCATCTCGGTCTCGTCCCACTTGTTGAGCACGAGCAGCGTGGCGCAGCCCTCCTTCATCGCCAGCTCGGCGATCCTCAGGTCCTGGCTGGTGACGCCGTCGGCGGCGTCACAGACCACGATCGCCACGTCGGCGCGCTCGACCGCCCGCTGGGAGCGAAGGACGGTGTAGTACTCGACCTTGTCGCTCACCTTCGAGAGGCGCCTCATCCCTGCGGTGTCGACGATCAGAAGCCGCTGCCCGTCGATCTCGAGCGGAAGGTCGATCGCGTCGCGGGTGGTGCCTGCCTCGTCGCTGACGATCACCCGCTCGGCGCCGGCGAGGCGGTTGACGAAGGTCGACTTGCCCACGTTGGGACGGCCGATGATCGCGAGCCGGAGCACGCCCTCGTCCCCGTCGTCCTCGCCACCCTCGGGCAGCATCGCCACCAGCCGGTCGAGCAGGTCGCCGCTTCCCATCCCCTGCGCGGCGGAGACCGGCAGAGGCTCCCCCAGGCCCAGGCGATGGAAGTCGGCGGCCAGCGGGATGTCGGCCGGGCCGTCGACCTTGTTGGCGGCAACGAGCACGGGGATCCCGGCGCGGCGCAGGAGGTCGGCCATCTCCTCGTCGCCCGGGCGCAGGCCGGCCTGGGCGTCGACGACCAGGAGCGCCGCCTGCGACTCACCGATCGCCGCCTGCGCCTGGTCGCGGATCGAGCCCGAGATCGGGTCGGCATCGAGGCGGTCCATTCCCCCGGTGTCGACGAGGACGAAGGGGCGCCCATTCCAGTCGCACTCGACCTCCTTGCGGTCGCGCGTTACGCCGGCGCGCTCGTGAACCACCGCCTCCCGGCTACCGCTGAGGCGGTTGACCAGCGAGCTCTTGCCGACGTTCGGATAGCCGACGACCGCGACCCGGGGGGCGCTCATTGGACACCGCCCCCGCCGCGCCGCTCGGCGACCAGGGCCTCCACCCGCCCACACACCTCATCGACGGTCAGCCCGGACGTGTCGAGCTCGACGGCGTCGCCGGCCGGGCGCAGCGGGGAGATGTCGCGCTGCCCGTCGCGCGCGTCCCGCTCGTTCTGCTCGGCGAGCACCTCGTCGACCGGCCTGCCGGTCTGCTCGGCCCGGCGGCGTGCGCGCTCCCGCGGGTCCGCGGTGAGGAAGAGCTTGAGCTCGGCGTGCGGAGCGATAACCGTGCCGATGTCCCGCCCCTCGGCAACCCAGTCTCCCGACGCGAGCAGCGTCCGCTGGCGCGAGGCCATTGCCTCCCTGACCGCAGGATCGGCGGCAACCCGGGAGGCCTCGGCGGTGACCGGCGCCGAGCGGATCTCGTCGGTCACGTCCTCCCCGTCGAGGCATATGCGTTCGCCGACCTCAATCTCGAGCGAGGCGGGATCGCAGCCCGGGTCACGGAGGCTTGCGAGGGCCACGCAGCGGTACATGGCTCCGGTATCCAGGTAGGTGAAGCCGAGCGCCTCCGCACAGCCGCGGGCGACCGTTGACTTGCCGGCCCCCGCCGGGCCGTCGATGGCGACGATCATCGCGGCTGAACGTAGCGGCCGAACCCGATTACCGCAGGGCGGCGAGGTCCTCGAGGAAGCTTGGGTAGGAGACGTCGATCGCCTCTGCGCCGACGATCTCGACGCCCTCCTGCGAGGCCAGCCCGGCGATCGCCCCGAGCATGGCCAGACGGTGGTCGCCGCGGGCGTCGATCGAGCCGCCGCGGAGCCCCTCGGTCCCGCGGATTACGAAACCGTCCTCGGTGGCCTCCGCGTCGGCTCCCAGCCCGTTCAGGCCGTCCACCACCGATGCGATCCGGTCGGACTCCTTCAGGCGGAGCTCACCGGCGCCGCGAACGACCGTCTCCCCGTCGGCAAAGCAGCCAAGGAGCGCGACGAGTGGCAGCTCGTCGATGGCGAGCGGGACCTCCTCGGCCTCGACGGTGGTCGCCACCAGCGGCCCGGAGGTGACGTCGATCTCGCTGACCGGCTCGTCGGTGGGGATCTCCTCCTCGAAGGCCTGCTCCTCGAAGTCGGCGATGAGGACGCCGCCCATCCTCTCGGCGATCCGCATGAAGCCGGTCCGGGTCCAGTTGACCCCGGAGCCGGTCAGCAGGAGCCTCGAGCCGGGCACGATCATCCCGGCGGCGAGCATGAAGGCGGCCGAGGAAGGGTCGCCCGGGACCGCCACCTCGGCGGGAAGCTCGATCTCGTCGGCGCCGAAGACGGTGAGGACGTTGCCGTCGCGCTCGATCCGGGCACCGCAGGCGGCCAGCAGCCTCTCGGTGTGGTCGCGGCTGGGTACCGGCTCGACGATCGTGGTCTCGCCGTCGGCCACCAGGGCGGCGAAGCAGAGGCAGGACTTCACCTGGGCGCTGGCCACGGGAAGCTCGTACTCGATCCCGTGGAGCCGGGAGCCATTGACGGTAAGAGGTGGAAGGCGCCCGTCGGTCGCCTCGATGCTCGCCCCCATCAGCGCCAGCGGCTCGGCGATGCGGTCGACCGGGCGGCGCCGGATCGACTCGTCACCGTCCAGCACGAAGGAGCGGCCATCCTGGCCGGCCAGCCAGCCAGGCAGCAGCCGCATGAGGGTGCCAGCGTTGCCGACGTCGATGGGGCCGTCCGGCTCGTGGGCGTTGCGCAGGCCGGTGCCGCGGATCGTCACGTCGCTGCCATCGCGCTCCACCAGCGCGCCGACTGCCGCGACCGCGTCGAGGGTCGAGAGCGTGTCCTGGGCCTCGAGGTAGCCGGTTATCCGCACCGGCTCGTCGGACATCGCGCCGAGGATCGCCAGGCGGTGGGAGATCGACTTGTCCGGCGGGACGGCGAGCTCCCCCCGAAGCGGCCCGGACGGCTCGACGGTGACGTTCACCGGTCTGCCAGGTCGATCTCGGCCAGGCAGCGTTCCGCTGCCTCGGCCTGGTCCTGCGGAACCCACAGGGTGATGACGCCGCTGCGCCGGTCGGGTGCCGGGCTCAGGGCCATGTCGGCGATGCTGACGTCGGCCCGGGCCAGGGCGAGGGCGATCTCGGCGACGACTCCGGGGCGGTTGGGGACGGCAACGGGGATCTCGCTCACCGGGCCACCGCCGAGCCCCTCGTCGGTCAGGCGCTGCCTGTCGCCCGCGGCCGACGCCTGCCAGGCCTCGAGCCACTCTCGGTCCCCGGCGGCCAGGGCGTCGCGCACCTCCCCCAGCCTTTCGACGGTGGCGTCGACCTCGGCCATCAGCGCGCCGGCGTTGTCCTCGTAGATCGAGGCCCATAGCTCCGGCGAGGCGCCGGCAACGCGGGTCGCGTCCCGGAAGCTCGGCCCGGCGACCGGGATCGAGCGCTCGCCGAGGGCCTCGGCGGCCTGCGCGACGAGGAGGTTGGCGAAGACGTGGGGCAGGTGGGAGACGGCGGCCATCATCCGGTCGTGCTCGGCCGCTTCGAGGATCGTCGGCCTGCCCCCGGCGGCGGTGACCATCCGGTGAACTCGCTCCAGCGCCACCCCGCTGGTGGTCTCGGTCGGCGTCAGGTACCAGGTCGCCTCCTCAAAGAGCCCTTCGCGCGCGTGCTCGAACCCGGAGACCTCGGCGCCGGCCAGCGGATGGCCGCCGACGAAGCGCTCGTCGCCCGCGGCGACGGCCACCACGCCCGACTTCGTGGAGCCGACGTCGGTGACGGCGCAGCCCTCGGGGGCCGCGGCGAGTACCTCGGCGAGCTTCTCCCCGGCGATCGACGCCGGCACGGCCACCACGGCGATGTCGGCCCCGTCGAGCGCCTCGGCGAGGTCGTCGTGGGCCTCGTCGATCAGGCCGGCCTCGAGGGCGAGCTTCGCCCTCGGGCTGACTCCCCGCACGGTGAACTCGCCGCTGCGCCTGGCGGCGAGTCCGAGCGACCCTCCGATCAGGCCGACACCGACGACCGTGACGATCAAGCCGCCGGCGCCCCCTCGGGCAGGAAGGAGCGCTTGCCGGCCAGCTGGGCGGCACGGTTGAGCGTCTCCGCGTAGGCCTGGAAGTCGCTGGCCCGCAGCGCCTGCGGACCGTCGCAGACCGCCTCCTCGGGCTCGGGGTGGACTTCGACGATCACGCCGTCGGCCCCGGCGGCGGCGGCCGCGTAGGAGAGCGACGGCACGAGCGCGCGGCGCCCGGCTGCGTGGCTCGGGTCGACGATCACCGGCAGGTGGGTCATCTCCTTAAGCACCGGGATGGCGCTCAGGTCGAGCGTGAACCGGTAGGCGTTCTCGAAGGTCCGGATGCCACGCTCGCAGAGCATGACCTCCTTGTTGCCCTCCTTGAGGATGTACTCGGCGGCCATCAGGAGCTCCTCGAGCGTGCTCGAGAGACCGCGCTTGAGCAGCGTCGCGCGCCCCGACTTCCCGATCTCGGTCAGCAGGTTGTAGTTCTGCATGTTGCGGGCGCCGACCTGGATGACGTCGGCCACCTCGAGGACCGGCTCGAGGTCGCGGAGGTCCATCAGCTCGGTGACGATCGGCATCCCGGTCTTCTCCTTGGCCTCGGCCAGCAGGCGCAGGCCCTCCTCGCCCAGGCCCTGGAAGGCGTACGGCGAGGTCCGCGGCTTGTAGGCGCCGCCCCGCAGCATCGAAGCACCGCCCTTGAGCACGGCGTCGGCCGTGGCCATCAGCTGCTCACGTGACTCGACCGTGCACGGGCCGGCGATCAGCGCGAAGTTGTCTCCGCCGACCTTGGCCCCGCCGATCTCGAAGACCGACGGCTCGCCGTGACGGCCCTCCAGCGAGGCCAGCTTGTACGGCTTGAGGATCGGCACCACGCGGGCGACCCCCTCGAAGCCCTCCAGCTCCAGCTGGCTTACCCGCACCTCGGTGTCGGCGTCGCCGATCGCCCCGATCAGGGTCAGCTCGGCACCGCGACTCGGATGAGCCTGCGCGCCCACCGACTCGATCTTGTCGATCACGGCCTGGACCTCGTCCTCGGAGGCCTGGGATTTCATGACGATCAGCATCTGCTCTCTTCTTTCCTGTCGATGTTTCGGAAAAGCTTCACTGCGCCGCCGCGCCCGAGGGCCGGCGGTGCTCCTTCACCCAACCTCGGCGCCCGGCTGCGGGACACTTCCTGACGGCGCGCATGCGCCGGCCGGACGCCTAGAGAAATCGCCAATACGGGTAGGAACGGCCCGGCAGGCCGCCCGCGGGGGGCTGCGTGCGGTTGTCGTTGCCGGGGTGCTCCATCGCGGCTATTGAAGCACACGCCGCCGGGCCGGCACGCAGGATCGGTGCCCCGCACCGCGCTCATGGGATCGCGGCGGCCAGCGCCTCGAGCGCGCGGGCGTTCTCCTCATGGGAGCCGAAGGTGATCCGCAGCCAGCCGGCGCGTCCCAGGCCGGTTCCCCCGCGCACCAGCACGCCGCGCGAAGCGAGCTCCGCCAGCACGCGCTCCTCGACCTGCCCCGGCTCCTGGCCGGCGGGAACCGGCAGTCCGACCCAGCAGAAGTTCGCCTCCGAGGCCGCTGGGGAGAGGCCAAGCTGCTCGAGCCCCGACATGACCTGGGCCCGGCCGTCCATGTTCCGGGCCACGCGCTCGACCAGGGCCTCCGGATGGCGCAGCGCCTCGACACCGGCGGCCTGGGCCGCGGCCGAGCAGAAGAAGGGCTGGCGCACCCGGTTCACCGCGGCCGGGATCTCCTCGCTCCCGCAGAGCGCGAAGCCGACCCTGAGCCCGGCGAGGCCGTAGACCTTGCTGAAAGTCCGCAGCAGGAGCAGGTTCTCGCGCCCCTCGAGCAGCCCGATGGTGAGGTCGGGGTCGTCGAGCGTGCAGTACTCGCAGTAGGCCTCGTCGATTACCAGGCAGACCTCCGGGGGGACCGCCTCGACGAACTCCCGCACCTCCTCGAATCGGAGGGCGGTCCCGGTCGGGTTGTTGGGGTTGCAGAGGATCGCCATCCGGGTCTGTGGCCCGATCGCCTCGAGCATCGCCGCGGTGTCGTGGCGGTCCTCGGAGTCGAGCGGGACCCGGGTGGTCAGGGCGCCCGAGGCGCCCTCCAGGTGCTCGTAGACCGAGAACGACGGCCAGGCGAATACCAGCTCGCTTCCCGGGTCCAGCAGGGCGTCGCCGAGCGAGAGGAGGATGTCGCAGGAACCGTTGCCCAGGGCGATCTGCGATGCCGGGACGCCGTAGCGGGCCGAGAGCGCCTCCCGCAGCTTCGTGCCGGACGGGTCCGGATAGCGGTTGAGCCCCCTCATCACCTTCTCCACCGCGGCGACCACCTCTGGGATGGGCGGGTCGTGCGACTCGTTGGAGGCGAGCATCGCCACGTCCTCGGGCAGCTCGTAGCCGGCCGCCGTGGGGTAG
>JBBATA010000016.1:0-14924 GCA_040399005.1 Solirubrobacteraceae bacterium
ATGTGCTCGAGCTCGGCGCGCAGGCTCGGGGTCGGCGCGACGCGGTACTCCTCGCCGAAGCGCAGCGACCTCTCCCCCGCCGAGGTCGAGATCTCCAGCACCACCTCGTGCTCGCCGCTGTGATTGCCGAGGATGTGCTTGAGGTCGTCGAGGACAGTGGCGGGATAGGCGCGAGCCTGGGCGTCGAGGCGCAGCGTGAGCGGCTCCGGGTCGCCCTCGGCGGCCTCGTGGCGCTCGGCGGCCCCGTCGATCTCCTCGCGGCTCGGCGCGAACGGCTTGACCTTCTGGACGACGATGCAGGTGCGGGCGGCGCCGATCCCGTCGGCCTCCTTGTGATCGACGCGGCCGTGGACGAGGACGACCGAATCGACCTCGAGGGACTGGTGGTGCTCGGCCATCACCTTCCCGAAGACCACCAGCTCGACCTCACCCTCGAGGTCGCTGAGGGTGGCGAACATCATCGGGTCGCCCTTCTTGGTCTTGATCTTCCGGGCCTGGGTGATGATCCCGCCGACCGTCACCTTGTCGCCGTCGCGGCGCGCGGCGATCTCGGTGAGGGTGCCGTCGGTGGCCTCGCGCAGCGCCGGGCGCAGCTCCTTGAGCGGGTGCGTGGAGAGGAAGCAGCCGATCGACTCCTTCTCGGCGGCCAGCAGCTCTGACTGCTCGTACTCCGAGCCGATGATCGGCGGGTGGCTGCTGGTGGAGGCCGGCGAGTCGGCCGACTCCTCGACCATGTCGAAGATCGAGCCCTGGCCGATCTGGGCGTCGAGCTGGCTCTTCTGGCCGGCCGACTGGGCCTGCTCGAGCACCTCGACCATCGCGCGCCGCGTGGCGTTGGTCGAGTCGAAGGCACCGCACTTGATCAGCGCCTCGATCGCCTTGCGGTTGACGTGCTGCTGGTTAACGCGCTCGCAGAAGTCCCAGAGGCTCTTGAACTCGCCGCCCTCCTCGCGGGCGCCCTTGATCGCCTCGACCGCCTGGTAACCCACTCCCTTGACCGCGTCGAGGCCGAAACGGATGTCGCTGCCATCGACGACGAAGTTGTGGTCGGAGAGGTTGACGTCGGGCGGCAGAATTCCGATCCCCATCTCCTCGCAACGGGCGATGAAGGCCGGGACCTTGTCCTTGGTGTCCATCACCGAGGAGATCAGCGCCGCCATGTACTCGGCCGGGTAGTTGGCCTTCAGCCAGGCGGTGCGGTAGGCGATCAGGGCGTAACAGGCGGCGTGGGAGCGGTTGAACGAGTAGTCGGCCGATTTCTGGTTGGTCTCCCAGATCCAGTCGATTACGCCGGCTTCGGTGTTCGAGGCCTTGCAGCCCTCACGGAACTCGGGCTCGAGCTTCTTCATCGCCTCGCGGTCCTTCTTGCCGATCGCCTTGCGCAGGTCGTCGGCCTTGGCGCCGCTGAAGCCGGCGATCTCGGTGGCGATCTGCATCGCCTGCTCCTGGTAGAGGATCACGCCGTAGGTGTCGCCGAGGATCGGGGCCAGGCGCGGGTCGCGGACCACGACGCTCGACGGGTCGCGCTTGCCCTTGGCGTAGGTGGGGATCTGGTCCATGGCGCCCGGGCGGTAGAGCGCCACGAGCGCGACGAGGTCGTTGAACTCGGTCGGCTTGACCTTTCTCAGGGCGTCCTGCATCCCCTCGGACTCGAACTGGAAGACGCCGACCGACTCGCCGCGGGTCAGCATCTCGTAGGTCTTCGGGTCGTCGAGCGGCAGCTGCTTCATCGACGGGCGCTCGCCGGTGGAGCGCTCGATGATGTCGAGGGCGTCCTCGATCACGTCGAGGTTGCGCAGCCCCAGGAAGTCCATCTTCAGCAGGCCGAGCTGCTCGACCGGCTTCATCGAGAACTGGGTGACGACCTTGTAGACGCGGTTGCCTTCCTCGTCGGTGGTGTTGGCGTCGGCCAGCTGGACGGGGACGATCTCGGTGAGGGGGCGGTCGGCGATGACCACGGCGGCGGCGTGGATCGAGGAGTTGCGGACGATCCCCTCCAGGCCCTGGGCGACGTCGATCACCTGGCGGGCGGTCGGGTCCTCGTCGATCGCGCTCTTGAGCGGCTCGCCGGGCTTGAGGCAGTCCTCGAAGCTCGGGGCGCGGCCCTGGATCGGGTCGGGGATGAGCTTGGCGAGGCGATCGCCGACGCCGTAGTCGTGACCCAGGACGCGGGCGGCGTCGCGGGTGGCCTGGCGCGGGAACATCTTGCCGAAGGTGACGATCTGGGCGACCGAGTCGCGCCCGTACTTCTCGGTGACGTACTGGATCACGCGCTCGCGGCCGCGGACCGAGAAGTCGATGTCGATGTCCGGCATGGAGACGCGCTCGGGGTTGAGGAAGCGCTCGAAGAGCAGGCCGTAGGCGAGCGGGTCGACGTCGGTGATCTGCAGGGCGTAGGCGACGATCGAGCCGGCGGCCGAACCGCGGCCCGGACCGACGGCGATGCCGTTCTCGCGCGCCCAGCGCACGAAGTCCCAGACGATCAGGAAGTAGGCGTTGAAGCCCATCCGGTCGATGACCCCGAGCTCCATCTCCATCCGCTCGCGAGCCTCGGCGGGGATCGGGTCGCCGTAGCGCTCGCGCAGCCCCTCCTCCACCCGCTCGCGCAGGAAGGCGGTCTCGTCCTGGCCCTCCTCCAGGAAGCGCGGGATCAGCTGCTTGTCGAGCTCGATCTCGACGTTGCAGCGGTCGGCGATCTCCAGCGTGGTGGCGATCGCCTCCGGCCACTCGGAGAAGGAGGCGGCCATCTCCTCGCTGGAGCGCAGGTAGAACTCGTTGTGGTCGAAGACCATCTTCGGGTCGGCAAGCGTCGACTTGGTCTGGACGCAGAGCAGCGCGGTGTGGTGGCTGTGGTCGTCGGCGGTGAGGTAGTGCACGTCGCCGGTGCCGACGATCGGGCGCCCGAGCTCGCGGGCGATCCTGACGATCCCCTCGTTGGCGCGCTCCTGCTGCTCGAGCCCGTTCTTCTGCACCTCGAAGTAGACGTTGTCGGCCCCGACGGCGCCCATCAACTCATCGACGTGGGAGCGGGCCTCGTCGTCGCGCCCCTCGGAGAGACGGCCGGCAAAGCGGGAGGCCAGGCAGCCGGTCAGGGCGATGAGGCCCTCCCCGTGGGCGGCGATCTGGCCCATATCGACGTTGGGCTTGCCGCGGTTGAGCCCGGAGAGGAAGCCCTCGGAGCAGAGCTTGACGAGGTTGCGGTAGCCCTCGTCGCTCTCGGCCAGGAGGGTGAGGTGGTTGCGCTCGACCTTCCCGGAGCCGGTGTCGGCGTGGTCGTCGACGAGGTAGATCTCGCAGCCGACGATCGGCTTGATGCCGTGCTTACGGGCCGCGAGGTGGAGCTCGACGGCGCCGTTCATGACGCCGTGGTCGGTGAGGGCGAGGGCCGGCTGGTTGAAGGCGGCGGCGCGCTCGGCGAGGGCGTCGATCTTGCAGGCACCGTCGAGCAGCGAGTACTCGGAATGGACGTGCAGGTGGACGCAGCTGGCCTCGGTCACGGGCCAGCCAGCTTAGGCGTAGGAGCGGACGCGGCGGGCGCCTTCCGTCACGCTTTTCGCGCTCTCAGCGGGCTCGTCCGAAGCGGCGCTCGAGCCAGCCAACGAGGCCGCCCGAGCGGCCCCCTAGAGAGGGTGCCGGCGCGGCGCCAGGGTGCTGACGGGAGGCCGAACCAGCGGGATCGTCATCGGCCTGGCTGCCGGCCGGGCCAGCACCGGCGCGCAGGCGGTCGGCGGCGGCGGCGATGCCGGCGGCGAGGTCGTCATCGGGCCGGGCGCCGGAGGCCCGCAGCGCCGGGTCGACACTCGGCACGGAGCTCGGCGGCGCGGCGAGCGGCTCGGGCGCGGGGATCTCCCGCACGCGTGCGGCAACGAGGGCCTCGGTGGCGGCATCACGGGCGGCGCGCTCGGCGAGCACCGCCTGCTCGGCGGCCTCACGGCCGATCCGCTCGGCGGCCAGGGCGGCCTCTGCCGCCTGGCGGGCGTGGATCTCGCGGTCGACCGCCTGCCGGGCGGCAGCGACGGCGCTTGCGGCCTCTCCCACCAGCGAGGCGGCCTGCGCGTCGCGGCGACGGCGGGCCTGGAGGTCGGCGCGGGCGCGCTCGGACTCCTCGGCGACCAGCTCGAGCTCGGCGATCCGCTCCTCGGCGCCGGCCAGGCGCTCGCGCAGCTCCTTCTCGGCCAGCTCGGCGCGGCGGGCGCGGCGCTCGGCGAGAACCGCGGCGTCGGGAGCCGACACGTCGGCAGGGCCTTCGGGGCCGACCGATGAGTCCGGTTCAGGCTCCGGGTCGGGGACGGGCTTGAGCGGCGCGGCCATTGCGGCCAGCGTAACCGGCGGGGGCGCTAGACCGTGGTGAACGGGTCGGGCTCGCGCAGGTTCGAGCTGACGACCGCGATCGCGCCCAGGACCACCGCGCCGACGACGATCGCCGCGGCCAGCTTTGCCGGGCCGGCGTACTGCGGCGCCTTGCGGCGGGCGTAGACCTTGCCGCCGTGCCAGGTGGCCATTCCGATCAGCTGGTATGCGCGCGGGGAGAGCATGGCCTGAGGCTACCCGTCCTGCTCGTTTTCAATCGACTCGCGCAGGCGGTAGGCCATCCGCGACTGCAGGCTCCAAAGCTCGATGAAGCCCGGTGAGGCGTTCTGGCTGAAGAGGCCGCCGGAGGTCTCGAAGGTGGCCAGCGAGGCGTCGTAGACCGCGTAGGGAGAGCTGCGAGTGACCACGCGGGCCACGCCCTTGAAGCACTCGACGCCGATCGTGCCGGTGACCGTCTCGTTGGCCGAGTCCATGAAGGCGTCGAGGTTCACGCGCAGCGGCTCCCACCACAGCCCGGCGTAGACCAGGTAGGCCCACTGGCGGTCCAGGCCCTCCTTGAAGCGGTTCTGGTGGATCGTGCCGGTGAGGCGCTCGAGCTCGGCGTGGGCGGGCAGGATGATCGCCGCCGCCGGGACCTCGTAGATGTCGCGCACCTTCAGGCCGACGATCCGGTCCTCGATGTGGTCGATGATTCCGACTCCGTGGCGGGCGCCGATCTCCGCGGCCTTCTCCAGCAGCTCGACGAGCCCCATCGCCTCGCCGTTCAGCGAGACCGGCACGCCCTTCTCGAAGCCGATCTCCACCATCTCCGGCTCGTCGGGCGCCAGCTGCGGCGGCGTGACGAGCTGGAAGACGTCCTGCTCGGGGGCGCGGTCGAGCTCCTCGATCCAGCGGCCCTCCGACGAGCGGCCCCAGAGGTTGTCGTCGATCGAGTACGGGGTCTGCTCGGCGCCGCCCTTGATCGGGATGCCGTGCTCGCGGGCATAGGCAATCTCCTCCTCGCGGCCCATCTGCCACTCGCGGACCGGGGCGATCACCTTCAGCTCCGGGGCGAGCGTGGCGACCGTCCCCTCGATGCGGACCTGGTCGTTGCCCTTGCCGGTGCAGCCGTGGGCGATCGTGTCGCAGCCGTGGGCGCGGGCCTGCTCGACGGCGATCTTGGCGATCAGCGGCCGGCCGAGCGCGGTGAAGAGCGGGTAGCCCAGGCCGTAGACGCCGTTGGCCTTGATGGCGGGGACGATGTACTCGCGGGCGAACTCCTCGCGCGCGTCGACGACCTCGGCGGCGACGGCGCCCAGGTCGAGCGCCTTCTGCTTCACGACGTCGTAGTCCTCGCCGGGCTGGCCGAGGTTGATGGTCAGCGCGACGACTTCGGCTCCGTACTCGTCCTGGATCCACTTGCACATGACGCTGGTGTCCAGGCCGCCGGAGTAGAGGAGCAGGACGCGGCTCACCTCCTCGCGCTGGGCGAGGTAGGAGGCGCTGAGGGGCGTAGGCTCGGTTTCCGGCATCGGCGGCAGTCTAGGAGTCCCGGCGCTCAGCCGGCCCGGCCCTCGAGGGCGGCAGCGAGCCGCTGGAGCGCTGTATCGACCTCGTCGTCGGTGATCGTGAGCGGCGGCAGCAGGCGGACGGTCTGCGGGCCGGTGGCGTTGATGACGATCTTCTGCCCGGTGAGTGCCTCCCGGACCAGGTCGGGCGCCCCGCCGGCCTCGAGGTCGAAGCCGACCATCAGGCCGCGTCCGCGGACCTCGCTGACGCCGGGCAGGGCGGCGATCTTCTCCCGCATCTCATCCCCCACGGCGGCGACGCGGGCCAGCAGCTTCGGGTCGTCGGTGACCTCGAGGGCCTCGAGCGCGGCGCGGGCGACCACCGGGCCGCCGGCGAAGGTTGAGCCGTGGTCGCCGGGCTGGAGGGTGTCGGCCAGCCGCGGGCCGGTGATGAGCGCCCCGATCGGCAGCCCTCCCCCGAGCGCCTTGGCGACGGTGATCGCGTCGGGCACCACCGGCGTCTGCTGGTAGGCCCAGAGCGTGCCGGTGCGTCCCATGCCGGCCTGGACCTCGTCGAGCACGAGCGCGGCGCCATGCTCGTCGCAGGCCTGCCGTGCGGCTACGAGAACCTCGTCGGGGACCGGGCGCACCCCGCCCTCGCCCTGGACCGGCTCGATGATCACCGCGGCCGTATCCGGCCCGACGGCCTCGGTGACCGCCTCGGCGGTGGCGGCGACGGTCGTGAAGCCCGGCACGAGCGGCGCGAACGGGGCCTGCTTCTCCTCCTGGCCGGTGGCCGAGAGGGCGGCGTAGGTGCGCCCGTGGAAGCCGCCGGCGAGGGTGACGACGCCGCCGCCGGCCTTGGCGCGCCGGGAGAGCTTGACGGCGGCCTCGATCGCCTCGGCCCCCGAGTTGCAGAAAAAGACCTTCCCGCCGAGCGAGGATTCGGTCAGGCGCTCGGCGAGCCGCATCGCCGGCTCGGTGTAGAAGAGGTTGGAGACGTGGATCAGCGTCCCGGCCTGCTCGCGGACGGCCTCCACCACTCGCGGGTGGCAGTGGCCGAGGTTGGTGACCGAGATGCCGCAGAGCAGGTCGAGGTACTCGTTGCCATCGGCGTCCCAGAGCCAGGAGCCCTCGCCGCGGATGAACTCGACCGGCAGCCGCGCGTAGGTGCCGATGACGTGCTGCGACTCGAGCCGCTGCAGCTCGTCGAGGCTCACGCCGTGATCTTGGTTCCGGAGCCGGCGTCGGTGAAGAGCTCGAGCAGGAGCGAGTGCGGAACCCGGCCGTCGACCACGTGGGCGGCCGGCACCCCGCCCTCGACGGCGTCCAGGCAGGCGCCGATCTTCGCCCTCATGCCTCCCTCGACCGAGCCCAGCCGCGCGCGGGCGCCGGCGGCATCGATCTCGCTGATGAGGCTCGCTTCGTCGGCGGGGTCGGCGAGCCAGCCGGGCACATCGGTGAGGAAGATGACCTTGAAGGCCCCCACGGCAGCGGCGACCGCGGCGGCGGCATCGTCGGCGTTGATCGAATGGGCCTGTCCTTCGGAGTCGGCGCCGACCGGGGAGATGACGGGGATGTAGTCGGCGGTGATGTGGTCGAGGACGTCGGTGTTGACCTCGTCGATCGCCCCGACAAAGCCGATGTCCTGGCCACCCGGCGCCTGGCGGGTCGAGACGCGGAAGAGGCCGCCGTCGTCGCCGCTGAGCCCGATCGCCGGCTGGCCGTGGCGCCCCAGGCGCAGGACGATCTCGTTGTTGATCTTGCCGACGAGGACCATCGAGGCGACCTCGACGGTGGCCTCGTCGCTCACGCGCAGCCCGTCGCGGAACTCGACCTCCATGTCGAGGCGCTCCATCATCGAGGTGATCTCCGGGCCGCCGCCGTGGACGACGATCGGGTTTAGGCCCACGTACTTGAGGAGGACCACGTCGCGGGCGAACTCCTCGCTGAGGTCGGCCTGCTCCATCGCCGCGCCGCCGTACTTGATGACCACGGTCTGCCCGTGGAAGAGGCGGATGTAGGGCAGCGCCTCGAGGAGGGTCGCTACGTCGCGCTGGCTGTTGGGCTCGGCGGTCATCTCAGGTCGTGTATTCGGCGTTGATGCGGATGTACTCGTTGCCCAGGTCCGAGAAGAAGCACTCGGCCTCGAAGCCGTCGCCGGGCAATCCCACGGTGTACTCGACCTCGGCGCCGCTTACCCGCTTCGCAAGCTCGCTTTCGTCGTGGGGAACGACCTCGCCGGCGACGCAGAGCTGGATTCCCTCGATCGAAACGTCGACCGGGAGCGGCGCGCTGTCGGGCACGCTCATCCCCGCCGCCTGGGCGATCCGGCCCCAGTTCGGGTCGCCGCCGTGCAGCGCGGTCTTGACCAGCGGCGAGTTGGCCACCGCGCGGGCGACGCGCTCGACCGAGGCGCCGTGGCCGCCGCGCACCAGGACGCGGCCGACCCGCTCGGAGCCCTCACCGTCGCGGACGATCGAGATCGCCAGCGCGCGCATCAGCTCGTCGAGGGCGCGGCCGAAGACCTTCTCGTCCTCGCTCTCGGGCTCGACGGCGACGCCGGAGTCGCCGCTGGCCATGAGGATCACGGTGTCGTTGGTGGAGAGCTGGCCGTCGACCGAGATCCGGTCGAAGCTGCGCTTGACCGTCACGCCGAGCAGGAGATCGGCGGTCTCCTCCTCGAGGCGCGCGTCGGTCTCGATGAAGCAGAGCATCGTCGCGAAGCTCGGCTGGATCATCCCGGCGCCCTTGGCCTGGGCGCTGATCCAGACCTCCCCGCCGGAGAGCTGGACCTCGATCGAGGCGCGCTTCTCGAAGGCGTCGGTGGTCATGATCGCCTGCTGGAAGGCGGCGTCGCCGGTGGCGTCGATCGAGCCGGCCAGGCCGGTGACCGCGGCCATGATCGGGGAAGGGTCGAGCGGCTGGCCGATCACTCCGGTGGAGCAGACCGCCACCTGCGAGGGGTCGAGGCCCAGGTCGCGCGCCGCCGACTCCTGGATGGCCACCGCGGCGGCGATCCCCGCCTGGCCGGTGGCCGCGTTGGCGTTGCCGGAGTTGACGACGACGGCGTTGATGTCCTCCAGGGCGCAGCGCTCGCGCGTGACCTGGACCGGGGCGGCCTGCACTCCCGAGCGGGTGAAGCGCGCGGCGCTGGTCACGTCGCGGCCCTCGCCGAGCAGGACGCCGACGTCGAAGGCGCCGGAGGGCTTGAGCCCGGCCGAGGTCCCGCCGCCGGCAAAGCCGGTCGGCAGCCCGCCGGAGAGCTCGCGGACCCCTTCGGGCAGCTCCACCCAGCGCGAGTCGAAGAGGCCGATCAGCTTCACGGCGCGATCCCCGCGGCCTCGTCGAGGCCGAGCATGAGGTTGAGGTTCTGGACCGCCTGGGAGGCGGCGCCCTTCCAGAGGTTGTCGATCGCCGCGAAGACGAAGAGCCGGCCGGTGCGCTCGTCGGGGTGGACGTGGATCCGGCAGATGTTGGTGCCCTGCACGTCCTTCACGCCCGGCATCGCTTCGGTTAGCTCGACGAACCGCTCATCGCCCCAGCGCTCCTCGTAAAGGGCCAGGGCGCCCTGCGGATCGGCGACCTTCAGGTAGCAGGAGACGAGCTCGCCCTGGTCGAGCGGGAGCAGGTGCGGGGTGAAGGCGGCGGTGATCCCCTGCGCGCCGGCAGCGGCGAGCTCCTGGTCGATCTCCGGCATGTGCCGGTGGCGCCCGACGCCGTAGGGGTGGACGTTCTCGTCGACGCTTACGAAGTGGGTCACCTCGGTTGGCTCGCGCCCGGCGCCGGAGACTCCGCTCTTGGCGTCGATCACGACATCCTCGAGCTGGGCGGCAACCGGAGCGAGGGCCAGGAGTGCGGCGGTCGGGTAGCAGCCGGGGTTGGCCACCAGGTCGGCGCCACGAATCTCGTCGCGGTAGAGCTCGGGAAGGCCGTAGACCGCCTCCTCGAGCAGCTGCGGCGCAGGGTGCGGGACGTACCACTCCTCGTAAACGCCCTGGTCGCGCAGGCGGAAGTCGGCGCTGAGGTCGACGACCCGCACGCCCTTCTCGCGCAGCTGCGCGACGACCGGCGCCGAGGCGCCGTGCGGGTAGGCGACGATCGCGGCGTCGACGTCGCCGAGACGGGCGATGTCGAACTCCTCCAGGACGAGGTCAACCCGGTGGTGGGGGTAGAGGTCGCGCAGGCGCTCGCCGGCGTTGGAGCGGCTCGTGACGCAGGCGAGCTCGAGGCCGGGGTGGCCGTCGACCAGCGCGGCAGCGAGCGCACCCGAGTAGCCCGAGGCACCTGCGACGAGGATCCTGGGCTCAGCCACGGAGCTCACCGCCCAGCTCCCCACCGATCGCGGCGACGATCTTCTCCCGCAGCGGCGCGACGTCCTCGTCGGTGAGGGTGCGCTCCGGGTCGCGGAACTCGACGTGGACGGCCAGCGAGACCTTCCCGTCGCCGACCTGGTCGCCGGAGTAGACGTCGAAGATCTCCACCTCGCTCACCAGCTCGCCCCCGGCACCGCGGATGCACGCCACCAGATCCCCGGCCCCGACGGTGGCCGGCAGGATCACCGCGAGGTCTTCGCGGACCGGCGGCACCGAGGCGAAGGGCTCAAAGCGGGCCGGGCCGGAGGCCAGGGCGGCCAGCTCGCCGAGGTCGATGGCGAGCGCCGCCACCGGGGCCTCGAGCCCCCAGCGGGCGCAGACCGCTGGATGGACCTCGCCGAACCAGCCCATCTCCCCCTCCCCGGTCACCACGGTCGCCGCGCGCCCGGGCTGGAGGAAGGAGGGCCCGCCCTCGCGCGGCTCCCAGGCCACGCCGAGCGCGGACATCAGGTCTTCGAGCAGGGCGCTGGCGGTGAAGATGCCGGCCGGCTGGGGCTCGGTGTCGAGCCAGGTCGGCGGCCTGACCGGCCCCGACAGGACGGCGGCGAGCTCGTGGCGCTCCCGGGCGGGGAGCGGGGCCCCGGCCGGCGCCGGCGCGTAGGCGGTGCCCGACTCGAAGAGGGCGATTCGACCCGCGCCGCGCGAAGCGTTGAGCGCGGCGAGGTCAAGCAGAGACGGGAGCACCGTGGGACGCATCGCCGACTGGGCCTCGCTCATCGGGTTCTCGATCCGGATCAGCTCCCCGTCGGTGAAGGCGGCGAGGGCCTGCGGGTCACCGAACGACCAGCCGACGACCTCGCTGAGGCCGCGGCCGGCGAGCAGGTCCTCTGCGCGCCGGATGAGCGCCTGGGCCGGCGTGAGCCCGCCGGCCCGGCCGCTGCGGTTGGGCGGCAGCGTGGCCGGAAGGTCCTCGAAACCCTCGATCCGGGCGACCTCCTCGATGAGGTCGGCCTCGCGGGTCACGTCCCGCCGGCGAAACGGCGGCGCGGTCGCGGTCAGCTCGTCTGCGCTCAGCTCGACGCCGAAGCCGAGCGATTCGAGGATCTCCGCGGCGCGGGCGATCGTCACCGGCGAGCCGAGAAGCCCGGTGAGCCGCTCCTCCCGGAGGGTGATGGCCGGGCCGGGCTCACCGGGGCCGCCGACGTCGAGGGTGCCGGGCAGCAGCGTCGCTCCCGCCAGCTCGCAGACCAGGGCGCTGGCCGTGGCCAGGGCCTCCAGGGCGCCCTCGGGGGAGAGCCCTTTCTCGAAGCGGGCCGAGGCCTCGCTGCGCAGGCCGAGCCGCTGGGCGGTGCGGTTGATCATCGCCGGCTCCCAGACGGCGACCTCGAGCAGCACGCGGGTGGTCTGCTCGCTCACCTCGGAGCGCGCGCCGCCCATCACGCCGGCCAGCGAGGTGACCCCCTCGTCGTCGGCGATCACGCAGTCGGAGGCGAGCAGCTCGCGCTCCTCCCCGTCGAGGGTGACGAGCTTCTCCCCGTCCCGGGCGGCGCGCACGGTGAGCCGGCCGCCGGCGATCCGGTCGAGGTCGAAGGCGTGGAGCGGGTGGCCGCAGAGGAGCATCACGTAGTTGGTGATGTCGACGATGTTGTTGATCGGGCGCTGCCCGGCCGCGCGCAGGCGGTCGGCCAGCCAGGCCGGCGAGGGGCCGATCTTCACGTCTTCGAAGACGCGGGCGGTGAAGCGCGGGCAGAGCGCCGCGTCCTCGACGGTCACCTCGATCCCCTCGGGCGGCTGGCCGAGCGTGGCCTCGCCGGGATCGGTGGCCCATGGGGGCGCGGCGAGCGGCACGCCGGTCGCGGCGTGGACCTCGCGCGCCACCCCGTAGATGCCCAGGCAGTCGGGCCGGTTGGGCGTGATCTCGAGCTCCAGCACCGCACCGGGGGCCGGAAGCGCCGCCGAGAGCGGCGAGCCGGGCTCGTGGCCTTCGTCGAGGACCATGATCCCGTCGTGCTCCTCGCTGAGGCCGAGCTCGCGCTCGGAGAGGATCATCCCGGCCGAGGCCACGCCGCGGAGCTTGGACTTCTTGATCTTCGTGCCGTCGGGGAGGCGCGAGCCGGGCAGCGCGACGGCCACCGTCTGGCCGGCGGCGACGTTCGGCGCCCCGCAGACGATCGTCGACGGCTCGTCGGCTCCGACGTCGACGGTGCAGACGCTCAGCCGGTCGGCGTCGGGGTGCTTCTCGCAGGCGGTGACCTGCCCGATGACGAGCTTCTCGCCAGAGACCGGGGCCGCCTCGTGGACGCGGTCGACCTCGGTGCCGGTGAGGGCAAGGCGCTCGGCGAGCTCGCCCGGCTCCATGCCGGGCTGGACGTACTCCTCGAGCCATTCGATCGGGACGAGCATCAGGGCCTCAGGCGAACTGGCGCAGGAAGCGCAGGTCGTTGTCGTAGAAGATCCGCAGGTCGGGGATGCCGTGACGAAGCATCGCTATCCGCTCGATTCCCAGGCCGAAGGCGAAGCCCTGGTGGCGCTCGGGGTCGTAGCCGCCCTCGCGTACCCAGCCGAAGACGTTGGGGTCGACCATTCCCGAGCCGAGCACCTCGAGCCAGCCGGTGCCCTTGCAGAGCGGGCAGCGCGAGCCGTCCTCGAGCGCGCCGGAGGAGCACATGAAGCAGGAGACATCGACCTCGACGCTGGGCTCGGTGAACGGGAAGAAGTGGGGCCGCAGCCGGATCTCGCGCTCGTCGCCGAAGATCGCGCGGGCGAAGGCCAGGAGCGTGCCCTTGAGGTCGGCGAGGGTTACGTCCTCGTCGACGACCAGGCCCTCGATCTGGTGGAACTGGGGCGTGTGGGTGGCGTCGCTGTCGCGGCGGTAGACCCGGCCGGGAATGAGCAGGGCCACCGGCGGCGGGTTCTCCTCCATTACGCGCACCTGCATCGGCGAGGTGTGGGTGCGCAGGAGCCGCTCGTCGGGCCCTTCGCCCCCGCCCTCCACGTAGAAGGTGTCGGTGCGGGCGCGGGCCGGGTGCGAGGGGTCGTGGTTGAGGGCGTCGAAGTTGTAGTGGACGGTCTCGACCTCGGGGCCGGAGTAGACGGTGTAGCCCAGGCCGCAGAAGACGTCCTCGATTTCGCGCCGGGTGCGGGTGAGGAGGTGGAGCGAGCCGACCGGCTCGGCCGGGCTGCCGGGCAGGGTGACGTCGACCCGGCCGCTCTCCAGCCCGGCCTCCATCTCGGCCAGCTCGAGCTCGGCGCCACGGGCCTCGATCATTTTTTCGAGCTCCTGGCGGGCCTGGTTGGCGGCACGCCCGGCATCGCCGCGCTCCTCGGCAGGAAGCTCGGCGACCGACCTCAGCAGCTGCGGCAGCTCGGCCCGGCGCCCCAGGAACCGGACCCGGACCTCGTCGAGCTCGGCGGTCGTCGAGGCGCCGGAGATGGCCGCTGCAGCCTCATCGCGGATCTGCCCTACGCGCTCGATCATCGGAGCAGCCACCCTAAACCCTCCCCGAGGCGGCATAGAGGGCAATCGAGGCCGCTATGGCGGCGTTGAGCGAGTCGCCCTCGATGGGAATGTGGCGCAGCTGGCCGGCCTGCGCGGCGACCTGCGGCGGAAGCCCCTCCCGCTCGCCACCGACCAGGAGGGTGATCTCCCCCTCCGGCCAGCCTTCGGCGGCGAGAGGCTCCCCCTCGCGCGCGGCCAGGGCGACGACGGTCCCGGGCATCTCCTCGACGGTCTCGACCCGGGCGGGAACCAGCGCGAAGATCGCTCCCATGCTCGCGCGGGCCGCCTTGGGCCCGTACGGGTCGGCGCAGCCGGGGCCCAGCAGCAGCGAGGAGGCGCCGAAGGCGAGGGCGCTGCGGGCGACGGTGCCGATGTTGCCCGGGTCCCCCACGCCCCAGAGGGCCATGGCCAGCGGGCCGGCCGGGGCGCCCCAGGCCTGCTCGTAGACGCCGATCGTGCGGGTGCCCGAGCCGAGTGCTGAGATCCCGTCGAGCACCTCCGGCTCGACCGGCGTGCCCGGCAGGCCGCTGCCCTGCGCGGCAAAGAGCGCTACCGGCTCGCGGCCGGCGGCCTGCGCGGCGGCCACGAGGTCTTCTCCCTCGACGGCGAAGAGCCCGCTGCGCTCGCGCCCCTTGCGGGTGCGCAGGAGCGGCACCTGGCGCAGCTGCGGGTCGTGGGGGTCGGAAATGGTCATCTCGGCTGGGCTTTGGTTCTGCGTGGCTGGTTCGGTGGCCTGTTCGGGTGGCGGTTTGGTCAACAAAAAGGGCGCCGTCCTTGCGGAAGCGGCGCCCGGTGGTCGGCTATGACGGCCTCGGGGTCAGGCCCCGGTGGCCGTCGCCTCACGGGCGACGTCGGCAAATCGGCGGAACGCCTCGGGATCGCGCACGGCGATGTCGGCGAGCACCTTGCGGTCGAGCTCGACGCCGGCGGCGGAGAGCCCGTTCATGAAGGTCGAGTAGGTCATGCCGTTCTGGCGGGCGGCGGCGTTGATGCGGGTGATCCAGAGCCGCCGGAAGTCGCGCTTGCGGTTGCGCCGGTCGCGGTAGGCGTAGGCGTCGGCCTTGAGCAGCGCCTGCTTGGCCGCCCGGTACTTCGAGTTGGCGTTGCCCCGGTAGCCCTTGGCGCGCGAGATCGTCGCCTTGCGGCGCCGGCGCGACTGGACCGAGCGTCCGGCGCGGCTCACTTTCCGCCCCCGAGCATCTTGCGGACCCGCGGAGCGTCGGTATCGGAGATGTCGACCGGCTTGCGGAAGCCCCGCTTACGCTTCTGCGACTTCTTCTCGAGGATGTGGCTCGACATGGCGTGGCGGCC
>JBBATA010000016.1:15024-34850 GCA_040399005.1 Solirubrobacteraceae bacterium
GCTTACGCTTCTGCGACTTCTTCTCGAGGATGTGGCTCGACATGGCGTGGCGGCCACGGAGCTTGCCCTTGGCGGTCTTGCGGAAGCGCTTCTTTGCGCCCGAATGGCTCTTCATCTTCGGCATGGGCGCGCCGGACTATAGAGGGTCAGGAAGGCCGCGGGCGGTCAGCCGGCGGCAGGCGCTTCGGCGTCGGCGGCCTCTTCGGCCGGCTCGGCGGCGGGCTCCCCGGCGGCCTCGGCCGGCTCGTCCGCTGCGGACGCGTCGGCCGGTGCCTCTTCGGCTGCGGGCTCGGCGGCCGGCGCCTCTGCGGCAGGCTCGGGCTTACGGCGGGTGCTGCCGGGCCGGATCCGCTCCTGAACCTCCTCGTTGGTGAGGTCCTCGGGCACGAACTCGGTGATCTCGCCGCCCAGGACCTCCTTGGTCGGGGCGAGGATCATCGTCATGTTGCGCCCGTCGAGGTTGGGGCGCTGGTCGATCTGCCCGATCGGCGCCAGCTCGAGGGAGAGGCGCTCGAGGATCATGCGGCCCTGCTCGGGATGGGTGACCTCGCGGCCGCGGAACATGATCGTCACCTTCACCTTGTCCTTGTGCATCAGGAAGCGCATGACGTGGCCGCGCTTGGTGGCGTAGTCGTGCTCGGCGATCTTGGGACGGAACTTGATCTCGCGGATCGTGATCTGCTGCTGGCCCTTCTTGGCCGCCTTGACCTTCTGGGCCTGCTCGTACTTGTACTTCGAGTAGTCCAGGACGCGGCATACCGGGGGCTTGGCCTCGGGAGCGACTTCGACCAGGTCGAGGTCGCGCTCCTGGGCAAACTTGAGCGCGTCGTCGATCTTCATGACCCCGGCCTGCTCGCCCTGGTCGTCGATCAGGCGCACTTCGGGTACGCGGATGCGCTCGTTGATCCGAGTCTGGTCACGCTCCGGCATTCGCCGGTCGAAGCGCCGCGGTACCGGCACTAGTTGCGCGAGGCGCGGCTCAAGAGCGGCGCTGCTTGACGTTCATTCGGATCAACGCGCCGAAGTATAACCGTTGCCCTGCCGGCGCCGCGGCAGCCCGGAGGGCACCTCGAGCACCGCCCGCGCCCGCCGACAGGCCTTCACGCGGCATGGGCCTACGCCCTGGTCGACCCGCACCGGACACCCTTCGGCGTCCAGCCAGATGAGGTCGAGCCGCCAGGCCATCCCGAAGGTATGGACCGAGCGGCAGCGCTCGATCAGCAGCGCGTACGGCGCCGGCCGGCGCCGCCAGGCCAGCCCCCGCAGCCGCTCTCGGCGCGTGCGGGCACGGCGGATGGGCAGACCTCCGGCGGCCTCGCTCAACCGGCGGCCTCGATCGGCAGGTCGCGGCGCTCGCGACTCTCCTCGCCGAGCCGGGTGGCGAACTCCTCGACGCCCATCTCCCCCACGTCGCCAACGCCGTGGCGCCGGACGGCGACGGTTTCCTTCTCGACCTCTTCGTCGCCGATGACCAGCATGTAGGGGATCTTCTGCAGCTCGTTCTCGCGGATGCGCCGGCCGACCGACTCAGAGCGCAGGTCGGCCTGGACCCTCAGGCCCTGGGCGGCGAGCCTCTCGCGGACGGCGGCCGCAGCCTCGGCGTGGCGGTCGGAGATCGGCAGAACGACCGCCTGGACCGGCGCGAGCCAGACGGGGAACTCGCCGGCGTAGTGCTCGATCAGGATTCCGATGAAGCGCTCGTAGGAGCCCATCAGCGCCCGGTGGATCATCACCGGGCGGTGCTCGCGGTCGTCGGCGCCGGTGTAGGCGAGGTCGAACCGCTCGGGCATCGAGTAGTCGAGCTGGACGGTGCCCAGCTGCCAGGAGCGGCCGAGCGAGTCGGTCATGTGGAGGTCGATCTTGGGGCCGTAGAAGGCGCCGTCGCCCTCGTTGACCGTGTACTCGAGGCCCTGGGCGTCGAGCGCCTCGACGAGGGCCTTCTCGGCCGTGTCCCACATCTCGTCGGTGCCGATCCTCTGCTCCGGGCGGGTCGAGAGCTCGATCGAGAGGTCGAAGCCGAAGATCCCGTAGGTGGCGAAGGCGAACTCCAGGCAGGCCGCGACCTCCTCGGCGACCTGCTCCTCGGTGCAGAAGACGTGGGCGTCGTCCTGGGCGAAGTGGCGCACGCGCAGGAGACCGTGAAGGGTGCCGCTCAGCTCGTTGCGGTGAAGGAGTCCAGGCTCGGAGTAGCGGACGGGCAGCTCGCGGTGGCTCCAGCGCCGGCTGGAGAAGAGGTGGGCGTGGCCCGGTCAATTCATCGGCTTGAGGCCGAACTCGCGCTCCTCGGTGGAGGTGGTGAACATGTTCTCCCGGTACTTCTCCCAGTGGCCGGAGGTCTTCCACAGCTCAGCGTCGTAGAGCTGCGGGGTCTTGACCTCCTGGTAGCCGCGCGGCTCGCCCATCTCGCGGGAGAGGGCGACGAGCTGGTTCCACAGCGCGGTGCCCTTGGGCAGCCAGAAGGCCGAGCCCGGCGAGACCTCGGAGAACTCGAACAGCCCCAGCTCCTTGCCGAGCCGGCGGTGGTCGCGGGCGCGGGCCTGCTCGAGGCGCTCGAGCTCGGCCTCCAGCGCCTTGCGGTCGAAGAAGGCGGTGCCGTAGATGCGGGTGAGCATGGTGCGGTCCGAGTCGCCGCGCCAGTAGGCGCCGGCGACCGACTGGAGGTGGACGGCGCCGATGCGGTCGGTTCCGGGGCCGTGCGGGCCGCGGCAGAGGTCGGTGAACTCGCCGTTGCGGTAGAGCGAGACGGTCTCGACGCCCTCGTCGCGGACGAGGTCCTCGATCAGCTCCACCTTGTAGTCCTGCCCCTCTGCCCGGAAGATCTCGATCGCCTCGTCGGTGGTGACATCGCGGCGCTCGAAGCCCTCCCCGGCCTTGATGTGCTGCTCCATCCGCTCCTGGATGGCAGGCAGGTCGTCCTCGGTGACCGTGACGCCCTCGGGGAACTCGAAGTCGTAGTAGAAGCCGTTCTCGATCGCCGGCCCGATCGAGACCTTCACCCCGGGATAGAGCTCGGTGACCGCTTCGGCCAGGACGTGGGCGGCGTCGTGGCGGATCAGCTCCAGCGCCTCGTCGCCGCCCGAGTCGGTGAGGATCTCCAGGGCGACGCCGTCGGGCAGTGGGGCCGTGAGGTCACGCAGTTCCCCGTCGTGGCGCACCGCGAGCGCGGCCCTTGCCAGGCCCGGGCCGATCGCCGCGGCCGCGTCGGCTCCGCTGGCCCCCTCGGGCAGCTCGAGCTCGTTTCCGTCGGGAAGCCTGACCTTCACCGCTTCGATGCTACGGAACCGTCCCGCCCTCAAGGGTTTGGCCGGTCAGGACGCGCGTGGAACTGCACACTTAGTTGACGGCCGCGGGGAGCTGCTCCGGTAGCGTCTCTGGGGCATGGCGGAGACCTCCTCCAAGCCCCCCTATCGCCGCGGCCCCCTGCGGACCGTCTGGCCGTCGACGGCCCGCCCTCTCAGCCACCGGGCGGCAGCCCGCGCCGACGAGGGCTACGGCCGCTCGGACACGCCCGACTGGCGGAATGTCGACTGGCCGGCGCACACCCACCAGGTCGAGGTGGACGGAATCCCGGTGAATTACGTCGACATCGGCGAGGGCATTCCCGTCGTCTTCATCCACGGGCTCGGGGGCTGCTGGCAGAACTGGCTGGAGAACCTGCCGCGCTTTGCCGAGAGCCACCGCGCGATCGCGCTCGACCTGCCGGGATTCGGCCGCACGCCGATGCCCGAGGAGCCGATCTCGATCACCTTCTTCGCCCGGATCGTCGACCACTTCTGCGAGGCGCTCGACCTGGGCCGCGTCTCGCTGGTGGGCAACTCGATGGGTGGCTTCACCGCAGCCGAGACGGCGATCCGTCACCCCGAGCGCGTCGACGACCTGGTCCTCGTCGACGCGGCCGGCATCAGCTCGGCGACGATCGCCAACAACCCGCTCGGCGAGCGGTTCGCCCGCGGCGTGCTCAGCCGTGGCCAGAAGAACCCTCCCCCCGACATGTCGAGACTCCTCAAGCGACCGGGGCTGATCGCCCTGGCGATGGGATTCGTCGCCCGCTACCCGACCCTCATCTCGCGCGACGTGCTCGCCGAGCAGCTCCTATCGGTCGGCGCGCCGGGCTTCCAGGACTCCTTCGACGCGATCATCGCCTACGACTTCCGCGACCGGATCGGCGAGATCTCCTGCCCGACGCTCATCCTCCAGGGCGCCGAAGACATCCTCGTGCCGCTCGGCGACGCCCACCAGTACGCCGAGGCGATCGACGGCGGCGAGATGGTCGTCTTCGACGACACCGGCCATGTGCCGATGCTCGAGCGCCCGGTCGACTTCAACAACGCGGTGATCGAGTTCATCGACCGGGTCGGGATCCAGTGAGCTTTGCCGAGGACCTGATGGCGGCGGCGCAGGGGCCGGCCTTCCGGACGGCGATGCGCCTCTCCCCCCGCACCCAGGTGATGCTCTCCGGCCGTGAGCCGGTGATGGTCGACGGGCAGGTGCTCGCGCCGGAGATGCAGCTCTTCCTGAGGATGCTGGCCCTCAACCAGGCGGACCCGTCGCAGGCCACCCCCGAGGCCGCCCGGGCGTTCGCCGACGGGACCGCCTCGATGGTCGCCGGGACACCCGACGAGGTCGCCTGGACCCGGGACTTCGAGGTCGCCGGCGCTGAGGGTCCGCTACGGGCACGGCTTTACGTCCCGCACGAGCGCGCCGATGACGAGGACGGGCCGATGCTGGTCTTCTTCCACGGCGGCGGCTTCGTGATCGGGGGATTCATGACCCACGACGCTCCCTGCAGGACGCTGGCCGTACACGGCGGCGTGCGGGTCGTCTCGGTCGAGTACCGGCTCGCGCCCGAGCATCCCTTCCCGGCCGCTCCTGCAGACTGCCTTGCCGCCTTCAACGACATCGTCGCCCGGGCCGGCGAGCTCGGAGCCGACCCGGAACGGATCGCCGTCGGAGGCGACAGCGCCGGCGGCGCACTCTCGGCGGTGACCGCCCTGCAGGCCCGGGATTCCGGCGGTCAGCAACCGGCCTTCCAGCTGCTGATCTACCCGGTCGCCGACATGTCGGAGAAGAGCCGCTCCTACCACCTCTTCAAGGACGGCTTCTTCCTCACCGAGGAGCAGATGGACTGGTACGGCTCCCACTACCTGCCGGCGGGCGCCGACCACACCGACCCGCTCGTCTCCCCCCTTCTGGCCCCGTCGCTGGAAGGACTCCCTCCGGCGCACGTGGTGACCGCCGGGTTCGACCCGCTCCGCGACGAGGGCGAGGCCTACGCCGAGCGGCTTCGTGAGGCCGGCGTGCCGGTAACCCTGCGCCGGCACCCCGATCTCATCCACGGCTTCATCAACATGATGGGCACCGGCCGCTCGGCCCGCGCCGCGACGGTCGAGATGGGCGGCGTACTGCGCCAGGCGCTGCAGGCCTGAGCGGTCAGGCGGGCCGGGCTCGGGGGCGCCGGGGCCATGACACGACGGCGACCAGCGCCAGCAGGGCCCCGGGGATGAGCATCGCCGCCTGGAACCCCAGGGGCAGCAGCACTCCGGCTACGGCGTAGGAGAGCGGGTCGAGGGCCAGGAAGGCGAAGGCGACGATCGACATCATCCGCCCCCGCATCGCCCCTGGTGTCCGCTCCTGGATCCAGGTCACGAAGGCGACCCAGCTGGCGCCGACGACCAGGCCCATAACCGCTGCCGCCGCAGCTGCCCAGGCAACCCCGGGCGCAAAGGAGATCCCGACGAGGCCCAGGCCCAGGGCGATCCCGGCAATCGAGGGAACGGCCGGCGAATAGCGGGCCGCAAGGCGGGGAGCGAGGGCGAGCCCTGCCAGCGAGCCGACACCGAAGCCGCCGAGCACGTAGCCGAGCAACGCGCGATCCCCGAACCGCTCCTCGGCCATCACCGCCCCGCCGACCATCACCGGCCCGACCAGCAGCAGGCCGGCCGCGGCGAGGCCGACGAGCGGGCGCCGGATCTCCTCGTCGCGCCAGGCGAAGCGGATCCCGTCGAGGAAGGCCCGCGGCGATATTTCGGACGGCTCTTCAGACGGAACTCCCGACCTCAGGACCAAGAGGAAGCCGGCCGCCGAGAGGAGCGCCAGCGCGGCGACCACGGCGAGAGCGCCGCCGGACCCTATGGCCGCGTATAGGCCGGCGGCGGCCACCGGGCCCACAAGGTCGCCGACGCTCTCGATCCCGGAGATCCCGGTGTTGACCTGGGCCAGAGTGTCCCTGGGAGCAACCGCAGGCACGAGCGCCATCGAGGCCGGGTAGGAGACGGCGTCGACAACCCCGAGGACCGCCCCGGCCAGCGCGAGCGCGAGGATCGATATTCCGCCGGAAACGATCACCGCCAGGGCCAGGCCGGTCAGGATCGCGGCCCGCACCAAGGCCGTGAGCGGAGCGACCCTCGCCGCCCCGAACCGGTCGCTGACCAGGCCTCCAAAGGGCAGTAGTGCGGCCCTGGGAACGCCCTGGGCGACCAGTACCGCAGTCACGCCGCCTGGGCCACCGTCCAGGGCAGTCAGAGTTAGGAGGACGACCAGCAGCGCCTCGGCGCCGTACTCCCCGCCTACGGCGAGGAACAGCCTGCGAACGCGCCTGTCGCGAAGGACGCCCATCGCCCGAGTGTCGCACCGGGAGGAGAAGTGAGTGGGCGATACTGGGCTCGAACCAGTGACCTCCGCCTTGTCGAGGCGGCGCTCTCCCAGCTGAGCTAATCGCCCTGGGAGAGGCCAGATTACCAAGCCGCGGCCGGCGCGCCGGCACGGCGCTCGGCTACGCTCCTGCCCACCCCGGCGACGTGGCGGAGTGGTTACGCAGCGGCCTGCAAAGCCGTTTACACCGGTTCGATTCCGGTCGTCGCCTTGATGGCCGCAAGCGCACCACGGGCAGTCGTAATCGGCGGCGGGGTCGCCGGTACGGCGGTCGCCATGCAGCTGGCCCGGCGCGGCGCCCAGGTCACGCTGATCGAGCGCCTCCCCGCCCTCGCCCTGCAGGCCAGCGGCACCAGCTCGGGCATCCTGCACACCGGCTTCGACAGCACCCCCGGCGAGCTGGAGACCGAACTGATTCTCCGCTCGGCGGTGATCCGTGGCGAGCTGCTGGAAACGCTGGGCGTACCGGTCCTGGACTGTGGCGCAGTACTGGCACCGGAAGGCGAGGGGCAGCTTGCCGCCGTCGACGCCCTTGAGACCAACGCACGGGAGAACGGCGTCGAGGTCTCTCGTGGGCCCGGGGGCGAGCTGGAGGTCCCGGGCGAGCACGTCACCGACCCGGTGGCCTGCACCTACGCCTGGGCGGCCGCGGCTACCGGAGCCGGGGCGACGATCCTCCTCGACACCCCGGCCGGCGAGGTTCGCCCCACCTCCGGCGGCATCGAAGTCGACACTCCGAACGGCCCGCTGGAGGCGGAGGTGGCCATCAACTGCGCCGGCCTCTTCGGCGGCGAGCTCTCCGGCGACCGCTTCGCCGTCTACCCGCGCAAGGGGGAGTTCCTCGTCTTCGACCAGCCCGCCGAGCCGGTTCGCCGGATCGAGCTCCCGGTCCCGGAACCGGGAACCAAGGGGGTGCTGGTCTTCCCCACCCTCGACGGCCATGTCGGCGCAGGCCCGACCGCGGTCGACCAGGAGGACCCGGACGACTGGAGCGTCAGCGACGAGGGCGACGCGCTCGTCCGCTCGCGGCTGGCAACGCGCTCCTCCGCCCTTGCTGACGCCGAACCGGTCTTCCGCTACGCCGGGCTGCGCCCCGCCGGCCTGGACTGCAACTACGTGATCGGCGAGTCGCCAACGGTGCCGGGCATGGTCGACGTCGGCGCGATCCGCTCAACCGGGCTCAGCGCGTCGGCGGGGATCGGCGAATACGTCTGCGGGCTGGTCTCGGGAATGGGCCTCGGGCTCGGGGAACCCGAGCCGGTCAGGGCCGGGCCAGTTCCGGGACCGGTGCCCGAGACGCCGTGGTGGAGGCGCACCGCCGACTTCGAGGCCGGGATGCCGCTGTGAGCGCGCCCCTTTTCCTCGCTATCGACGAGGGGACGACGCAGGTCAAGGCGATGATCGTCGACGGCGCCCTCAATCCGGTCGCCGAGGCGCGGCGTTCCACGACGGTGTCTCACCCGCGGCCCGGGTGGGTCGAAAAAGACCCGGCCGAGGTGCTCGACGCGGTGGTCGACGCCGTCGCCGAGCTCCTCGAGGCGGCGCCGGGCCCGGTAGCCGCAGTCGGCCTGGACCACGAAGGGGAGTCGGTCCTCGCCTGGCGCGCCTCGACCGGGGAGCCGCTGACCCCGATCATCGTCTGGCAGGACAAGCGGGCCGACGAGGTATTGGAGCGGCTCGGCAGCGAGGGGCGTGCCGCCGCCTCCGAGATCTCCGGCCTTCCCTGCGACCCCTACTTCTCTGCCGGAAAGATCGCCTGGCTGCTGGAGAACGACGAAGCCGTCGCGCAGGTGCACAGCGACGCGGACCTGCGGATCGGGACGGTCGACTCGTTCCTCTGCGACCGCCTCGGCGCCGGCTTCGCGACCGACGCTTCCACGGCCTCCCGCACCCTCCTGGCCGCACCGGGCGATCCCGGCTGGAACCGGGAGCTGCTGGACCTCTTCTCGGTTCCGGAGGAGATCCTGCCGCCCGTCGGGGACACGGTTGGCGATCTCGGCGAGCTGAGCCACCCCCGCTGGCCGCAGGCCCTCGCGCTCACGGCACGCTGCGTCGACCAGCAGGCGGCGCTGGCCGGCTCGGGGTGCGTGGCACCGGGGCCGGTCAAGGCTACGTACGGCACCGGGGTCTTCGTCCTGGCGGTGACCGGCGACGAGCCGCCCAATCCCGGCAGCGGGCTGCTTTCCACCGTCGCCTGGCGAATCGGCGGAGAGGACACCTTCGCCCTCGACGGCGGTGTCTTCTCGGCCGGGGCGATGCTCGAGTGGCTATGCGGGGAGCTGCGGCTGGCCGAAGACCCGGAGCAGCTCGGCCAGCTTGCCCGCGAGACACCCGGCAGCGGGGGCGTGATGGTCCTCCCCGCCCTGGCCGGCCTTGGCGCCCCGTGGTGGCGCCCCGAGGCACGGGCCGTGATTGCCGGGCTGACTGGGCAGTCCTCCCGCGGAGAGATCGCGCGGGCGGCCTTCGAGGGCATCGCCTGGCGGGTGGCCGACATCGTCGAGGCGATCGAGGCCGCCCAGCCGGTCGACTCCCTTCGCGTGGACGGGGGCCTGACCCGCGAGCCGCTGCTCGCCGAACTACAGGCCGACGCGATCGGCCGGCCCGTCGAACCGCTGGAGGCCGACTCGACGGCTATTGGCGCCGCCGCCCTGGCCGCTGTCGGCTACGGAGCGCTGGGGTCGGTGGAGGAGATCGCAGGCCTGGTCCAGACCGGGGCGAAGGTGCTCCCGCGAGCCGAAGACGGCGAGCGCGAGGCCGAGCGCGAGCGACGCCGACGCTTTGTCGAGGGCGCGTCGGCCCTGGGGGCCTGACGGGACCGGCCGCCGCGGATCGTGGTGGCAGCCGGTAGGGTCGCCTCATGTCCGGTAAACGGCTTCTTCTCCTTACCTCAGTCGCCGCGCTCGCAGTGCTGGCGCCGACGACGGCGGCAGGCGCCGCCTACCGGGCCACGATCACCGTGCCGGTGGTGAGCGTCGGCTCACCGGGCAACGCCCCGATTGCCATCGTGCCGTTCACCGACGCGGCATACAGCTCGTGCAGCGACGTGCCGGCGGGCACCAAGCCTCCCTGCCAGGAGATCGGCGCCGTCAAGTACCCGTACGGCATCGGCGAGCTCGAGGTGACCGTTGGCCAGTGGGTGGCCTTCATGAACACGATCGACCCCAGGGGCCGCAACCCCTACCGCCTCTATGACGGCTTCGTTAACCCGAAGGCATGGCCCGAATACGGGCAGGTCGCCTTCGTAAAGAAGGCTTCCGCCGGAAAGCACTACCGGGCCGGGTCCCCGGAGTGGGTGGACAAGCCCTACGGCTTCGCCGACTTCCCGGCCGCCGCGAGGTTCGCCAACTCGCTCTACAACGGCACGCTCATCTCCAAGAAGTCGGGGACGACCAGCACCTACTCGGTGACCACCTACAAGGTGAAGCTCTCGCCGAAGAGCAGCACCGGCATGTACGACCTCAAGAACCCCAGCGCGCGGCGGGACAGGAAGTCCGGTTTCGTGATCCCCAGCCAGGACGAATGGGTCAAGGCGGCCTACTACGACACGGCGACCGGGTCCTATTGGAAGTACCCCACCAACCCCGGGACCTTCGGCAACGCCCCCGGCTACGACGCCGCGACGGCCGTCGAGCCGCTGGCCACGCAGCTCGACTTCACGACCGGCGACGTCACCAACGCGACCGGCGCGCCGATCGCCTCGCTCGTCGACGAGAACGGCAACTACCCGAAGTGGTGCCCGAAGGTCGCCCAGACCTCCGCGACGACCTGCTCGACCCAGAACCCATTCGGGCTCGCGTCGACGGCGTACCTCGAGGCCTACAAGGCGAGCCTGAGCACGGTCGGCCAGGCTCTCGTCCGCTCGCCCTGGGGCACCCTGGACCAGGGCGGCAACGCGGTCGAGTGGACCGACACCATCACCCCTCCCCCCGCCGGGGTTGACGGCAAGCGGGTCTGGAGAAGGCTCCACGGCGGCGTATCGAATTCCACGGCCTACCAGCTCTGGCCGTCGGCGATCGGGCTGCAGCCGCAGAACAACACCTTCTACGACCACGTCTACCCGTGGCTCGGCTTCCGGGTCGGCGTGATCGGCAACCTCAAGCCGAAGGGCTGACCAGCAGCCGCGCGACGGCGCGGTAAAGTCTCATCCAGTGCGGCTGTAGCTCAGTTGGCTAGAGCGTCTGCTTGCCATGCAGAAGGTCGAGGGTTCGAGTCCCTTCAGCCGCTTCTCCCTCCTCCCCCGTCCCCTACCTTGAGCTGATGGCCAGCACGCGAGTTCCCGGCGGCACCGTCCACCGCCTCCCACGCGACATGCGAACGGCTCTCGTGGCCAACGGAACGGCGCTCGCGGCATGGAAGGACATCACCCCGCTGGCGCGCAACGAGTTCATCTGCTGGGTCGAGGACGCCAAGCGGGAGGAGACCCGCGAGAGGCGTATCCGCCGCACGCAGGAGGAGCTCGAGGAAGGCATGCGCCGGCCCTGCTGCTGGCCGGGCTGCAGCCACCGCGAGCGCAACGGGCGGTAGTCGCGCGGCCGGAAGGCCGAAACCGCGGCCACGTCGGCCGTGGCAGGCCTCCGGGCCGGGCCATAGCCTGAGGCGACCGTGGACGTACTCGAGGTATTCCTGCTGGCGACCTTCACGGCGCTGGCCACCGGGTTCGGCGCCCTGCCGGTCAGCTGGATCGGGCCCGAGCGCGTGCGCCGATACGAACCCTTTCTGCTCGGGATAACCGCCGGCGTCATGACCGCGGCCTCCATCGGCCTCCTTGTCGACCCTGTGCGGGAAGCCAACTTCGTTCCCCTGCTCGTCGGGCTCGCCCTCGGCGCCGGCTTCCTCTTCTTCGCCCAGAACCGGCTGGAGGAGCGCGCGCCCAGCGACGACCCCGAGGTGGGACGACACATCACGCGCTCGGTGCTCGTCTTCGCCGTCCTCTTCGTCCACAGCCTCCCGGAGGGCTTTGCCCTCGGGTCTGCGTGGGCATCCTCGGTGGCGGGGATCGGCGTCTTCGTCTTCATCGCCATCTCCCTCCAGAACGTCCCGGAAGGAACCGCGACCGCGATCCCCATGGCCCAGGCGGGCTACTCGAAGGCGCGCCAGTTCTGGGCGGCGGTAGGCACCAGCGTGCCCCAGCCGATCGGTGCCGTACTTGCCTTCGTGCTGGTGGAGGAGATCAACGCCCTGCTGCCCTGGTCGCTGGGATTCGCCGCCGGCGCGATGCTCGCGCTCGTGGCAGCCGACCTGCTGCCCGAGGCCTACGGAGAGGGACGCGGCCGGATGGCCACCGGCGGCCTGGTCTCCGCCATGGTGGCGATGGCCCTGCTGGCGGCGCTGCTCACCGCCGTCGCCTGAGCTCAGGCGGCGTCGAGGGTCTCGTTGACGATCGCGTCAGCCTCGGCGTTCTGCTCGCGGCGGACCGGCGTCAGCGACCATGAGTCGAAGGCCGACAGGGCCGCGGTGGCCTCGGCGTGGAGAGGCTTCATGTCGGCGTGCTTGACCTTGTAGCGGCCGTTGACCTGGTGGGCGATCAGCTCGGAGTCGTTGAAGATCTCGACCTCGGTGGCACCGAGCTCGCGGGCCCGGGCGATTCCGAGAAGCAGGCCGCGGTACTCGGCCACGTTGTTGGTGGCCTCGCCGATCAACTCGCCGGCGCGGTCGAGCACCTCGCCGTCGGCGCCGGTGACAACCGCGCCTGCCGCCGCCGGCCCCGGGTTCCCGCGCGAGCCGCCGTCGACGTGGACGGTGACCCTCACTGGGCCTGGACCGCCGTGTGCAGCAGGCCGCTCTCGTCGCAGATCGCGTTAGGGTGGCGCTCCTGCTCACTGAGGTCGGCGAGCTCGGGGCCCTGGGCGATCAGCCGCGGCCCTACCTCCTCGTTGGCGAGGTCGATCTCGTAGCGATACCAGGAGAGCTCCCAGGCGATCACGATGCTGACGATGCTCCCCTCGCTCTCGGACGGCAGCACGCTCACCAGCGGCGCGCCGAGCGTCTTCGAGAGCCCGGCGATCGTGCGGGGCTGGATGCTCAGGTTGAAGATCTCGATCGCGCGGACGCCCTTCATGTCGGCGTTGGTGGGAATCGCGTGCACGCCGCGGTCGGCGCGGTAGGGCGAGGGCGACTGCGGCAGGGCGAACTCGGAGGCCGACTGGGCCGGCGGCTCGGGGGCGTGGACCGGCTCGAACGGGTCGACCGCGTCCTCGGCCATCGGCTGCTCCAGCAGCTGCTCTGCCTCTTCTGGCACGAGCAGCCCAGGCTCCTCCTTCGGTCGCCGGCCGAGCAGGCGTGAGGCGAGAGAGCGGCTTCCCTCCCGGCGGTTCCAGCCGATCCGCCCGCGAGCGGGGGCGGCGTCCGAACCTTCGCGGATCCAGCCCATCTCGACGGCGCGGGGCACGCAGAGCTCGCAGACGACCTCGCGCGAGCCGGAGTGCAGGAAGGTGTCGCTGCGCTCGCCGGAGAGGAGCCGGCGCTCGCAGATGGCGCAGCTCTCGGTGCTTCCCGTGGTCTTGATCTGGACCGCCGTCACGGCGGTGAAGTTAGCGCCCGGAGCTCAGGCCCGCGGGTGACTCTGTTCGTAGGCGCGGCGCAGCCTCGCCGACTCCACCCGGGTGTAGATCTGCGTGCTGGAGAGCTGTTCGTGGCCGAGGAGCTCCTGGATGGCGCGCAGGTCGGCCCCGCCGTCGAGCATGTGGGTGGCGAAGGAGTGGCGCAGCTGGTGCGGGTGGACGCGCCCGGGTATCGACGCGGCCCGCGCCCAGAGCCGCAGGCGCCGGCGCACGTCGGCGGCCTGCAGCCGGCGACCGCTCTTGGAGAGGAATAGCGCCGGCTCGTCGTCGGCGGCGCCCAGGGCCCTGCGCCCGCGCTCCAGGTAGGCCGAGAGGGCGCGCCGGGCCGGCTCGCCGAAGGGGACGACCCGGGTCTTGGACCCCTTCCCCTCCACGCGCAGCTCCTCGGAGTCGAAGTCGGCGGAGACTACGTCGAGCGAGACGATCTCCTCGGCGCGCAGGCCGCAGGCGTAGGCGAGCTCGAAGAGGGCGCGGTCGCGCAGCTCCAGTGGGGTCGAGGCCGGAATTCGGTCGAGCATCGCCGAGAGCTCGTCGGCGCGCAGCACGTCGGGGAGCCGGGAGGGGCGCTTTGGAGCGGGAACCAGCTCGGCCGGGTTCTGCTCCACCAGCCCGTGGTCGAGAAGGGTGCGGAAGCAGGCGCGAAGCGAGGCGAGCTTTCTGGCCACCGTCGACGGGGCGAGGCCGCGCTCCCCGCACTCGGCGACGAAGAGCCGCACGTCCCGGGCCGTGACCTCCTCTGGCGCCGCGCCGGCCGACTGGGCCCAGCGTGCGAAGGCGTCGAGGTCGCTGGCGTAGGCGAGCCTCGTAGGCTCAGCCGAGCCTCGGCGAACGAGGTCGGCGTCGACCATCGCCAGGGCCGAGCTCCAGGCCCCGGTCAGCTCCTGCCGCTTATTCTCGTTCTCGGTGGGCGCTTTCTTCATCGACACTCAGTCCGGCCGCGTGGCCACTGCCGACGGTCTCGTCGAGGCCGGCATCGTCCCCGCCGGCGAGGATCCCGCGCTTCCCTGGCACCGGATCAGCGCCCCCGACGACGCCTCAACGATGTGGTACGCGGTCCTCCGCCGCCAGGAGCGGGGGATTTTCCTTGGCACGATGGTCTTTCGCCACGGCGATCACCATGCCTCTTTGCTGGAGGGTGGCTGGGAAGAGATTCCCGTCGGCGAGATCCTTGGCACGCCAGGCGAGAGCAGGCCCGGTCAGCCGATGTAGACCGGCGTGCCGACCTCGACGCGGTCGAAGAGGTCGATCACGTCGCTCTCGGACATCCGCACGCAGCCGTGGGAGGCGGCGCTGCCCAGGGAGCCGACGTCGGAGGTGCCGTGGATTCCGGCTGCTCCGGCAAAGCCCATCCAGCGCGCCTTGAGCGGGTTGTCGGGCCCCGGCGGGATCGACCGGCCGGCGAGCTTGCCGGCCCACTTGCTGTTCGGGACGTTCCAGACGGGGTCGACCTGCTTGCTCTGGATCGAGTAGAGCCCGCTCGGCGTGTCGTAGCCGGCGGCCCCGAGAGCCACGGGGTAGCTCTTGACCGGCTTTAGGTCCTTGTAGAGCGTGAGCTCGAACGAGCCGCGGCTGACCATGATCAGCGCCGGGTACTTCTTCGCCAGGTCGTCGGTGGTGACCTTCGGGCTGACCTTCTTGGTGCGGACCTTGATCTCGTGCGGGGCGCCCGGCGTGCTCAGGGCGGCGCGCACCTCGGTGCGCAGGCGGGTCTCCTTGACGCCCTTGCCCTCCTTCGAAGCCACCGGCTCGGGGTTGCCGCTTCCGAAGTCCAGCGAGGCGTCCTGTGCGGGGATGTCGAGCTCCTTGGAGACACGGTTGACGAAGGCGCCGACCTCGCCGCGGTCGTAGCTGACGCTCGGCGAGACCGAAGCCCCGAGCGGCCGGCCGGAGATCGAGCGGTAGGCCCTCACCACGAAGTTCTCCTGGCGGCTGCGGTCCAGCGCGGCGTCGACGCTCTGGTCGACGTTCACCGAAACGTTGGCCTGCTCGGGAGTCAGCTTCCAACTCTTGCCGTCGTAGCTGGCGACAACCGGCTGCTGGAGCTCGCCGAGGTAGTCGCGCTTGAGCTTGGCGATCGCCTCATCACGGGTGAGCCCGCCGATCTCGACACCGGCGACGTCGACCCCGGGCGCGACCTTGTTCGAGGAGGCCTGGTCATACGCGAACGCGGCGCCGGCAAAGAGCGCGATTACGGCGACGACGGCGAGTATCGGTATCAGGACCTTGCGTGGCAAGAAGGCTCAACTCCGCCTTTAAGGATACGAGCGCCGGGAGACGTCCGCGAGGGCTGCAACCTGCCCTCCAGAGCCCCCTCTTTCAACCGTGCGGAGCGCTCAGGAGCCCGCGGACAAGTACGTAGAGAGCGCCGCGTCCAGGGAGGGCCAGTCCTCGGCCGCAACCACGGGAAGGCGCCCGCAGACCTCGCGGTTCCACGGATGGAGGATCGTCGCCGCGGTGATCCCCTCCCCTATCGCCCGCTCGATGTTCACCGGGCTGTCGTCGATGAGCAGCTCGACGCCGATCTCCCGGCAGCGGGTGATCTTGTCGTAGGAGCAGTAGAGCTCGTCGTAGCGCAGGCCGATCGAGTCGAGCCAGGCGGTGGTGACCTCGTGGGAGTCGCTGGAACGGTGACTGGTGATGTGGATGAAGTGGCCGGCGTCGGCCCAGCGGTTGACCGCCTCGACGGCCCCCTCGTAGGGAACGGCGTCGGAGACGTGGGGATCGGCGTGGGTCGCGGCGATCACCGCTGCCACCTCGTCGGGGCTCAGCCCCTCGATCTGCCAGGTCTCCTGGTTCTCGTAGGGCAGGTGGATCCCGTGGCGCTCGAGCACGACCGCCGAAAAGGCGTCCCAGTAGTGGTGAAGGGTCGAGTCGATGTCGATGCCGATCCGCACCCGGTCCAGCCTAGGGCGCTGGGCTCAGCCTTCGACCAGGGTGACGGCGCCCTCGGAGGCGCTGCCCACCTGGGCGGCGTACTTGGCGAGCACGCCGGTGCGATCGACGTTCGGGGGCGCGGTGTAGGCCGCGACCCGCTCGGCGATCTCCTCGTCGCTGAGGTCGACGTCGATTCGGCGCTTCTCCACGTCGATGGTCACGACGTCGCCGTCCCGCACCGCGGCGATCGGACCGCCGCGGAAGGCCTCGGGCGCCACGTGGCCGGCCATGAAGCCGTGGGTGGCGCCGGAGAAGCGCCCGTCGGTGAGCAGCGCGACGTCCTCGCCGAGCCCGGCGCCGTTGATCGCCGCGGTGACGGCGAGCATCTCGCGCATCCCCGGGCCGCCGGCCGGTCCCTCGTTGCGGATGATGACCACGTCGCCGGCTTCGATCGTGCCGGCGGTAACCGCCTCCATCGCGAGCTCCTCGCCCTCGAAGACGCGAGCCGGGCCCTCGTGGTGGCGGCGCTCGTGGCCGACCAGCTTCACGACACAGCCCTCGGGCGCAAGGTTGCCGTGGAGGATCGCCAGCCCGCCGGAGGGGCTGATCGGGTCCGAGAGCGGCCGCACGACCTCCTGACCCTCGAGCTCGACGGCGGCGCGCGCCTCCTGGCCAACGGTGCGGCCGGTGACGGTGGGCGCGTCCTCGTGGAGAAGGCCCGCCTCAAGCAGCCTGGAGGCGACCAGCGGTACCCCGCCGGCCTCGAAGAGGTCGACGGCGACGAAGCGCCCGCCCGGCTTGAGGTCGCAGAGCAGCGGCGTCTTCTCGCTTATGCGGTCGAAGTCGTCGATCGTGAGGTCGACTCCGGCCTCGCGGGCCAGGGCCAGCAGGTGGAGCACGGCGTTGGTCGAGCCGCCGCTCATGGCCACGCCCGCGATCGCGTTCTCCAGCGATTCGCGGGTGATGATGTCGCTGGGCTTCAGGCCCGAGCGCAGCACGTCGAGGACGAGCTCGCCGGTGGCCTCTGCGACGCCGGCCTTGGTCGGGTTCTGGGCGGGGACCATCGAGGAGCCCATCGGGGAGATTCCGAGGATCTCGTAGGCCATGGCCATCGTGTTGGCGGTGAACTGGCCGCCGCAGGCCCCGGCGCCGGGGCTGGCCACGCCCTCGAGCTCGTGGAGCTCCTCGTCGCTCATGTTGCCGGCGGCGTGGGCTCCTACCGCCTCGAAGACGTCCTGGATGGTTACGTCATGGCCCTGGAAGCGCCCCGGCGGGATCGAGCCGCCGTAGAGCATCACCGAGGGGACGTCGAGGCGGGCGAGGGCCATCACCGTGCCGGGGATCGTCTTGTCGCAGCCCGAGAGCGCGACGACCGCGTCGAACAGGTGGCCGCGGCCGACGAGCTCGATCGAGTCGGCGATCACCTCGCGGGAGACCAGTGAGGTCTTCATCCCCGGGGTCCCCATGGTGATGCCGTCGGAGATCGCGATGGTGTTGAGCTCCATCGGCGTCCCCCCTGCATTACGGATCCCCTCCTTGACCTTGGCGGCAAGGGCGCGCAGGTGGAAGTTGCAGGGCATCGTCTCGATCCAGGTCGAGGCGACGCCGATGATCGGCTTGGAGAGCGCCTCGTCGTCGTAGCCGATCCCCTTGAGGTAGGCGCGGGCGGCGGCCCGCTCCGGACCGTCGGTGAGTACGGAGCTCTTGTGCTTGAGGTTCGGGGATGCTTCCTGGCTTGAGGTCATCGGGCCGGGAGCGTATCGGCGGCGGGGCTTTCGCCGCCTGCCCGCCGCATCCTGCGCCGCTCCCACTCCTCCAGGCGCCACAGGTCGCGCGTCGCCCGGCGCGGGTCGACCTGGCGCCCGGCCACATGGAGGTTCGAGCTGGCAAGCAGCCGGCGCTCGTCGGCGGTGAGCGCCATCCAGCGGGCCAGCACGTCATCGGAGTCGGGGAGGCGGTCGCTGCCGTAGGGCCTGGTCTCGTCCGGGAAATCAACGCAGTACTCGCCGAGGAGCTCCCGGGTCTGGGGCAGGTAGGCGAGCAGCGGCCGGTGCGGGTAGACGAGGTAGGCGTAGCTGGCTCCGCCGGCGGCCGGGCGGTCATCGGCGCCCTGGGGCAGCCCGCCCCAGACCCGGATGAAGCCGAGGTCGCGGTACATCTCCCACTCCTCCTCGCTCACGCAGGAGCGCAGGAGCTGGCGGGCACGGTTCTCCGCGCGCTGCTCGCGCCCCGGGTCGTAGTCCGGGGCGGGAATCCGCTCGCGCCCGGCCCGGCGGCGGTCCAGCCACTCCGACACCCCCGGCCAGCCGACCTCCCAGATGAGGGCGACGATGACGATCAGGGTTGCCGAGAGGGCGAGAACCATTTCGAGGCCTCAGCTTCCCCCGGCGGCGCGCGGGAAGAAGATCACGCGCTCGGCGTCACGGGGAACCTCTTCGAAGCTGGAAACCATGATCGCCTCCCGCCGCGCCGCGCCGGAGCCGGTCGGGACCGCCGCCCACATGCCGGCGTCGATCTGGCGCCGAAACTCGGCTACGAGGAGCTCTTCGTCCTCGGCGACCTCGACGTCGCCCTCGGCGAGGAGGACCTCGCCGTGACCCGGCTTCATCCTCAGCAGGCGCACACCGCCATTATCGCACCGCCCCCGCGGCGGCGCCAATCATCCAGCGCGGGGCTGCCACCGGGTGGGGCCCGGCACGTAACGCCCGGCGCCGCGGCGCTCGACCACGCCAAGTAGCTCCAGCCGGGTCAGTGCGGCGAGGAGCCCGTCGGCGGTACCGCCGGCCGCCGCGATCCGCTCCGGCGTGTCGGCGCCGCCGGCCACCATCGCCGCGACCTGCGCCAGCTCGGGCTCGATGGTCGTCTGCGGGGCCCGCGGTACACGGATGCCCAGAAGCTCCTCGAGCACGTCCTCGCTGTCGCGGACCAGCGCCGCCCCGTCGCGAACCAGGGCGTTGGGGGCCTCGGACAGGGGCCGGCCGGGAGAGCCGGGGATCGCGCCGACCGAGACGCCGAGGTCGGCGGCGATCTCGGCCGTGATCAGCGAACCCGACCGCTCCCGCGCCTCGACGACGACCACGAGCCCGCTGAGCGCCGCGATTATCCGGTTGCGCGCCGGGAAGCCCCAGCGGTAGGAGGCGGTGCCGGGAGGCATCTCCGAGAGTACGGCCCCACCGGCGGCGATCCGCCCGTGAAGCGCCCGCCAGCGGGCCGGATAGGCGCGCTCGGGAGCACCGGCCAGCACGGCAACCGTCAGGCAACCGGCCTCCAGCGCCCCCTCGTGGGCGGCGGCGTCAACACCGAGCGCCATCCCGCTCACCACTGCAACCCCGGCCGCCGAGCAGCCTCGGCCGAGCCCACGGGCCATCGCGGCACCGTCGGGCGAGCATCGGCGCGCACCCACCACGGCAACCGCCGGGGCCGTGAGCAGCCCGGCGAGCCGTCCGGCGTCACCGACCACGTGGATCGCCGCCGGCGGGTCGGGCAGCCGGCGCAGGCGCTCTGGATAGCTGCCGGAGTGGCAACAGAACGTCGTGGCCCCCGCCTGCTTCCAGCCTTCGAGCGTGGCAACGGCATCGAGCCGGCGGAGCTCCGATGCGATGGCGTGTCGCCGGGACCCGCCGACGGCGGCGAGCAGCCGGCGGTCCGGCAGTGCCAGGAGAGTGCGCACGGCCGCCCGGTCGCCCCGCGAGTGCTCGATGTGGCCGGCGAGCCGGCCGACGAGCCAGCTTCGCCGCACAC
>JBBATA010000017.1:0-18205 GCA_040399005.1 Solirubrobacteraceae bacterium
ACGCCGGTGAGGTTGGTCTCCTCGGTGTAGTCGGGGTCGGTCTCAGAGATAGGGCGGCTGGCCTGGGCGGCGAGCAGGGCCACGCGGTCGGCGGCGGCGACCAGCGGGTCGACCTGCGAGCGCTCGCGGATGTCGGCGTCGACCACCGTCGCTCCCTTCTCCTCCAGGCCGGAAAGCTGGGAGCGGTCGGTGGCGAACCAGTTGTCGGCGAGGGTTACCCGGTCGCCGGCCGCAAGGGCCTGCTCGGCCATGGCGGCGCCGACGTAGCCGGCGCCGAGGATCAGCAGCTCCACGGGGCGCGAGGCTAACAGCCGGATACGCCGATTCCCGGGCGTTTTCGGCCCGGTGCGGGGTCGCATCCTCGTCGGCGCAGTCGGCTATAACCGTCCCGAATGTCCTTCCTGGACTCACTGGAGGCCCTGGTTACCGAGGGCCCCATCGTTTGGGCCTTCCTGGTCGCGCTGATCGTCGTCCTGGCCCTCACGCCGCTGGTTATCCGCCTGGCGCAGAAGATCGGCGCGGTCGACGCGGGAGGAGACCGGCCGCGCGTCCACACCGGCCCGATCCCGCGGATCGGCGGCCTGGCCATCGTCACGGGGATCCTCGTCGCCGTCCTGCTGTTCGTCGACATCGACGGGCCGATCGAGGGAATCGTGATCGGTATCCCGCTGATGGCCGCGGTCGGCCTGTGGGACGACATCCGCGGCATGAGGCCGCTGGTCAAGCTCGTCCTGATCCTGGCGATCTGCCTGATCCCCGTGGTCGGCTACGGGATGCGGGTCGAGGAGATCGGCCTCCCGGTGCTGGGGATCATCGAGTTCGGCTGGCTCTCCTACCCGCTGACGATCCTCTGGATCGCCCTGGTGGCCAACCTGGTCAACCTCGTCGACGGTGTCGACGGCCTGGCCGCCGGTTTGGTGGCGATAGCGACCTTCACCTTCGCCATCCTCGCCGTCTCCTTCGAGCGCGTGGAGGTGGCCGCGATGGCGGCGGCGGTCTGCGGTTCGACGCTGGCCTTCCTCCGTTACAACTTCAACCCGGCGCGGACCTTCATGGGCGACACCGGCGCGCTGACCCTCGGCTTCACCGTCGGCGCCCTGGCCGTCGAGGGGGTGCTGAAGGGAGCGGCGACCATCGCCCTGGCGGCCCCGCTGCTGGTGCTCGCCGTCCCGCTGCTGGACACCTCGTTCGTCGTGCTGAAGCGGATCCGCTACGGCCGCTCGCCGTTCGGCGCCGACCAGAACCACTTCTACCACCGCTTCCTGCGCATCGGCTTCAGCCAGCGCAGGCTCGTCCTCTGGCTTTACGCCTGGACGGCGCTCATGTGCTCATACGCGCTGCTGCTGCGGTTCGTGCCGCCGCGGCCCGGAGGCGAGTGGGACACCTCGAACGCGATCGTCTGCGGGGTCGCCGGGGTCTTCGTGGTGGCCGCCTCGGTCTGGGTGATCTACACGCTCGAGATCCTCAAGGCCCGACACCTGCAGGCCTTCCGGATCAGTCGGGGGGAGCCTGCGCCGGGGCAGGCCGGTCCGCCCGGGGATCCGGAAGCGGAGTCAGCCGAGCCTCGATCAGCTCCCGCTGGGACTCCAGGAACGGGGGGAGGATGACCTTCGTGCCCAGCTCATGCACCGCCAGCCCGTCGACCAGGAAGCCGGGCTCGTCGGTGGCCAGCTCGTAAAGGATCCCGCCCGGCTCGCGGAAGTAGAGCGAGTGGAAGTAGTGGCGGTCGACGAAGCCCGAGCTCGGCACGCCGGCCTGGCCCACCTTCTCGATCCAGCCCGGAAGGTCGGCGTCGTAGGTGCCCCAGGCGACGTGGTGGACGGTGCCGGCGCCCGGCCGGGCCGGCTCTTCGGGAGCGGGGTCGAAGGCGATCCAGCCGCCGCGGGTATCGCCGCGCAGCACGAAGCGCTCCTCCTCGCCGGCACGCTCGGCGCCCATCAGCCGCTCGAGCATCGCCGCCGAGCCGCCGGGCAGCGCGCTGTAGGCGCGGACGCCCTCGAAGCCGCGCAGCGCCATCTCGGCCGGGATCTCGGGGTGCGCCGCGGTCAGCGGCTCGTCGCCGCTGGAGTCGACGACCAGCTCGTGGCCCATTCCCTCGGGGTCGGCGAAGAGCAGGGTGTCGCCGTCGCGCACGGTCTCAACGCCGTTGTCGGCCAGGCGACGCTCCCAGAAGTCGACCGCTTCGGGCGAGCCGACGCGGTGGACGATCCGGTGAATCATCCCGGCGCCGGGGCGCCCGGGAACGGCGCCCGGGTACTCGAAGAAGGTGAGGTCGGCGCCGGGGCGGGCGTTCTCGTCCCCGTAGAAGAGGTGGTAGACGCCGGGGTCGTCCTGGTTGACCGTCTTGGCGGTCAGCCGCAGGCCGAGCACCCGCGTGTAGAAGTCGAGGTTGCGGGGCGCGTCGCCGGTGATCGCGGTGATGTGGTGGATGCCGTCGAGCTTCATCGCCTTGCCTTCCTCAAGTAGTTGCGCTGACAACTACTCTAGCATCCGCTCCTAGCTGCGAGGCAGGGCGGTGACCGGGCCGGTGAGGCTCACCTTGAGCCGGTCGCCCGGGTGGCAGGCCGGGAAGCCGAGGTTGCGGCTGTGGACCCGCTGGCCGCCCTCGAGCTCGAGGGTCACCAGCTGGTCGTGGCCGTAGTAGACGCGGTCGACCACGATTCCCTCATGGCCGTCCCCGTCCTCGGAGGTCGTGATCGACTCGGGACGGATCAGCACGTCGACCGGTCCCTGGAGCGACTCGTCGACCTCGGCCTCGCCGAGCAGGCAGGAGGCCCGGCCACCGGCTGCCTCGCCGGGAAGGACGTCGATCTCGCCCAGGAAAGAGGCGACCCAGTGGCTGGCCGGCCGGCCGTAGATCTCCTCGGGGGTGCCGAACTGCTCGATCCGCCCGTGGTTCATCACGGCGACGGTGTCGGCGAAGCTCAGAGCCTCCTCCTGGTCGTGGGTGACGAGGATGGCGGCGACGCCGGCGCCGCGCAGGATCTCGCGCACCTCGCCGCGGACCTGCTCGCGCATCGAGGCGTCCAGGCCGGAGAACGGCTCGTCGAGGAGCACCACCGACGGCGTGGGCGCCAGGGCGCGTGCCAGGGCGACGCGCTGCTGCTGGCCGCCGGAGAGCTCGTCGGGGCGGCGGTCGCCGAGCCCGTCGAGGCCGACCAGCTTCATCACCTTCGCCACGCGCTCGCGGTCGGGGCGGCGGCCAAGGGCGTAGCCGACGTTCTGCTCGACGGTCATGTGGGGGAAGAGGGCGTAGTCCTGGAAGACCATCGCCACGCTGCGTCGCTCCGGCGAGGTGAAGCCCTCCGGCGATGCGACGAGGCTGCCGGCGACCTCGACGGACCCGGCGTCCGGGCGCTCGAAGCCGGCGACGAGGCGCAGCAGGGTGGTCTTGCCGCAGCCGCTGGGGCCGAGCAGGGCGGCGATCTCGCCGGCGTGGAGGGTGAGGTCGACGTCGTCGACCGCGCGGACCTCGTCGAAGTCCTTGCGCAGGCCCTGGGCACGGACGATCTCCGCCCGCTCGCCCGCGCCGCCGATCGAACAGGCGGCGACCTTTTCGGCTACTGAATTCACGCCCTCAATTGTCGCAATATCGGTCATCGTTCACGGCCCACCAGCAGCCAGACGCCCGGCGCGGTGACCAACAGGAGTACGAGCGCGGGAATCGCCCCGCTCTCGAAGAAGGCGCGCGTCGACTCCTGCCAGATCACCAGCGGCAGGGTGCTGAACTCGATCGGGGAGAGGAGGACGACGACCGGCAGCTCCTTGATCGCCGCCACGAAGACAAGGGCGGCGCCGGCGAGGATGCCGGCCCGGGTGAGCGGGATGCCGATCGTGGCCAGCACGCCGAGCGGCGAGCGCCCGGAGCCTCGGGCGGCCTCCTCCAGGCGGGGCGGGAGCTGGAGGACGGCGGCGCGGGTCGCCGTGATGGCCAGCGGCAGGCAGACGATCACCATGGCGATCACCGTCATGGGGAGGGTCTGGTAGAGGAACGGCACGAGGCGGATGCCGATGAAGACGATGGCCAGGGCCACGACGATTCCCGGCAGGGCGTAGCCGGTGGTGGTCAGCGTGTCGACCACGCGCGAGAGCCGCCCGGGGGTGCGGGCTCCCAGCCAGGCGACCGGGAGGGCGGCGAGTGCCGCGACCGCGGCGGTCAGCGTGGCGAGGAGGATCGAGTTGGCCGCGGCGGTGATCACCTGCTGCCAGTCGGTCGAGCCGGCGACGCTCTGGGCCGACCAGTAGACGAGCATCCCGACCGGAAGCAGGAAGGAGAAGAGCGCGACGACGGCGCAGAAGGCGACCGCCGGCCAGCGCCAGCGGCCCAGGGCCACCGGGCGCGTCGGGCGGATGCTTCCCGGCCCGACGCGGTGGTAGGAGCGCGAGCGGCGGACCCGGCTCTCGACCAGGAGGAGCAGGAGCATCACGACCACCAGCACGCCGGCCAGCGCAGCGGCGCCGGTCCGGTCGAAGCTGGCCCGGTAGGACTGGTAGATGACCCGCGTGAAGGAGTCGAAGCGCAGGATCGAGACCGCGCCGAAGTCGGCCAGGGCGTAGAGGGAGACGAGCAGGGCGCCGGCGCCGATCGCGGGGATCAGCTGGGGGAGGATCACCGTGCGGGCGATCTCGGCCTGCGAGCGCCCCATGCCCGAGGCGGCGTCCTCGAGGTTGGGGTCCAGGCGCTTCATCGCTGCGCGCACGGGCAGCAGGACGAGCGGGAAGGTGAAGAGGCTCAGGACGATCCACGCCCCGGCGAAGCCGTAGATGCTCGGGAGGCTCTCCACGCCGAGGAGCGACTGCAGCTCGCCGCGCGGGCCGAGAGCCGAGACGAAGAGGTAGGCGCCTATGTAACTGGGGATGACCAGCGGCAGGACGGAGAGGACGGTCCAGCCGCGGCGCCACGGCAGGTCGCTGCGGCTGGTGAGCCACGCGAGCGGGACGGCGATCAGCGTGGCGGTTGCGCCGACCGCAACGGCGAGGGCGAGGCTGCGCAGCAGCAGGCGGAGCGTGTCCGGCCGCCAGATCACCTCCCAGGCCACCGCCGGCTCGTCGAGGATGACGACGAACAGGTAGGCGACTGGAATCGCGCAGACGACGGCGACGAAGATGGACGCAACGAGGGTGCCCGAGAGGCCGGGGCCGCGGCGGGCGCCGGCCTGCCGGCCCGCTTCATGGACCCCTGCCTCCATCGGCTAGAGGACGCCGGTCTCCTTGAGCAGCTCCTGCGTGCCCTGAAGGTCTTCCAGGTCGGCGAGGTCGAGGTCGGGCTGCTCGATGCTGGAAAGGGGCGGCAGTGACGGATCCTGCTTGACGCCGGGCACCAGCGGGTACTCGCCGACCTGCTTTGCGAAGTACTCCTGCTGCGGGTCGGCCAGGAGGAAGCTGGTGAACGACTTCGCGGCGTCCTGCTGGTCGGAGGCGTTCGGGATCGCCGCCCCGGAGACGTTGACCAGGGTGCCTACGTCGCCGCCCGGGAAGAAGTGGAGCTGCACGGGGTAGTTCTCCTGCTTGATCTCGCCCTCGCGGATGCCCTCGAGAACGTAGTAGTGGTTGATCAGGCCGACCTCGATCTCGCCGTCGGCGACCGCGTCGCGGATGATCGAGTTCTTCTCGTAGGCCTGGGTGTCGTTGGCCTTCATCTCCTCGAGCCACTTCTTCGTCTTCTCCTCGCCGGCGGTCAGGCGCATGGCGGTGACGAAGGCCTGGAAGGAGGCGTTGGTGGGAGCCCAGCCAACCTTGCCCTTCCACTGCGGCTGCGTGAGGTCGAAGACCGAATCCGGGAGCTGGTCCTTGCCAAGCTTGCGGCTGTCGTAGGCCAGCACGCGGACCCGGCCGGTGATCCCGACCCAGTCGCCCTCGCTGGAGCGGTACTTCGCGGGGACCCGGTCGAGGATGTCGCTCGGGAGCTTCGCGAGCAGGCCGGCCTGCTGCAGGGCCCCGAGGGCGCCGGCGTCCTGGCTGAGGAAGAGGCCGGCCGGAGTGCGGTTGCCCTCTTCGCGAAGGGTGGAGGCAAGCTCGGCGCTGTCGCCGTAGCGGACCTCGACGTCGACGCCGGGGTTCTCCTTCTTGTAGCGGTCGATGAGGGGGCCGACGTACTCCTCGTCGCGGCCGGAGTAGATGGTGAGGCTCTTGCCGTCACCGGCCGACCCTGCGCCCGAGCCCGAGCCGCACCCGGCAACGGTGCCGGCGGCGAGGGCAGTGAGCAGGAGGGCGAGAACGGCGGTCTTTGGCATGGGATTGGGGAACTCCGGTCAAATCCGATAACAGCGGTAGGAGTTGTAGCAACCCAGGGGTCGCGCAGGCGGGCCGGATGGCGCGTCCGCGGCGGCGCCTACCCTGCGGGTCATGTCTACGCCGCCTCCGCAGGACCCGACGCAGGTCTACCAGCAGCCCGGAGGGCAGCCGCCCTATCAGGGCCCGCCGCCCAATCAGCAGGGCTCGGGGTCGGGCAATCCGTGGCCGTGGGTCTTCGGTGCGGTCGCCCTGATCGTCGCCGGCGTGATCGCGGCGATCCTGATCACCGGCAGCGACGACAGCAGCAAGACCCCCAAGACGGTCGACCGCACGCAGACGATCCAGACCACGATCACCCAGGCGACGACCCAGACCCAGACGGTCACCGTCCCGACTACGGTCACCACGCCGCCGGACAACGGCGGCCAGCCGGCTCCCTGACCGGCCCGGCTACCGCGCGCAGCGAAGCGAGACCCGCCAGCTGGCGTTGCCGCCGGCCGGCCTGAAGCCGGCCGGGGCCGGCACGACGAGCGAGCCCAGGCCGCGGTCGAGTATGTAGTTGTCGGAGACCGACGGGTTGGCGGGGGTGATCCATGTGCCCTCGCGTGGGCGGCGCTCCTGTGCGCTGACGATCGTCGCCGGAGGAACGTTGAGCCACAGCGAGAGCAGCGGCACCGGCCGGTGGTTGGGCACCGTCACCGGCAGGCAGTCGCGCCGGACAAGGCCCGGCGGCTGCTCGACCAGCGCCTTGAGGTCCTGCTGGATCGAGTCCTGGCGCTCAAGGGCGTCGCGCAGCCCGGAGATCCTGTCGACGCGCGAGGGCAGGAAGACGGCGAGCAGCACGAGGGCCACCACCGCAAACCAGGACCACCACTGCCGCCGCTGGTCGCCGGGGGTGAGCTCGCGCCAGCCGAAGACCCCGGCACCGCAGAAGATCGCGCCAATCGCCGCAGGAAGGAGCAGGTAGCGGCCGAGGATCGGCAGGCCGGCGATGGCCAGCACGCAGAAAGCCCCCAGCGCGACGACGCCGACGACGAGTGCCATCTTCGCCTTCTCGCGCAGCGTCCACCAGGCGAAGGCCAGGCCGCCGGCGGCGGCGAAGAGCACCGGCTCGCGCAGGATCTCGCCGATCCGCCGGGGGACGGTGAGCGGGAGGTCGCCCAGGCCGGTCGGCCGGTCGAGCGCCTTGACGTTCTCCTGGGTTCCGGTTAGCGAGTGAACCGGGCTGCCGGCGAGCAGCCAGTCGCTCAGCACCCAGACCAGCGGGGCCAGCGCCGCGAGCGCGATCCAGCCGGCGACCTTGCGGGCGTCGCTCCGGTCGCCGATTAGCAGCCAGAGCACGTAGGCGGCGCTGAAGGCCCAGGCCTCGGGGCGGATCAGCCCGGCGACGGCGAGCAGGGCGAGCACCGGCCAGCCGGCGCGGCGCCGGCGGCTCTCGATGAGGACGGCGCCCAGCACGAGCGCCACGTAGGGGATGTCGACGTAGGCGCGGGCTCCGAAGTCCAGGAGCGGGCGGCTGGTGAGCATCACCAGGGCGGCGACGACCCCGGCCCACGGCCCGAACCACTCGGCCCCAAGCTCGTAGACCAGCCAGATCAGGACCCCGAGGAAGAAGAAGCCCAGGACGATGGTCAGGTCGATCGCCGCCAGCGCGTGGACGGCGCCGTCGGAGGCGCTGCTTAGCGGCGAGAGGACGATCCCGTAAAGGGTCGAGAGGGGGTGGGGGGTCGGAGAGAAGGGAAGGTCGAAGTCGGGCGTGCGGCCGTCGGCCAGCTCGCGCCCCCAGGCCAGGGAGTAGAGGGTGTCGTAGTTGACGACGCTGCGGCCGGCCATCAGCCAGGCCAGGGCGCCGAGCAGCGCCGCCGCCGCGGTGTTTCGCAGCGCGCGGGCCATTCAGTCCCGCGGCAGGGCGGCGAGCGCGACGAGCATCTCCCGCGCGCAGCGCTCGCCGAGATCGAGGTTCTCGACCAGGAAGGACTCGTTGGGGGCGTGGATGTCGTCGTCGGCCAGGGCGAAGCCGGTGACGATCACGGGGATTCCTCGCTCGTGAAAGTCGGCGACCACGGGGATCGAGGCGCCGCTGCGCACCAGGGCGGTCTCCATGCCGCTGGCCCGGTCGATCGCCTCGCGGGCCAGGCGGATGGCCGGCAGCTCGGGCTCAAAGAGCGACGGCGCCCCGGAGTGCCAGGAGATCTCCATCGTCGCTCCCTCCGGCAGCCCGGAGCGAAGGAGGCTCTCGAACTGCGCCTTCATCGCCTCCAGGTCCTGGCCGGGAGCGATCCGCAGCGAGACGAACGCCTCGGCGCGGGCCGGGATCACCGTCCGCGGGGAGCCGGCCTCGATCCAGTTGATGTCGACCGCAGGCCGGGTTCCGTTCTGGCGCCGGAACTCGTCGCCGGCCCCGGGGTGGACCGGGTGCGCTCCGACCTCCTCCAGGATCTCGGCCCCGGGCCGGAGCCGCTCCCACCCCGAGACCTCCTCGGGCGAGGGTTCGGCGGCGCCGGCGGCCAGCTCCTCGCGGACCCGGCCCTCGCCGTCGGGGGCCACCTGGGCAAGCACGGAGTGCATGACGTTCAGCGCGTTGAGGACGCTGCCGCCGTACATGCCGGAGTGAAGGTCGCGCGGCTGGCACTCGACCGTGAGCGTCGCCGCGATCACGCCGCGCAGCCCGATGGTGATCGCGGGGGTCTGCGGGTTCTCCATCTGGCTGTCGAAGACGATCGCGCAGTCGGCCCCGCGCTCGTCGCTGCGCACCCACTCGGCGACCGAGGCTCCGCCGACCTCCTCCTCGCCCTCGACGACGATCCGCACGTTCACCGGAAGCTCGCCGGCGCTCGCCAGCTCGCAGGCGGCGTGAAGGAGCGTGAAGAAGTTCCCCTTGTCGTCGCTGGCGCCGCGCGCGTAGAGGCGCCCGTCCCTGACCTCGGGCTCGAAGGGGTGCGAGTCCCACTCGCTCGCCGGCCCCGCTGACTGGACGTCGTAATGGCCGTAGATGAGGACGGTCGGCGCGTCGGCCGAGGGGCCCTCCAGCTCGCCGACGACCAGCGGGTTGCCGTCACCGATGGTCACGAGCGATGCCTGGCCGCCGGCGCGGCGGATCTTCTCGGCGGCGAAGGCGGCTCCCCGCTCGAGGTCGGCGGCGTCGCCCCCGCCGGTCGAGATCGAGGGAATCCGCAGCCAGGCGCAGAGCTCGTCGAGCATCGTCTCGTCCATCGCCCCTCACCCTACTTTCGGGGCTCCCCGGAGGCTCCCGGCGCGCCGGGCCGCCGACTAGACTCGCGAAAGTGTCAGCCGGCCCCTCGCTCTACCGACGTCACCGTCCCCGCACCTTCGATGACGTGGTCGGCCAGGAGCATGTCGTGCGCACGCTGGGCAACGCGATCGAGCAGGGCAAGGTCCACCACGCCTACCTGTTCGTCGGCTCCCGCGGGACCGGCAAGACCTCCACGGCGAAGATCCTCGCCGCCTGCCTGAACTGCGAGCAGGGGCCCACCACCAGCCCCTGCGGCCAGTGCGAGTCCTGCGTGTCGATCCAGAACGCCACCTCGATGGACGTGATCGAGATGGACGCTGCCTCGCACAACTCGGTCGACGACATCCGGGAGCTGCGGGAGAGCGTCGCCTTCGCCCCGGTCAGCGGGCGCTCGAAGGTCTACATCCTCGACGAGGCCCACATGCTCACCACGCAGGCGTGGAACGCCTTCCTCAAGACGCTCGAGGAGCCTCCGCCGAACACGATCTTCGTCCTGGCCACGACCGAGGCCCAGAAGGTCCTCCCGACGGTCGTCGACCGCTGCCACCGCTTCGACTTCGGGCGCCCGACCGTCGAGCAGCTGACCGTGGTGCTGCAGCGGGTCGCCGCCGAGGAGCAGATCGAGATCGCGCCCGACGCCCTGGCCCTGATCGCCCGCCACGCGACCGGCTCCTTCCGCGACGCGCTCGGCACGCTCGAGCAGCTGGTCACCTACACCGGCAACGCCATCGCCGTCGAGGACGTGCTCGCGGTGCTCGGGGTGGCCGACGACGACCTCCTCTTCGGCGCGCTTGACGCCGTCGCCGCCCACGACGCCCGTACGGCGCTGGAGGCGGCAGCCGCGCTGGCCCAGACCGGCCGCGACCTCCAGGTCGCCGCGCGCGACCTCGAGGTCCACGCGCGCGAGCTGCTCGTGGTCAGGACGCTGGGCGAGGTGCCCTCGGAGCTGAAGGTGACCGCCGACCGCGACCGGCGCCTGGAAGAGCAGGCGATGCGGATTCCCGAGGCCGACGTGGTGAGGCTCCTCGACCTCCTGGCCTCCGCGATGCGGGCGATCCGCGACGGGTCGGACGCCCGCACCCAGATCGAGCTGGCCCTGGTCAAGGCGGCGACCCCGTCGGTCGATGCTTCGACCAAGGCGCTGCTGGCCCGGATCGCGCGCCTCGAGGGCGGCGAGGTGCCGGCGGTCTCTGCGGCCCCTGCCGCACCGGCCACAGCCGAGGCGCCCGCGCCTGCCGACCCGGAGCCTGCCGAAAGCGCCCCCGCCGGCGAGCCGCCCGCGCCCGCACCCGAGACCCGGGCCGTTGCCTCCGGAGGCGCCGCGGCGGCGGCCGCACCCCAGGCCAGCGAGGAACGGGTCGAGGAGCCGTCCGAACCGGCAGGCGAGCCGGCGGCAGAGCCGGGCCGGGCCCCGGTGGCGGTGGGGATCGACGAGGTGGCCGAGCTCTGGCCCGCCGTGGTCGAGACGCTCCAGGCCGACCAGTCGCTGCTGGCCGCCGCCCTGGCCGGCGCGCAGCCGGTCGAGGTACGCGAGGACGGGGTGCTGATCGTCGCCTTCGGCGCCGAGGATTCCTTCAACCGCCGGATGGCGGCCGAGAACGCCGAGCACCGCCAGGCCGTGGTCGAGGCGGTCCGCTCGCTCACCGGGGCGCCGCTGCGGGTCGAGTACGAGACGCGCGAGCTCGAAGCCCGGGAGGCGCCTCCGGAGCTGGCCGGCGACGAACTGGTCGACCGGATCGTCGAGACCTTCGACGCCGAGGAGATCGTGCCCGGCGAGGAGCCGGAAGGCGAGCCCGCAGGCGGCGAGGGCCCCGCCGACGGGGAGGGCGCCGACGGGTCAGCCCCCGCCGCCGGGGAGGAGTAGGCCATCTACGCCGCCCCGGTCCAGCGCCTGATCACCGAGCTGAGCAAGCTCCCGGGGATCGGCACGCGCACGGCCCAGAGGCTGGCCTTCCACATCCTGCGCCTGGAGCCGGCCGAGGCGCTGGCCCTCGCCGAGGCGATCACCGAGGTAAAGGAAAAGATCGGCTTCTGCTCGGTCTGCTTCAACCTCTCCGAGGGGGAGCTCTGCACGATCTGCGCCGACGAGCGCCGCGATGCCTCGGTCATCTGCGTGGTGGAGGAGCCCGGCGACATCATCCCCGTGGAGCGCACCCACGAGTTCCGCGGCCGCTACCACGTGCTCGGCGGCGCACTCTCGCCGATCGACGGCATCGATCCCTCCGACCTGAGGATCGACGAGCTCTACCGGCGCGTGGAGAAGGCCGACCCGCCGGTCACCGAGGTCGTCCTGGCCACCAACCCGACCACGACCGGCGAGGCCACCGCCCTCCATCTGGCCCGCGAGCTGCACGAGCGCGCGCCCGACGTCTCGGTCACCCGGCTGGCCTCCGGGCTGCCGGTCGGCGCCGACCTCGAGTACGCCGACGAGGTGACGCTGGGCCGGGCGATGCTCGGCCGCCGTGCGGTCTGAGCGCCGGCCGCGCCTATTCTTTGGCGGCTATGTCCCAGGGCACGATCGTCATGAAGTTCGGGGGAACCTCGGTCGCCGACGCCGAGAAGATCCGCCGTGCCGCCGGGCGGATCGTCGCGCGCCGTGACGAGGGCTACCAGGTGGTCGCGGTGCTCAGCGCCCGAGGCAAGGAGACCGACCGCCTGATCGAGGCCGCCCAGGAGGTCTCCGAGAACCCCGACCCGCGCGAGATGGACATGCTCCTCTCCACCGGGGAGAGGGTCTCCTGCGCCCTGGCCGCGATGGCAATCAACGACCTCGGCCACCGCGCGATCTCCCTCACCGGATCGCAGGCCGGGATCGTCACCGACACCTCCCACACCAAGGCGAGGATCCTCGACGTCCGCGCCGACCGGATCAGCGAGGCTCTCAAGGAAGACAACATCGTCCTGGTCGCCGGGTTCCAGGGCGTCTCAACCGACAGGGACGTCACCACCCTCGGCCGCGGCGGCTCGGACACGACCGCGGTGGCGCTCGCCGCTGCGCTGGGCGCTCCCGAGTGCGAGATCTACACCGACGTGCCCGGCGTCTTCACCGCCGACCCCCGGATCGTCCCTGACGCCCGCAAGCTGCCGGTCGTCTCATCCGAGGAGATGCTGGAGATGTCGGCCTCCGGGGCCGGCGTCCTCCAGCTGCGCAGCGTCGAATACGCCCGCAACCACGGAGTGAGGATCCACTGCCGGTCCAGCTTCGAGGACGGCCCCGGTACCGTTGTGCTCACCGAGCAGGAGACCATGGAACACCCCCTAATCACCGCCGTAACCCATTCGACCGACGAGGCACGCGTCACGCTTCAGGGCGTTCCCGATACGCCGGGAGTAGCCGGGCAGATCGCCACGGCCCTGGCCGACGCCAACGTCAACGTCGACATGATCATCCAGAACGAGCCGCTGGAGGACGGCGCTCGCGCCGACATGTCCTTCACCGTGCCGCGCGACGACCTCAGGGCCGCCGGCGACGCGCTCGAGCGCCTCAAGGACGAGCTCGGCCTGGCCGGGATCGCCACCGACGAGGAGATGGGCAAGGTCTCGGTCGTGGGGGCCGGAATGCGCACCCACCCGGGAGTCGCCGCCCGCGTCTTCAGCGTGCTCGGTGAGCAGGGGATCAACATCGAGATGATCGCCACCTCGCCGATCAAGATCTCCTGCGTCATTCCGGGGGACCGGGTGGACGACGCCGTAAGGGCGCTCCACGCCGCCTTCGAGCTGAGCGGCGAGGACACGATCCGCGCCGAAGAGCCCTTCGGCCAGCCCTCATGAGGATCGCCGTGGTCGGCGCCACCGGCGCCGTCGGCCGCCTGCTGCTCGAGACGCTCGAGCGCCGGGGCGTGGCCGCCGACGAGGTGGTTCCGTTCGGCAGCGAGCGCTCGGCCGGCTCGCAGCTGGACCGCTGGGGCGAGGTCCAGCCGCTGAGCGACGAGACGATCCAGGGCTTCGACCTGGCGCTGATGTCGGCCGGGGGCTCGGTCTCGCGGGAGTGGGCGCCGAAGCTGGCCGCGGCCGGCGCGCTGGTGATCGACAACTCCTCGGCCTGGAGGATGGATCCAGAGGTCCCCCTGGTCGTGAGCGAGGTAAACCCCGAGGCCCTCGACGATGCGCCCAGAGGCATCGTCGCCAACCCGAACTGCACGACGATGATCGTGATGCTGCCGATGAAGGCACTCGACTCGCTCTTCGGGCTGGAGGCGATGGTCGCCACCAGCTATCAGGCCGCCGGCGGCGCCGGGCGCCACGGGATCGACGAGCTCGCCGCCCAGGTACCGGTGCTGAGCGAGAAGACCGAGATGCTGATCACCGACGGCGCCGGTGCGGCCCGGCTGGTCGAGCACGAGGTCCACGCCAACACGCTGGCCTTCAACGTCGTGCCGATGCTCGGCGCGATGGGGGATAACGGCTACACCGACGAGGAGATGAAGCTCCAGGACGAGAGCCGCAAGATCCTCGGGCTCCCGGCTCTCCAGGTGAGCCCGACCTGCGTTCGCGTGCCGGTGATGGTTGGCCACGCGGTGGCGGTGCGGGCGAGCTTCGGCAGCGACGTCGACCTCGGCGCGGCGCTGGAGGCGCTGGCTGCTTTCCCGAACCTGGTGGTGGAGGATGCTCCGACCCCGCTCGAGTGGGCCGGCCGCGACGAGACCGTCGTCGGGCGGGTGCGCCTGGACCTCGACGACCCGAAGAGCCTCAACTGCTTCGTGGTCGGCGACAACCTGCTGAAGGGCGCCGCGCTGAACACGGTGCAGATCGCCGAGCTGGCGATCGACCGCGGCCTGGCCGGCTGAGCGCTACCAGCCGGCGGGGGCGCCGACCGAGCCGACGACCGACTGGGTCCAGTCGATCACCGAGGTGGGCTTGACCACGTGATGCTGGAGGCCGAGCTCCTTGGGCTCGAGGCCCAGGGCGAGGCCGACCAGCTGGGGCAGGTGGAGCACCGGCATCTTCAGGTCGCGCCCGACCTCCTTGGCGGCCATCGGCTGCTGGAGGTCGAGGTTGAGGTGGCAGAGCGGGCACGGGGTCACCAGGCAGTCGGCGTCGGCGTCGGTGGCGTCGCCGAGGTGGCGGCCGGCCTGGGTCAGCGAGGCCTTCTTGTTCATCGTGATGATCGGGAAGCCGCAGCACTTGTGCGAGCCGGCGTAGTCGATGACGGTGCCGCCGAGGGTCTCGATGACCATGCCGAGGTACTCGTCACGGGGCTGCTCGCCGTCGATCTTGAGGCGGTCGGTGGGCCGCACGATGTAGCAGCCGTAGAACGGGCCGACGCGAAGGTCGGTCAGCGGCCGCTTGACCAGTCCCTTCAGGTTGTCCAGGCCGATCTCCTCGACGAGGACCCAGAGGAAGTTCTTGTTGACGATGTTCGCCTCGTACTCGAGGCCCTCGCCGGAGAGCGTGCCGTTGACGTGCTCGCGGTAGTCGGCGCTGGCGTCGAGCCTCTGCTGGCACTCGCTCTGGGCGCCCTGGCAGGTGGAGCAGATGTTCATCATCAGGTCGGCTCCCTCGACCTGCTGGGCGAGGGCGAAGGTACGGGCGTTGAGGGTGTCGGCGAGCTCCTGGCTGTGCTCGGCGATCACGCCGGCCCCGCAGCAGCTTGCACGGTCGAGCTCGACGAGCTCGATATCGAGCAGCGGCGCGACCTTCTCCATCGAGCCGTGAAGCTCCGGGGTGAAGCCCCTGCTCACGCAGCCGGGCCAGTAGGCAACCTTCATCTCTTCTTCCTTCCTTACGCGCTCGAGCCTTCGCCGCCGGCCGGGGTGACCGGGGCCTCCTCGACCGCTTCGGTGACGACGTCTTCGGCGACCTTCTCGAGGACTCCCTCGGCGCCGGGCGGCTCGGCGTTGTCCTCGTCGGTCCCCTGGATGTAGAGGTTGAACTCGACCCCGCCGTCACGACCCTCGATGTCGTCGAAGATCTGCTTGACGCCCTCGGGGGCCTTGTGGCTGTGGAGCATCGCCTTGGCCGGAGTGACCTTGCGGCGCAGCAGCGCAGTGACCACGACCGGCAGCGAGCTGATCAGCTCCGGCACGGCGCGCGGGTGGAACTTGCCGCCGTAGGAGTCGGGGAGCAGGTCGGCCTCGTGGAGGATGCCGTTCTTGCGGATGTTCTTGACGAAGGCCATCTCGTGGCGCTCGCCGTTGTTGCGGTCCTCGATGTCGTAGACGTTGCCGGAGATCCGCCGCAGCCTCATGATCTGGTTCATCGGGGCGACGCCCTTCGGGCAGGCCTCGATGCACTTGAAGCAGTGGGTGCAGTCGTAGATGCCGTGCTTGTCCTCGGAGAGGTACACGAGGCGCTCCTTGTGGGCGGCGTCGCGCGGGTCGCCGACGAAGCGGTAGCTCTTGGCCAGCGCGGCCGGGCCGATGAAGAGCGGGTCGACCTCCATCGAGAGGCAGTCCGAGACGCAGGCGCCGCACTGGATGCAGGCCATCGACTGGGTGATGTCGATCATCGACTCGCGCGGGACGATGTACTCGCGCTCGGGGACCGGCTCCTTGGGGATCAGCCACGGCGTGACCTGCTGGATCTTCTTCCAGTGGACGGCGTCCATGTCGACGATCAGGTCGCGGATGACCGGCATGTTGCCCATCGGCTCGACCTCGATCACCCCGTCCTTGGAGCCCTCGAGCGCCTGGTCGAGGTGGGTGTGGCAGGCCAGGCCGGGCTGGCCGTTGATCCGCACGCCGCAGGAGCCGCAGATCGCCGAGCGGCACGAGCAGCGCACGCCGATCGAGCCGTCCTGCTCGTTACGGGCCTGGAGGATTCCCTCGAGCACGGAGCGATGCGGCTCGAGGTCGACGGTGCGCTCGTCCCAGTAGGGGGCGTCCCCCGACTGCGGGTCGTAGCGGCGGATCCTGAGGGTGAATTCGGCCATGGTTCCTCTTGTCTGGGGCTAGTACTTGCGCTCTTCGGGCTGCCACTGCGTGATCGTGACCGGCGAGTAGGAGATGTGGGGCTCCTCGCCGCCGTTGCGCGAGACGTCGATGTGCTTGAGCCATTCCTCGTCGTTGCGCTCGGGGTAGTCGGTGCGGAACTGCGCCCCGCGCGACTCCCGGCGCTCGAGCGAGGCCATGACGATCGCCTCCGAGCAGTCGAGCATGTAGTCGAGCTCGATCGCGCCGAGCACGTCCTGGTTGAAGACGGTGCCCTTGTCGTCGACCCAGGCGCTTCCGGCCTGCTCCTTGAGCCGCCGCACGATCTCCAGGGCGGTCTGCAGCCCGGCCTCGTCGCGGTAGACGGCGGCGTAGCGGTTCATCGTTTCGCCGAGCTCGCGCTTGATCTCCGAGATCCGCGGGCCGCTCTTGGGGCGGGCGAGGATTTCGTCGATCATCGCCCGGTCGCGCTCGAGCGGCTCGGAGGAGACCTCCGGGATCGGCATCTCCAGGGCGCGGCGGCCGGCGTGCTCGCCGGAGCGGCGGCCGAAGATGAGCGTGTCGAGCAGGGAGTTGGCGCCGAGGCGGTTGCCTCCGTGGACCGAGACGCAGGCGACCTCGCCGGCGGCGTAGAGCCCGGGGACCGGGGTGGCGCCGTGGATGTCGGTCTTGACCCCGCCCATGATGTAGTGCATCCCGGGCTGGATCACGATCGGCTCGCGGGTGATGTCGACGCCGGCGAAGTCCTTGCCGATGTTGACGATCTCGCGGAGCGCCTCGAGCGTGCGCTTGCGCGGCACGACGGTGATGTCGAGGTAGATGCCCCGGCCATCGGGGCCGACGCCGCGCCCCTCGTTGATCTCGGTCTGCTCAGCGCGGGAGACGACGTCGCGCGAGGCGAGCTCCATCTTGTTCGGCGCGTACTTCTCCATGAAGCGCTCGCCCTCGGAGTTGAGGAGGTGCGCTCCCTCGCCGCGGGCGCCCTCGGTGATCAGGAAGCCGTTCTCGGCGAGCGTCGTCGGGTGGTACTGGATCATCTCCATGTCCATCAGCGGGGCGCCGGCCTGGTAGGCCTGGGCGATCCCGTCACCGGTGCAGATCAGGGCGTTGGTGGTGGGGGAGAAGCACTGGCCGGCCCCGCCGGAGGCGAGGATCACGCTCTTGGCCGAGAAGGTCTCCATGTGGCCGTCGCGCACGTCACGGGCCACCGCGCCGACGCAGTGGCCGTCGCCGTTGACGATCAGCGAGGTGACGAACCACTCCTCGTAACGGTCGATCACCTCGTGGTACTTCATGAGCTGTTCGTAGAGGACGTGGAGGAGGGCCTGGCCGGTGATGTCGGCGACGTAGGCGGTGCGCTTCATCGAGGCGCCGCCGAAGGCGCGCAGGTCCATCTCGCCCTTCTCGTTGCGGTGGAAGGTGACTCCGGCGTGCTCGAGCCACATCACCTCGGCCGGGGCCTCACGGCACATCGCCTCGATCGCGTCCTGGTCGCCGAGGAAGTCGGATCCCTTGACGGTGTCGTAGGCGTGGGAGCGCCAGTCGTCGGACGGGTTGATGGCAGCGTTGATGCCGCCGGCGGCCGCCACCGAGTGGGAGCGGACGGGGTGGACCTTGGAGAGGATGGCCACCGAGGCTCCGGTCTCCGCGGCGGCGATTGCGGCGCGCTGGCCGGCGAGGCCGGCGCCGATGATCAGTACGTCCTGTTCGGGCATTCGGTCGTCTCTGTTCTTTCGTCGCGTTTGGCCGGAGCTGCGGAGCTCCTGCCACCTGCATCGTATACGGGCGAAGGGCCCTTACGGCTTGCGCCAATACCGATGATCGCGGGCGGGATTGGCCGCGTCGGCGG